>JAJXWS010000032.1 GCA_021781495.1 Acidobacteriota bacterium | reverse complement strand
ATACGTGCTGGCCTTCTTTGACCTGGGCAATGTGCTGGACGAGCTGGAGCGGCCGGACGAGTCGATTGCCGCCTACCAGCGCGCCGTGGCCCTCTCGCCCCGCTACGCAGACGCGCACTACAACCTGGCGCTGGCCTTTGAGCGCAAGGGAGACCGCCGTGCCGCGCTGCGCCACTGGCAGGCCTACATCCGGCTGGACAAGGACGGCCCGTGGGCCGAGCATGCCCGCGGCCAGATTCGCAAACTGCTGGGCCGGGAGAAGCTGGCCATCGCGTGGCGAAGCGACCACTTCGTTCCGCCTCGCAAGGGCCGGGCGGCGCTGCGCCTCATGTCCCGCACTCCTGCGGCCAGCTAAATCCCTCTCCAGCTGTCCGTTATCCCGACAGCGTCCAAATTTTTTGTCCCGCAATGCTCCGGCAATTCGTACAACTTTGTTCGTAAATTGGAGTCTAAGCATACGAACAGGTGTATTTTGTCTAGGAGCGGACCGGCCCGGCAGACACGCAGTGCCTGGTTAGCCGGCGTTGATTGTGCATGATTCCCCTCCGGCCGTACCCCCGGAGAAATGTAATAATCCTTTCGCCGATCCGGCTTGCTGGCCGGAGGTAGTCTGGCGTGGCTCTTAACCCTTTGTAAAACGAGGATGGCTATGACGAATCTGCTTGCACTCATCCAGCAAAAGCGGCTTGGAATTTGCGGGTGGCTGGCCGCATGCGCCCTTGCGGCGACCACACTTGCGGCGCAGACCCCACTTGCCCGCATCCAGGACGGCATCTCCAGCGCGGAAGTGGCTCCCGTGAAGGGTTCGCGGCCCATGGTGGCCCAGCCGGAGTTCGATTCCGGCCGCGTGCCCGCCAACACCCCCATGGTGGGCATGACGCTGGTGTTCAACCGCACCCCGATGCAGCAGTCGGCGCTGAATGCCCTGCTGGCGGCGCAGCAGGATCCGGCCTCGCCGCTCTTTCACAAGTGGCTCTCGCCGGAGCAGTTTGGCGCGCAGTTCGGCATGGCGCAGTCGGACATTGACCAGGTGACGGGCTGGCTGCAACAGCAGGGGTTCAGCATCGACGCTGTCGCCCGCGCCCGCAACTCCATCCGCTTCTCCGGCACCGCGGGGCAGGTGGAGCAGGCCTTCCGCACCGAGATGCACTACTACAAGGTGGACGGCAAGCAGCACATCTCGCCTTCGACCGAGATTTCGCTGCCCACCGCGTTTGCCTCCACGGTGGCGGGCATCCGCAACCTCAGCGACTTCAAGCCGCGCTCCATGCGCCTGCCGGCCAGCGCGGACCTTATTCAGAAGGCTCGCCCGGCGTTTACCTCCAGCCTGAGCGGCAACGTGTTCTTTGCCCCGCAGGACATCAAGACGGTGTACGACTTTGCCCCACTGACCAGCACCGGAATTGACGGCACCGGCCAGAGCATCGCCATCATGGGCCAGTCGGACGTGAGCCTGAGCGACGTGGAGAACTTCCAGAAGGCGGCCGGGATGCCGGTCAAGGATCCGATCAAGGTCCTGGTGCCCACGTCCGGCGTCGCCACCATCTACCAGGGAGATGAGTCCGAGTCCGACCTCGACCTGGAGTGGTCCAGCGCCATTGCGCCCGGAGCCACCATCTACTTTGTGTTCACCGGCAACAGCACCACCACCAGCGGCATCTTTGACTCAATCGGCTTCACCGTGGACGAGAAGCTGGCCAACATCATCAGCGTGAGCTACGGCGCCTGCGAGTCTCTGCTGAACAACTTCCAGACGCAGATGGAACCCATCCTGCAGCAGGCCTCGGCGCAGGGGCAGACGATCCTTTCCGCATCCGGCGACCAGGGCTCGACGGCCTGTTTCCAGAGCCCGACCACCACCAGCCCCTCGCTGGCCGTCCAGGAAGCGCTGGCCGTGAACTACCCCGCCAGCAGCCCGTATGTCCTGGGCGTAGGCGGGACTGAGATTTCGCAGGCCAACTCGGCCTACTACACCGCCGGCTCCGCCTACTGGCAATCTGCGAGCGGAACCGATCTCATCTCCTCGGCTCTCAAGTACATGCCAGAGGTGGCGTGGAACGATGACAGCAGCAGCAACGGCCTGAGCGCCACCGGCGGCGGCGTGAGCACGCTGTTCAGCAAGCCCAACTGGCAGGCGGGCGTTCCGGGCATTCCAGCAGACGGCAAGCGCGACGTGCCGGATATCTCGCTCTTCTCTTCACCGAACTATGTAGCGTATCTCTACTGCACCAGCGATCCGAGCGCATGGTACACGGGCTCGACCACTTCCGCGGCGCAGGCCTCCAGCTGCACCAACGGCGCCAGCTTCCGCGACACGGTCTCCGGCGGCAACTACCTGACGCTGGCCGGTGGCACCAGCTTTGCCACACCGATCTTTGCGGGCATGCTGGCCCTTATCGGCGAGGCGCGTGGCTACACCACGGGACAGGGACTGGTGAACCCCACGCTCTACTCGCTGGCCTCCAACAGCACCACCTATGCGGCCGCGTTCCACGACATCACCAGCGGCAACAACTACTGCCTTGCCGGGTCAACCTACTGCAGCAGCACCAGCGGCAGCACCACCCACTACAACACCAACGCCGGCTATGACCCGGTGACGGGCCTTGGCTCCGTGGACCTGGGCGTTCTGGCAGCGGCCACCACCTGGCCCGCGGCCACCACCTCGCTGATGGGCACCACCACGACGGTTTCGGCCTCCAGCTCCTCGATCAACGTCAACGTGCCGGTCACCTTCACCGTCACCGTTTCCCTGGTGGGTGGCAGCACCGTCTCCAGCGGCACGGTGAATGTCTCCATCGACGGCGGCGGCACGACGTACAGCAGCGGCGGGTCCACGCAGACCCTCACCCTGAGCTCCAACGGCACGGCCACCTTCACCACGACGTTCACGACGGGGGGAGCACACTCCGTGGTGGCGCAGTACACGGGCAATGGCATCTTTGCAGCCTCAACGGGAGCAACCTCCGTGCAGGTGCAGGCGCCGGGCTTCACGCTCTCGGCAAACCCCACCACCATGAACGTGAACCAGGGCAGCTCCGGTACGTCGACCCTCACCCTGACCTCGACGCTGGGCTACTCCGGAACGGTGAAGTTCAGCCTGTCCACCTCCAGCACATCTCTGCAGACGTATGGCTGCTACACGCTGTCCAACACGGCTGTCCCTGCCAACGGAACGGCCACGGCTACGCTGACGCTGTACACCTCGCAAAGCGCGTGCAGCAGCGCAACCACGGCCTCGCAGCCGGGAACCAGGCATCTGTTCGTGAAATCTTCCTCCGGTGGCACGCCGGCGGCTCCCGCAAACACGCCGGCGCGTAAGGCTGTACCCATCGGCGCGGCGGCGCTGGGCGGCTTCCTGCTGCTGGGGCTGCGCAAGCGGCGCGCCAAGTGGCTCACCATGATGGGTTGCGTCCTGCTGCTGGGCGTGGCCAGCATGGCTGTCGGCTGCGGCGGCGGTTCCAGCACCAGCGGTGGTGGTGGCGGCGGCGGCGTGGTGGCCAAGGGCAGCTACCCGCTTACCGTGATCGGAACCGACTCGAGCAACTCCGCCGTTACCGACTCTGTACAGTTGACACTCAATGTGAACTAACCCGGTCTACCGGGCAAACCAGGGGGCAGGCGCTGCACAGCGCCTGCCCCTTTTCCATGCCCGCAGACGACGCCACGGCGCGGTTTGATACACTCCAAGGCCGGAGGCAGCAGGCCTTGTCCCAATCCGCGCGCACCATTGCTCCGCTTACGCAACTCACAGAAGAAGAGAGTCTTTTCTACAGCACGGTTCAGCAGTTTGCCCAGGATGCGATTGCCCCGCTGGTGCGGCAGATGGACGACGAGCAGCAACTGGCTCCCGCGCTGGTGCGCCAACTGTTTGAGCTGGGCCTGATGGGCATTGAGATCCCCGAGGAACTCGGCGGCGCGGGCGGCACGTTTTTCGATGCCGTGCTGGCCATTCAAGCCGTCTCCACCGTTGATCCCGCCGTGGCCGTGCTGGTGGATGTGCACAACACGCTGACGATCAACGCCCTGCGCCGCTGGGGAACCGGGGAGCAACAGCGTCGCTGGCTGCCGCGCCTGGCAGCCGACACCGCAGGCGCGTACGCGCTCAGCGAGGCCGGCTCCGGCTCTGACGCCTTTGCCCTTCAAGCCCGTGCCGAAGCCACCGCAGAGGGCTATCGCCTGAACGGCCGCAAGCTCTGGATCAGCAACGCGCGCGAGGCCGGGCTGTTTCTCGTCTTCGCCACGCTGGACCCGGCGGCGGGCTATCGCGGCATCACGGCCTTCCTGGTGGAGAAGGGCACGGCGGGCTTTAGCGTAGGGAGGAAAGAGGACAAGCTCGGCATCCGCGCCAGCAGCACTTGCGAACTTATTCTGGAAGATTGCCTTGTGCCACAGGAGAACCTGCTGGGCGAGCCGGGCAAGGGCTACAAGATCGCCATTGAGACGCTGAACGAAGGCCGCATCGGCATTGGCGCGCAGATGCTCGGGCTGGCCGAGGGCGTTTGGGGCCACGCGGCCCGCTACGCACGGGAGCGACGGCAGTTCGGCAAGGCGATCGCCGAGTTTCAGGCGGTGCAGTTCACGCTGGCAGAGATGGCGACGGAGATTGAGGCGACGAAGCTGATGGTCTACAACGCGGCCCGCCTCAAGGATGCCGGGCAGCCCTTTGTGCGCGAAGCGGCCATGGCCAAGCTGTTTGCCTCGCAGGTGGCCGAGCGCGTGGCCTCGCAGTGCGTGGAGATCTTCGGCGGCAACGGCTTTGTGCGCGACTATCCGGCGGAGAAATACTATCGCGATGCCAAGGTGGGCAAGATCTATGAGGGCACGTCGAACATGCAACTGGCGACGATTGGGAAGCTGGTGCTCAGCAGGCCTTAGATCTTCTGCGTGCGCTGTACGGTGCGGACGCCGCTGACGCGCCGCAGGCCCAGCACCATGCGGTTCAGATGGCGCAGGTCCTCGGCCTCCACCACAAACTCGATGATGGCTTCGCCGTTCTCATCGCGGCGGATATCGACTCCGCGGATGTTGGTGTCGTCGTCGGAGATGACGGCGGTCAGCTCCTTCAGCATGCCGGAGCGGTCATCGCAGTAGACGGTGATCTTGACCGGATAGCGCGCGGTACGGCCGGCAACGCCATCGCCCGCGCGCGCCCACTCCACAGCGATGCGGCGGTCGCTCTCATAAAGCAGGTTCTGCACGTTGGGACAACTGCGCGCATGCACGGCCACGCCTTTGCCGCGCGTGACGTAGCCGACGATCTCCTCGCCGCGAATGGGGTTGCAACAGCGGGCGCGATAGACGAGCAGATCGTTCTGCCCCTCCACCTGCAGCGAATCGGACCCGGTGAGGTGCAGCTTGCGCACCGCATCGGACATGGGCGTTTCGCCGGGCTTGACCTCGGGAACCGCCTCCGCCTCCGCCTGCGCTGCATAGCCGGGGGCCAGCTTGTTCAGGATCTGATGCGCCGAGTGCTTGCCCTGCCCCAGCGTTGCCAGCAGGTCGGCTGCCGTGGCCACGCCGTATTCGTTGGCGATACGGCTCAGGTCGCGGTCGTCGATCTGGCTCATCGGGACCTTGTATTTGCGCGCTTCGCGTTCCAGCAGCTTGCGGCCAATCTCCACGGCGCGACGACGCTGGTCCTCATTGAGCCAGTGCTTGATCTTGTTGCGGGCGCGTGGACTCTTGACGAAGGTAAGCCAGTCGCGGCTGGGCTTGTGGTCCTTCTGCGTGACGATCTCGACGATGTCGCCGGTGTTCAGCTTGGTGCGCAGCGGCACCATGCGGCCGTTGACCTTGGCTCCGACGCAGGTGTGGCCCACCTCCGTGTGAATCGTGTACGCAAAGTCCACCGGCGTGCCGTCGGCGGGCACCACCACGACCTTCCCCTTGGGCGTGAAGGTATAGACCTCATCCGGATAGAGGTCCATCTTCAGGCTGCTCAGGAACTCGTTGGGGTCGGTCATCTCCTTCTGCCACTCCACAAGCTGGCGAATCCAGTTGAGCCGTTCCTCGTCGCGCGCCGTAACGACGCCATCGCCGGCCTTGTACTTCCAGTGGGCGGCGATGCCTTCCTCGGCCACGCGGTGCATCTCTTCGGTGCGGATCTGCACCTCAAACTGGTGCCCGCCTTCGCCAATCACCGTGGTGTGCAGGGATTGGTAACGATTGGCGCGGGGCATGGCGATGAAGTCCTTGATGCGGCCCGGCACCGGGCGCCACAGCGTGTGGATGAGCCCGAAGACGGCATAGCAGGACGCCACATCCTGCGTAATCACGCGCACCGCCAGCAGGTCATACACCTGGTCAAAGGTTCCGCGCGTGCGCTGTAGCTTTTGGAAGATGGAGTAGAGGCGCTTGATGCGCCACTCCACGCGGGCGGAGATGTTGTTTTCGCGGAGCTGCTCGGTCAGGGTGTCTTCCACGCCGCGCAGGAACTGCTCGCCCTCGACGCGCCTGGCCTCCACCGCCGCGGATAGCTGCTCAAAGCTGACCGGGTCCGTGTAGCGGAAGGCAAGGTCCTCCAGCTCGCCGCGCACCTTGCCCATGCCCAGGCGATGGGCCAGCGGCGCGTAGATGTCGAGCGTCTCGCGCGCGATGGCCTCCTGCCGCTCCGGCTTCAGGTGCTCCAGCGTGCGCATGTTGTGCAGCCGGTCAGCCAGCTTGATCAGGACCACGCGCACGTCCGTGACCATGGCCAGCAGCATCTTGCGCACATTCTCGGCCTGGCGGTCCTCGCGGTTGGCAAACTGGATCTTGTCGATCTTCGTGACGCCTTCGACGATGTGGGCCACCTGGTCGCCAAATCCTGCGTCAATCTCTTCGCTGGTGGCCGGGGTGTCTTCCACGGCGTCGTGCAGCAGGCCCGCGGCAATGGCCGTAGCGTCCAGCTTCATCTCCGCCAGCACCTCGGCAACCTCAAGCGGATGAATCACGTAGGGCTCACCGGAGGCGCGCAGCTGGCCCTGATGGTGCTGCACGCAAAACTCCCACGCCTTGCGGATGATGGTCACATCCTCGCTGGGCCGGTTGGCCTGCACATGGCGCAGCAGCGCCTGAAAGCGCTGGTCAATCGTCTCCTGGGCGTGAGCCTGGTTTTGCGGGGCGGGAGCGACAGGCGACGCCTGCCCCGAGGTTGCAGGGGGCGTCTTGGAGATCTCCTCCGGAACTGTTTGCCGGACTGTCGCCATGCTTCATTATATGTCAGGTGTTTTTCCTGCGAAGAAAAGCCCTTGGACAGCCGCCCGTCTGAGGCCGCCGGGAATGCAGAGGTTGCAGGGGAGCCCTGCCGCTGATTCGATGACACCGTAATGCACCGGCAGGTGTGCCTTCCATCACAGCAGCGCCCCGTAACAGGAGTAAAGTGCCCTGCGGAGTAAAGGTGAAGAACGGAGGAACCTATGTGGAAGCACCTCTCCCTTGCAGCTCTTGCCGTGGCGGTCGCCGCCAGCTTCGGCTATGCACAACAGAAACCCAATAAGGTCGTGATCCCGGTGGAAAAAACGGCTGCCACCAGCGGTCAGCAGATGTATGCCAACTATTGCGCGCCGTGCCATGGCACGGACGGCAAGGGCAATGGACCTGCCGCATCTGCGCTGAAGAAGCAGCCGACCGATCTGACCACTCTGGCCCGGATGAACCAGGGCAAGTTCCCTGAGGCTCACATCGTTGGTGTGCTGCAGTTCGGGGCCGATGTGCCGGCGCATGGCTCGGCCGAAATGCCCGTCTGGGGACCGATCCTTGGTAAGATGGGCCAGTCAAGAAGCCAGGAAAAGCAGCTCAGAATCAGCAATCTGACGCGCTACCTGCAGAGCATCCAGGCAAAGTAAGGGCGGCGGGTCCGCTCCCGGCCTGGAACCAGACCACTGAGGGAGCCCATGACCAAGCCGCACGCATCCAAACCTGCCAACCCCCGAAAGGCGCCAGGGACGGCGCACAGCACGGCCAAATCCGAAGCGCCTTTCGAGCCGGGCCGCAAGACCAGGCCCTCGTCGCAGCCGAAGAAAGGCCGCGAGCCGCAAGCGAGGCCCGTCTCGTCCGCCGCCCCGGAGCACACTCCGCAAACCGCCCCCGGCGCCCGCATCAGCCGCCGCGCGGCAGACCGCCTGCGGGCCGGGCACCTGTGGGTCTACGCCTCGGACGTGGAGGCGCTTGTGACGCCGGAGGGAGCCACGCCCGCCCTGCTGCCGGTGGCCGACAACCGCGGCCTGCTGCTGGGCACGGCGCTCTACAGCCCCGCCTCGCAGATCGCGCTTCGGCTGGTCTCGCGGGAGCTGGTGGACGAAGCCCGCTGGATGGTCCTGCTGGAAGAGCGGCTGCGCCGGGCGGTTGCGCGCCGCAAGCCCATGCTGGACAGCCAGACGGATGCCTGCCGCCTTTGCTTCAGCGAAGCCGATGAACTGCCCGGCCTGGTCGTGGATAAATACGGCGACCTGATCCTGCTGCAACTGCTGACCAAGGGGCTGGATTCGCCCACGGTGCGCAACGTCTGCGCCCGCGTGCTGCGGGAGGAGTTGCATCCTGCCTGCATCCTGGAACGCCCGGACCCGCGCATGCGCGAGCTCGAGGGGCTGTCTGCCCCCGGTCTTGCTCCCCTGTGGGCCGCGGACCCGGCTGCGCCAGCCACCAGCACGCAATTCCGGCTGAACGGGCTGGTCTTTCACTACGACGCCAACGCGGGGCAGAAGACGGGAGCCTTCCTGGACCAGCGGCTGAACTATGCCGCAGCCCGCGACTGGGCCGAGCGGCTGGGAGTGGCGGGCGGAAGGGCGCTCGACGTGTGCACCTACCAGGGTGGATTTGCGCTGCACCTGGCGCAGGTCTGCAGCCGCGTTACCGGCGTGGACGCCTCCCGCGCCTCGCTGGAGGTGGCCGAGCGCAACGCGGAGGCCAACCGGGCACGGCTGAAGGCCGAGGTGGACTGGCTGGAGGCCGATGCCTTCCAGCTGCTGCGAGACTGGTCGGATGCCAGCGAGCGGTTTGACGCCATCGTGCTGGACCCGCCGGCTTTTGCCAAGACAAAGCGCGCCGTGGAGGGTGCCCTGCGCGGCTATAAGGAGCTGAATCTGCGCGCGTTGCGCATGGTGCGTCCGGGCGGCATGCTGGTCACCTGCTCCTGCTCGCACCACGTGGGCTGGGCAGACCTGGAGGGTGCCGTGGCCGCGGCGGCCGCCGACGCGCACCGGCGCGTGCGTCTGCTGGAGCGCCGAGGCGCAGCGCCCGACCATCCGGTCATCCTGAATCTGCCGGAGACGGAGTACCTGAAGTGCCTGGTGCTTGAGGTGGGGTAGAAGGCAGGCCGGGACGGTCTACGCCGGATAAGCCAGCAGCTCCGGGGGCAGCTCCCGGGGCTCGGGCAGGATTCGTCCGGGCAGACGCAGCAGCCCGGTAACCTCCTCGGCCGTCATGGGCCGGGCAAAGAGGTATCCCTGGCCGTAGCGGCAGCCCAACTGCCGCAGCATGCGGTACTGGCGAACCGTCTCAATGCCCTCCGCCACCACATCCATGCCCAGCACGCGCGCCAGCTCCACGATGGTCCGCACAATCTGGAGCGGCTGGTCGCCATCCGTCATGCGGGCCACAAACGAGCGGTCCATCTTGAGCACGTCGAACGGGAACGAATGCAGGTGGTTCAGGGAGCTGTAGCCGGTACCGAAGTCGTCCATGAGCAGCGAGATGCCCAGGCTGCGCAGGCCGTCCAGCACCTGCGTGGCGGTATTCATGTTGGGTATCAGGCTGGACTCGGTCATCTCAAGCCCAAGCTGGCGGCTGGACGTGCCCGACTGCAACAGCAGCGACTCTACGTGGTCCGCGAGGCCCTCGCGGGAAAACTGCCGGGCCGAAAGGTTGACGCAGACGCGCAGAGACTGGTTGGCCGGGTCTTCCAGGTTCCACTCCTGAATCTGGCGGCAGGCCTCGGCCAGGCCCCAGTCGCCGATGGGCAGAATCAGGCCGGTCTCTTCGGCGGCAGGGATGAAGTCAACCGGCGAAAGCAGGCCCCGCTCCGGATGGCGCCAGCGAATGAGCGCTTCCATGCCGACGATCCTGCGCGTGGCCAGCTCCACCTCCGGCTGGTAGAACAGCTCGAACTCGCGGTGATCCAGCGCGCGGCTCAGATCGGCGCTGCGCGGCCAGGAGTGGGTGGCGCTCGTGCGGCGCGTGGTGCTGGTGCGCCGCGCATCCTCGCGGGTAAACGCCTTGCGCAGCCGCTGCAACTCCAGCTGGCTGGCCACCATGGAGGCGAGGTTCTGCAGCATCTGCAGCTCGTCCGGGCTCAGGCTGGGCCGGGAGCGGCGGTTGAAGATGGTGAGCACGCCCAGGATGCTGCCGTTGCCGGAACGAACCGGAACCCCGGCAAAGAAACCGACATCCAGGTGCCGCAGCAGCGGACGACGGCTGCGATAGCGGGCGTAGTGGGCGAGGTCCGGGATGACGACCGCCCCATCCTCTTCCAGAATCGTCTCAAAGATGGAGTGAGCCCGGGGCAGCTCGCGCACCACCTCGCCCCAGTAGGACTTGATCCAGATGCGGGTGGCGTCCACAAAGCCCAGCAGGGCCACGTCGGCATGGAAATACTCGGCCGCCAGACGGGTGATGGCGTCGTAGGTGGGGTCGGGTCCGGTATCGAGAATGCCGCTGGAGTTGAGCATGGCCAGCCTCTCGGCTTCCTGCTGCCGCTTTTCCGTAACGGTCTCAAACTCCATTTGCACCATAACGAATGCGTTGGCCTCGCCCTGCAACCGTGGATTCTGCTTGTCCCGGAAGAGGCCCATGTTCCGCGCTGCGCGCACGGCGGATGGGCCACTTGCCTCTGCGCCCGTCGCTGGCGAAACAGCACCACACAAAGACACAGATGAGACCTTGGCATGAATTGATGCTTCGGTCTCGCATCCTTTGTATAGGAAGTAGACAAGAATGGCGTAAAGGAGTGACGCAAGTGTACCGGAATGAGCAATAGCCGCCGATGTTCCCTATTTGGCACAAAGCGGCTATTTTCCGGTCTCCGTCCACAGGAAAGTGAGCTGGTCGGCGTCGTCCTGCACCTTCTGCTCCACGCTCACGCCGGCGGAGTGGCCGCCGCTGAGGCTGTAATGCAGCAGGATGGGCCGTCCGCTGGAGGTGGCCGCCTGCATCAGCGCCGTCATCTTGCGCGCATGCAGCGGATCGACGCGTGTGTCACTGTCGCCGGTAAAGAACAGGATGGCCGGATAGGCCGTGCCCGGCTTGACATTCTGGTAGGGCGAATACTTGAGCAGATACGCAAACTGGTCGCGATCCTGGGACGAGCCGTACTCGGTCATCCAGTGCGGCCCCTGCAAAAACTGGTGGTAGCGCAGCATGTCCAGCAGCGGATAGCCGCAGAGGATGGCTCCGAAGAGCTCGGGATGCTGCGTCATGGCCGCGCCCATGAGCAGGCCGCCATTGGAGCGGCCAGTGATGGCGAAGTGCGCGGGCGAAGTGTACTTGTTGTCGATGAGGTATTGCGCCGCGGCGAACCAGTCGTCAAAGACGTTCTGCTTGTGGGCAAACATGGCCTGCTCGTGCCAGTGCTCGCCATACTCGCCGCCGCCGCGCAGGTTGGGCAGCGCAAACCAGCCGCCCTGCTGCATCCACCACGCATATTGGGAATTCCAGTAGGGCGTCATGCTTACGTTAAAGCCGCCATAGCCGGTCATCAGCAGGCGCTCTGTGCCGTCGCGCTTCAGGCCTTTTTTGCCGGCGATGAACATGGGCACGCGCGTGCCGTCCTTGGATGTGTAGAAGACCTGCCGTAGCTCATACTGGCTGGTATCAAACGGAACCCTGGTTTGCGCAAAGATCTCGCGCCTGCCGGTCAGCGTGTCAATGCGATAGAGCGTGGGCGGCTGGATGAACGAGTCGAAGCGAACAAAGCCGTAGCGGTCCGTGGTGCGGCCGCGCGGGGCAGAGACGGAGCCGATTCCGTCATAGTCGAGCGTGCCGGCGGGCTTGCCGGCGAGCGTGTAGATGCCGGTCTCCGCCTTCACGTCCTTCAGGCGCTCCACATAGAGCTTGCCGCCCACAATGGAGAAATCGTCGATGGCCTCCTGCGCTTCGGGCACGATGGTGGTCCAGGCATCGGGCAGCACGCCGGGGTCTGCGCGCAGAATGCGCCCGTTCGGCGCCTTGTAGTCAGTCTTCACATACCAGGCGCCTTTGGCGTAGACGGCCGAGAAGCGCGAGTCGAGCGCCCAAACCAGCACCTCGAACGGCGATCCGGGCCTGGTCAGGTCGCGATAGACAATGTCCACACGCCGGGCCGGAACCCCGCGGCCGATGGTCACCACCAGGTAGCGGCCATCGTCGGTGACGTGCGCCATGAAGAGATCGTTCGTGCTGAGCGGCTCGCCGCGAAACTCGCGGCCAAAAAGCAGCGTGTCCTGCGAGACGCGGCTGCCCAGCGCGTGCTGGTAGAGCAGCGTGCCCTCGCGGTTGGTGCGCGTATAAAAGAGCCCCGTGCCATCGGGCGTAAAGTGAACAGACCAGTAGAGGCCGCTGGGCAGGGTGTCCTCCAGCGTCTTGCCGGTCTTCAGGTTATAGACATGCACGGTGGTCTCATCGGCGCCGCCCTCGCGCACGCCATAGGCCACCAGCGAGCCGTCGCGGGAGACATCCTCCAGCGCCAGCGATGTGTTGGGATTGCGGCTCAGCATGGCCGGGTCCACCAGCCGCTCGTCCTTCGCCGTCCAGCCGCGGCGCACGTAGAGCGAGGCCTGTCCTTCACCGGCCAGGCGCTTGAGGAAGTAGTAGTTGCCTGCGCGCTCCACCGGCAGTGACCACTCGGAGACACTCTCCAGCGCGTCAAGCTGCTCCACCACCTGCGGGCGAAGGCGCGCCTGCTTGAAGTAGCGGTCGGTATAGGCGTTCTCCGCTTCGAGGAAGGCGCGTGTCTCCGGACTTTTGGAGTCCTCCAGCCAGCGGTAGTTGTCCGCGATGTGGGTGCCGAAGTAGTTGTCGATGACCGGCTCGGCCTTGACCGGAGGCGGAGCGGGCAGCGTAATGCCGTCGCGCCCGTGAACGGTCTGCGCCACGGCTCCAAAGCTCACGGTCAACCCAAGTACAAGAATCGGCAACGCCTTCATCGATCTCCTCCCTGCCCACCAGCATACGCGCCCGCTATGCGCCCGGGGCCGCCAAGTAGAATCAACACCAGTGAACGAAACACACCAAGCCACGCCGCTGAGCGCTCCCCGGTCCCGCTGGGCGCGAGCGCTGAGCATGCTGCGCCCGTCGCATGCGCACTCCGCCTTCAGCGCAACCGTGGTGCTGATGGTGTCCACGTTTCTGTCGCGGATTATCGGGCTGGTGCGGGTCAAATACATTGTGTGGCTGTTTGGCCGGGGCATGGAGGCCGACGCGCTGAACGCCGCCTTTGTGCTGCCGGACATGATCTCGTACTTCCTTGTGGGCGGGGCAGCCTCCATCACCTTTGTCACTATCCTCACGCGCTATCACGACTCCGGCCGCGAGGCCGAGGGCGAGCGCTCGCTCTCAGTGATTCTGACCACGATGTACATTGTGCTGGGCGCGGCCATTCTGCTGGCGGAGATCATTGCGCCGTGGTACATCCACTGGTGGTTCCCCGGCTTTGATGACTCCAAGGCAGCGCTGTGCGTCTCGCTCACGCGCATTCTGCTGCCGGCGCAGCTGTTCTTCTTTGCCGGGGGCGTGTTTGGCGCGGTGCTGCTGGTACGCAAGCAATTCAATGTGCAGGCCGTGGCTCCGCTCATCTATGGCATGGGAACCATTGTGGGCGGCGTGCTGCTGGTGCGGCACATGGGCGTGGCCTCACTGGCGCTTGGCACCGTGGCGGGCGCGTTCCTTGGCCCGTTCTTTTTGAACGCCTACTTTGCCCGCCGCGCCGGAACGCACTACAGGCCCATTCTGGACTGGCATGACGAAGGGCTGCGCGAGTGGGTTCGCCTGTCGCTGCCGCTCATGGCGGGCGTTTCTCTGGTGACGGCCGATAGCTGGATCATCGCCCACTATGCCTCCGGCACCAGCGGAGCGGTGTCGCTGATGAGCTACGCCAAGCAGCTGTTTACCGCTCCCATGGCCGTGCTGGCGCAGGCGGCAGGCGCAGCCTCCATGCCGTTCTTCGCCAGCCTGTGGACGAAAAAGCAGCACTATGAGTTTGCGACAGAGGTGGCGGACTCGGTTTCGCGCGTGGCATGCATGGGCCTGCTGGTTGCCTCGGGCATGATGGTGCTGGGCAAGCCGATGATTGACCTGTTCTTTGTCGGCGGGCGCTTCACGCTGGCAGACTCGCACCAGTGCGCGGCCTACTTTGCCGTCTTCTCCATCTCCATGTTTCTGTGGTCGGCGCAGGCCATCTATGCGCGCGCGTTTTATGCGGCGGGCAACACCTTTTTGCCCATGGCCGCGGGCACCGTGGTCACGGTGGTGTCGCTGCCCATCTACTCCGGCCTGTATCACGGACTGGGCGCAATGGGGCTGGCCGTGGCCTCGGACATTGGCATTGCCATGCAGACGCTCACCATCGCCGCACTGCTGCACAAGCGCCGCATGGTCTCACTGGCCAGCCTGGACTATATCGAGCTTGGCCGCTGCCTGGCTGCCGGCGTCGCCAGCGGAGCGGCGGTGTGGCTGTTGCTGGACGGTCTGGGCGGCTACCTGGTGCATGCCTTTGCCGCGCATCTGCCGCGGCAGAGCCGCTGGACCGACCTGCTCGTGCTGCTGTTGGGTTCGGCGCTCTGGCTGGTGATTGCGGATCGCGTGCTAACGCGAGCCGGCTCCGCGCTGCCGCGCGTGGCGCGCAAGCGGCTGGGACTGGCGTAGTCGTCTCCTGCCAGCAGGTGCAAAAGCACAAAAGCCCCCGCTTGCGCAGGAGCCTTTGCGATGGAGCGGTATCAGTTGCCCCTAGGCCTGGGTGGTGGGCTTGGGAGCCTCGGCAGCCGCGGCGGACTTCGAGTCCGGCTTGCGGATGTCGATGCCGCCCTTGAAGAAGGCGCCGTCCTCGATGCTGATGCGGGCTGCGGCCACGTCGCCGGTCAGCGCGCCCTCGGCACGGATGTCGACCCGGTCCGTGGCGGAGACATTGCCACGCACCTTGCCCAGCACAACGATCTCGCGCGCGGTAACGCTGGCCGAGACCTGGCCGTTGCGGCCCACGGTAACGCGGTTGCCGGGCAGGTTGATGCTGCCCTCCACCTTGCCGTCAATGAACAGCGACTCCGAGCCGCTGATCTCGCCTTTGATGTAAAGGCTCTTGCCGATGGTGGCCTGCTCGCCGGTGGCAGGCGAGGCGGCACGGGCCGCGGGCGGCTCATAGGCGGGGGCAGGCGGCGTGGGGCGCACCGGCTCCGGGGCGGGTGTTGGGGTGGGAGAAACGGACGATCCTGACTGGGAGGGTTTCCACATAGCGCTCAACGAAGTTTCCTTTTCTGTCCTGGTCGGACTGGGTTGCCAAGGCAGGGGCCTCTAGCCTGGGCCCAAAAGAACCTGAATCTGCGGGTTGCCGGACACTCTGCACACATACAGTTGCATGCCATGGCAGGTGGGATGCTTTCGCTGGCCGGCGGGCCCGAGCGTATCACTGGGGCTATTGTATGACGTCACAGGCAGGTTCATCGAGTGGGCAGCCCCGGCAGGCCCCCGGTTACCCACTGTGACAACATTCCAGGCAGAAAAAACCGGCCGCAAGCGGCCCGGCTCACTGCCACGAAAGCCGAACCTGCCCTACTCTTGAGCTATGACCGACAGGGAACTGCTGGCGCGGATCACCCGCTCGCCCGGCGGCAAGGCCGGGTACAAGCAACTGGTGCGCGAGCTGGGACTGGGCGGCGGCCGGGAGCGGCGCCTGCTGCTGGAGCAGCTTGCCCGCCTGACGGTGCGCGGCGAGCTGACCAAGCTGGATCGCGAGGTCTGGACCGTCCACCGGCCGCTGAGCTCGCGCGACAACCTGGTGGCCGGGCGACTGGACCTGCACCGGGACGGCTACGGCTTTGTGCGGCCCAATCCACGCCAGGGCGCGGTCACAGAGGATGTTTTTATCCCACCCAATGAGATAGGCGGAGCGATGCAGGGCGACCAAGTGCTGGTGGAGATGGAGCCTCCCCGCGCCGATGGCCGCAGGCTGGGCCGCATTGCGCGCGTGCTGGAGCGGCGCAATCCCACGGTGGTGGGCATCTTCCACTATGCGCGGGCTGGGCGGACGCACGAACACACCGTCGTCCCGTTTGACGAGCGCATGTCGCAGCACATCCTCATTCCTCCGGGGCAGGAGCTGCCCGCAGCGGAGCCCGCAGCAACGCCGCATCGCGTGCTGGGCGCGGAGGCCCATGCGCATGCAGAGTACGAAGACCTGGAAGGTCTGGTGGTGGACGTGGAGATTACCAGCTGGCCCACGCCGACCCGTCCCCCCATCGGGCGCGTGATGGAGGTGGTGGGCGACCCGGACGACTTCGGCGTGGACGTGGAGATGATGATCCGCAAGCACCAGCTGCCGCGCATCTTTCCCGATCGCGTGCTGGCCGAGGCGCGCGCGGTGGCGCATCTGGACCGCGCCGAGGTGGAGCACCGCCGCGATTTTCGCGCGCTGCCGATTGTGACCATCGACGGCGAAACGGCCAAGGACTTTGATGACGCCGTGCTGGTGCGCGAGCGCGACGACGGCGGCTACGAGCTGCAGGTGCACATTGCCGACGTGGCGGAGTATGTGCGCGCCGGTACGGACCTGGACCTGGAAGCGCGGCTGCGCGGAACCAGCGTCTACTTTCCGGATCGCGCCATTCCGATGCTGCCGCAGGAGCTCTCGACGGATATTTGCAGCCTGCGCCCGGGCGAGGACCGGCTGGTGCTGAGCTGCATCATGCAGCTTACGCCGGAGGGCCGCATTGCGAGCTACGAGATCGTCGAGGGCGTAATCCGCTCGGCGGAGCGCATGACCTACACCGATGTGCACGCAATTCTGGAGGGCGACGCCGACACGCGCGCACGCTACGCAGGCCTGGTGCCGGAGTTTGAGCGCATGCACCAGTTGGCCGTGAAGATGAACCGGCGACGCGAGGAGCGCGGCAGCATCGACTTTGACCTACCGGAGCCGGTAATCGAGTTTGACGAGCAGGGCCAGATGCGCGGCGTGACCCGGGCAGAGCGCACCTGGGCCAATCGGCTGATTGAGGAGTTCATGCTGGCCGCGAACGAGAGCGTGGCCACGTGGCTTGAGGACATGGGCGTGCCCTCGCTCTACCGTATCCATGAGAAGCCGGACCCGCGGCGCGTGGTGCAGTTTGAGGAGCTGGCCGCCAGCTTTGGCTACTCGCTGGGACTGGGCGCGCTGCCGGTGCGGCGCGTGGTCACGCGAGGCGACCGCCGCGAGGCGCAGCGCACGGGCCGCAATGCGCGCCAGCATGAGGTTCCGGAAGACATTGCCGTTACGCCGCGCATGTATCAGAAGCTGGCGGCGAGCATTGAAGGCAAGCCGGAGGAGCGCATCCTCAGCTACCTGATGCTGCGCTCGCTGCGGCAGGCTCGCTACAGTGAGACGAACGAGGGGCACTTTGCCCTGGCCGCGCCCACGTATACGCACTTCACGTCGCCCATACGGCGCTATCCTGACCTGATTGTGCACCGCATTACCAAGGCTCTGCTGCGCGCAGGCGTTGCGGGCCGCGGCGAGGTGGCGGAAGACCGCCACAAGTCTCCGTGGACCCACCCCAACGAGGGGCTCGCAGGCATGGTGGTGCACCGCGCAAAACCGGTCATCCCCGGCAAAGGCCTGGCCGGCGAGCCGCCCATCCCGGAGGCGGAGCTGGCCCAGATTGCCGAGGAGACCAGCCTGACCGAACGCCGCGCCGCAGACGCCGAGCGCGAGTTGGTGGAGTGGAAGAAGGTGCGGTTTATGCAGGACCGCGTGGGCGAGGAGTTTGCCGCGCTGGTGCTGAATCCGGCCAAGTTCGGGCTGTTTGTGGAGCTGACAGATCTCTTCGTGGAGGGGCTGGTTCCCATTGACTCCCTGCGCGACGACCACTACACCTGGCGCGAAAACACGCATGAGATTGTGGGCGAGCGCTGGGGCCGCCGCTTTCGCGCGGGCGACCGCGTGCAGGTCGTCCTGGACCGCATTCTGGCGCAGGAGCGCAAGCTGCAGTTCTCCATTGTGGAGGAGGGGCTGCCGCTGACGGGCAAGCCCGCCGCGCGACGCGGAGCACGGCCCGCAAAGAAACGGGAGCGATCCGGGCAAACGCGGAAGATGCCGCGCAAAGGCGGAAAGCGGCCTCGCCGCTGAGGCAGGCCGCGAAACGAATTTCGTGTCTGCGCTTGCTGTTTAGCGGCCGGACCGGTTTTCGGCCATCTGCCCCACGATGGGCAGCTTGTACCACTCGCCGTTGAAGGCCTTGATGAGCGTGACAATCCAAAGGATGACCAGCGCCAGCGAGACCAGCGGGAAGTGATCGAACGCCAGGAAACTGAGCGCCGGCACCAGATCAATCACCACGCCGAGAATCCCGCTGATGACCACGCATGCAATCCCGAAGTAGATGGCCTGCCAGGCGTGGAAGCGAACGTAGGGACGCCGCTTGTAGGGCTCCGTAAGCAGGAAGTACACCGCCGGAATGACCGTAATGTAAGCCAGCCCCCCCGCGATCTTGTCCTGCATCACGGACTGGTGCGTGGATGTACTCTGATCCGCCATCGGTGCTCCCCTGAAGGTGGAATCGTGGCCAGCCCGCTGCATCAGCCGCACGGAGATAGCCCTCCTTCGACGCGGATGCGCTACAGATAGCCTGCCGGAACTTGTCCAACCATATTACCCCGATCGTTGCGGAGTTTGAAGTGGCTGTGACGCGAATATTGCGCGCCGCCGGACGGCAAGCAGCCGGCTGGGAACGGACGGCCGCGCCGGCACCTGCGGCGGCAGCGGGCCGCCGAACGCGCGCACATTCTGAGACGCCCACGCCCCGGAGCGGCGAAAGGCCATGGCATCCCATACAATTGAAGACAGGAGCGGAAACGATGGCGCATACGGTTTTTTGCGTTCGCTACAAGAAAGAGATGGAGGGGCTGGACGAGCCACCCTTCGACTCCGAGTTCGGACAGAAGATTTACAAGAACGTCTCCAAGGCAGCTTGGAGCGAGTGGGTGGATCGGCAGAAGATGCTGCTGAACGAGTACCGGTTGCAGCCCTGGACCCCGCAGGCGCAGCAGTTCCTGGTGGAACAGATGGACATGTTCTTCTTTGGCGAGGGCTCGGCGCTGCCGCAGGAGTACGTTCCGCCGTCGCAGTAGGGCCGGAACCGCTGCACTGGACAAGGCGCGGCGCAAAATCTGCGCAGCGTGCAAGACAATCCCCGGCAACCCGCGGCGGAACGGGCTTTGCTGGTGTAAACTGATCAAGACCCCGGAGGCCGGCTCACCCGAGCCGGCTCCATTGTGTCGGGACGTGGCTCAGCCTGGTAGAGCACTCGCTTGGGGTGCGAGGGGTCGGCAGTTCGAATCTGCCCGTCCCGACCATTTCGACCTTTCCTGGAATCTTCCGCTTTCTCCCCTTTTCTTCTATGGTTGTAGGTAGCTTGGGGACGCGATCCCAGGTCTCGAAAGCGAGACCTGGGACACGCATTGCTTGCAGCGGGGCGGACCTGGCCGGCCGTCGTTATTGCTTCGGTGGCTTGGTTTCCTCCTCCTTTGGAACCGTGATGGTTTCATAGGCGGTTACCGTCGCCATATCTGCCCGTACCTTCTTCTCGTTCTTCGCCAGCGGGAGAACCACGCTGGTTGAGTACGCCGGGCCCAGCACTTCGCTCAGGAAGTACTTGTCGCCGTATTTGTGGAACACCAGCTTGCCCCGCACCTTGTCTTCCTTGCCGCTGGGGTGCGTCAAGTGGAAGACGGACACCCCGCTATCGCAGTTGCGAACCACAGCCACGTTAGCAGCGCACGGCGTAATCTGGTAGGTCCCGGACGGCATCAGTTGGGAATTCCCAACATAGAAATCGAAGGGGATATCAGACTGGACACCCCGCTGGGCGAACAAGGGAGCAGCCAGGAACAGGCCTGCAACCACAAGCATCATCTTTAGGGTTTTCATGGGCTCAGCTCCTTCCTCCCGGAGAAGGCTGAGAGAAACTAACTCCCAGCTCTGGCACCATCTGCCCTGCTCGTGCCCCATGCGATCCAAGCAGCCGGGTGTGCAGCGACCTGACGCTGTCACCAGGAATTTTTCGCTGTGTCATGATCGACTCGCGACGCAATCCTGGCCACCTCATCACTGACTCACGCGACAATGCGGCAGCCGGGTCGAGGTGATCTGGGCACAACTTGGCCCAAGTCTATCCATTTAGTGCTGAAGTGCAGTGATTTGCGGTACGCTCGTCAGTGATATCGCACAGCAGCGCCCCCAACCACTTTCTTTTCAGAGGCGAATCCCCGAGCCAACCAATCTTTGCAGCGGGGCCCGCCGCGACCCGAATGGAACTTACCGGCTCAACCGGATGACCACATTCACCGTGTGCGCTTGCTGGTCGGCGGTGGCGTCGAAGGATTCTTTCGCGCCAACCAGCGACCGTTGGAGCGTGGGGTCCTGTGCCATGGCCTTGCGCAGAAAGTCCGCCACATAATTTTCGTCGAACACGTCTCCGGGCATCATCTGCCAATATCGCATCAGCAGATTTCGCAATCGATCGGTCACGTTGTCAAATTTGACGAATCCAAGGTGATACACCGGGCCCGGATCTACATCGACCGTGTAGCTCACTGTTCCGGCGGCGTCGTCGAACTGCGCGTGCGGCGTGAAGGAACAGTCAAGATAGCCCTTGGCTTTGTAGGCCAGCGACAGCGCGCCAAGAACAATAGAAAGGCGCGCAGCCTGCGACTTCTCCCCTGGCCGATCCGCAAAGATCTTGTTTACGTCGTCCGGTGAAAGCAGCGCGCCATCGGGAAGCTTGACTGAGGCAACCCTGTAAACTCGACCCTCCTGCACCGCAATAGAAAAGGGAATCCGAACGGCGTCCGCGGAAATGACCGGAGCGCCGGCTGCTGCAACCTTCACATTTACGGCAGCATAACCAAGTCGGTGGTACGCATCCTCCACAGCGCGTTGCAGATCGCTTTCCGAGCTGGTCATATCAAAGGGTTGATTCGCCAGCTTGTTCAGCGCACCCTGAATGTTTGCGTGCTGCGCGTCAGAAACGCCGCTGAGCTGCAGATCTCCGACGATGACCTTTGGGGATGTGACGGAGTAAACGACCACATTCACTTTATGGGTAGCAACATCCGCGCCCGTGTTGGCAGCAACCGTGGCCGAGATTCCTTCCTCGGCCAGCAGCTTTTCTAGGGCCACTCGGACACTTTCCATCAGCCCGTTTTCCGTTGGCACCAGCCCGTGGTAGAGCGGCACCTGGCTGCGCAGATACGCGTCGAGATCCGTTCCCGGCTTGAGCGGGATGTTCTGGAAACGCGCCGGGACCAGGTCTGTCGACGGAGTCAGCATGAAGATCAGATCCTGGCCGTCGAACTTGAACGCCAACGTGGCGAAGACTCCGGTGGCAAGCAACCGCTTTGACCGGTCGTTCATTCCGGCATAGTCCAGCGTCTCGCCATGCTTCAGGCCGGCGGCGACCATCAGTTCTTTGTTCGTGTAATCCGGATCGCCACGGAACTGGATGGACTTCGGAACAAACTTCTGGGCTTGAAGAGATACGGCTGCAAAGACAAAGAGCAGAACAAACATCCGGCGCATAGTCGGTAGAAGATTAGCACGGAAAATCCGTGGTTCACGAATGCTTTGCATATCACGCGCACGATACACGGAAAGCATAAAACTGAAGTCGCATTGAACGGCTGTCAGCGGCACGGCGCCGCGCAGGCGCCGCTGCCGGACGCGCGGCCGGGGAACACACGGCCCTCAACATGGCTGCGAAAGAGCCTGGCTGCGGAGGAAGACTGTTTGTCTGGGTGCTGGAGCACTTTGGTGCCGGGAGGGGGGGTCGAACCCCCATGACCGCAAGGGTCGGCGGATTTTGAGTCCGCTGCGTCTGCCAGTTCCGCCATCCCGGCCCTGTTTCTGGAGGAGTCTCCAGCGATACGTGCCAGTTGTAAGCATACCATTGCGGGCAGCGGCCGGGGCTTGCGCGGGCCGCTTGGAGTGAACTCGCCGCTGATGGTCTGGTATGACGCTACGGCTTGCGCGTGGGCGCGGGCCGCTCGAAAATGGGCGCTGGAACGCTATGCACGTGGTCCTGCGGGCCGCCCTGCAGATCAAAGTAGATGAGTGTGTTGGCGCCTTTGCTGAGCCAGGGGCCTGGCAGATAGAGCGAGTACTGCGGCCCGATGGACCAGAAGCGGCCTAGCGGACGATCGTTGATCCAGAGCTCGCCCTTGTGCAGCGAGCGCGTGTCCAGAAAGGTGTCTGCCGGGGCGGCCACCTGCATCTTGGCTCGATAGAAGCACGGGCCGCTGCAGGACTGGGGCAGGAAGCGCAGCGAGGACGGCTGCCGCATGGGCAATGAATAAATTTGCCAGTGCTGCGGTGCCTTGCCTGCGAGCGTGACGCCGCCGGTGATGCCTTTGCGCTCGCCGCGAAGGGCGGTGGTGAAGTTGACGCGGCCGCTGTTCTCAACGAGGATGTCGAGTGTGGCGGCGGAGCGGACGACGGGCAGGCTGAGCTGCGTTTGGCCGAGCCTGCGGTCGAGCGTACCCACCAGTTCCTGGTTGATGTAGATCTGCGCATAGTCATGCAGGCCGTTCAGGACGAGGTCGCCGCCCATGCCGGGCTGCAGGCTGGTGCGATAAAGAATGTAACCGTAGGCCTGGTCGAGATCTTCCATGGTGAGCAGCGTGTCGGACTCGACCGGCTGCGGGAGATTGTGCCAGAGCGAGGCCGTCTCCACGCCCATGGAGACCGGGAAGCTGCGCGGAGCGGCGCGGCCGGGCACCGGGGGCGGAGTGATGCCGGTGGCCTTGCGGATGACGTCGCGGAAGAGAAAGTATTTGGCGGCAGGTTCACCGCTCTCGCTGAGCGGCGCGTCGTAGTCGTAGCTGGTGGTGTCCGGCTGGTAGTTTTTGCCGTCGCTGTTGGCGCCATTCATCCAGCCAAAGCTGGTGCCGCCGTGGAACATGTAGAGGTTGACCGAGTAGCCCTGGCGAAGCATCCAGTCGAGTTCGGCGGCCTGTTTGGGGCCGTCGGTGACGTGGTGCTTTTCGCCCCAGTGATCAAACCAGCCATCCCAGTACTCGCCGGTCATGCGCAGGGATGCGGGGCGCTCCTTGTCGAGCGTGGCGAAGGCCTGCCGGGCTTCGCCGGTGCCGAAGTTGATGACCGCGGGCAGTTCCGGCAGCGAACCTTTGGGTAGCTGCTCAGGACCATCGGCGGTGTAGAGCACGCCGGCGCCCATGCCGCTGCGCTGGAGCGCGGCCTTCACGTCTTCCATATATTGGTGGTCATCGCCGAAGGAGCCGTACTCGTTCTCCACCTGCACGGCGAGGATGGGCCCGCCGTTCTGCGCCAGCAGCGGCGCGATCTCTTTGCCCAGGCGGGTGAACCATGCGTTGACGGCGGCCATGTAGCGGGCGTCGCGACTGCGCAGCACGAGATGGGGATCCTTGAGCAGCCAGGCGGGATATCCGCCCAGATCCCACTCGGCGCAGACGTAGGGGCCGGGCCGCAAGATCACGTACAGGCCCTCCTGCTGCGCCTCGCGGATGTACTCGGCGACGTCGTTCTGGCCGGTGAAGTCGAAGACGCCGGGGCGCGGCTCATGCAGGTTCCAGAAGACGTAGGTGGTGATGGTGTTGAGCCCCATGGCACGGGCCATGCGGAAGCGCTGACGCCAGTAGGCGCGCGGAACGCGCGAGTAGTGCATCTCGCCGGCGATGATCTGGAGCGGCTTGCCATCAACCACGAAGTGCTGACCGACCACTGCCACGGTGTGGCGCGCGGAGGCTGCGGCGTGGGCCGCGACCGCCACGGCGAACAGGCAGGCGACCGTGAGCGGCCTGACGTGCAGTAGAGATTGCTTTGCATTATGGCGCATCATGGGCGACTCTCCTGGGTTTGCACGTGCGGCGCGGTGGCGGATGTCCGGATTGAGCGGTGGCCGTTTGCCAGTGGCGTACTTCTGAAGGGACGCCGCAGTGGCAAGCCATGTACACGTACACACAAACTCACGATGGTACCGGCATCACACGGCCGCGTCAAACGATTACCATCATTTTCGGAGGAGTTCCCTGTGCGTTCGCAGCCGCCTGAGATTGCCCGCAATATGCGTACCGTTGCCCTGCGCGCGGGCGTCTCCACCGCTACTGTTTCGCGTGTGCTGAACGGCTCCGGCGCGGTGAAGGCGGAGACGGCGGAGCGCGTGCGCAAGGCGCTGAAGGAGCTGCGGTTCATCCCCAACCCTTCGGCCACTACGCTGAAGTACGGGCGCAGCAATACGTACGGCATCATCCTGCCGGACCTGACCAATCCCTTCTACCCGGAGTTTCTGCTGGAGTTTGAAGATGTGTTTGTGGAGCAGGATCACGAGGTGCTGGTGGCCACCACACAATCGAGCCAGCAGAAGCTGACCAACACGGTGCGGCGCATGCTGATGCGACGCGTGGATGGCGTTGTGATGATGGCGTCGGAGGTGGACACGCGCGCCGTTGAGCCGATCCTCAATCAGCAGATTCCGATTGTGACCATCGACCGGCGACGCGCGCAGAAGGGCTGCGCCGATGTGGCCATCGCCTTTGAAGATGGCTACCGCGAGGCCGTGCTGCGGCTGAAGGCGCTGGGACATCGCAGCATCGGATTCATTGGAGGCACCGAAGGGCTGCGCACCTCAGAGATTCGACTGCAGGCCTTTCAACAGGCGCTGGCGGAGGCCGAACTGCGCTTTGAGCCACGCTTTGTGCGCGCGGGGGACTACCGCGTGAACGGCGGCGATGCGGCCATGCGCTCTCTGCTGCGCCAGCAGCGACGACCAACGGCGGTGATGACGGTGAACGACCTGACGGCGCTGGGCGCACTGCGCGCGTTGCATGCGCTGGGCATCGGCGTACCGACGCAGATGTCGCTGGTGGGCTTTGACGGGATTCTGCTCGGTGAGGCGGCGTTTCCCCCGCTCACCACTGTCGCAGTTGCGCGCCGGGAGATGGCCGAGCGCTGCCTGGAGGCCCTGGGCAAGCTGCAGCAAAACGTGGGCACGCGCGGACCGCTGCTTTCGGTTCCTGTGCTGCTGGTAGAGCGGGAGTCGACCGGGCCGGCGCCCCGAACGCGCACATGAACGGGATCAGCGCCAGGCAAAGTTGAGAAGAGCGCAGATGGCAAGCAGCAGTGCGGAGAGCACGAGCAGCCTGCCGATCTTTTCGCCGCGCAGCCCTTCGCGCAGCGTCAGGCGCATGGGGGCTGGCTGCGGCGCTGTTTCGCGCTCGGGCTCGGTACTGGCCAGCGAGGCCACAACCAGCGCGATGCCGAAGCTGTAGAGCGCGATGTGGAAGTTGGCGTTCATGATGCTGCCGTAGCGGATAAGCCGGAGCATTACGGCGGACTCATGCGCAAGCGAGACGCCCGCGCCGCAGAGAAAGCCGAGGAAGGCGCCGCGGGCGGTGGTGCGCCGCGTGGTCATGCCCAGCAGAAAGATGGCCCAGAAGGGCGCACCGAAGAGCGAGAAGATCAGCTGCACCTGCTCCATCAGGTTGCTGAAGTAGAAGCTGCTGGTGCACTCCGCAATGCCGATCCCCATGGCAACGATGGTGGCGAGCTTGCCGATGTAGAGGTAGTGGCGCTCGGTGCGCCCGGGGCGCAGATGCGTGCGATAGATGTCCTGCGTCCAGACGGCGGCGAAGGCGGAGATGTTGGCGGCAAGGCCGGACATGAGGCTGGCCACCAGCGCAGTGAGCCCGAGTCCGAGCAGGGTGGGGCTGTAGAAGAGGGTCATCATGGCGGGCAGAGCCTGATCGAAGCGCTGCACGGTGCCCAGTTGCGGCAACGTGTGGATGGCCGCGAGCCCGGGAATGACCACCAACAGCGAAAAGGCGAGCTTGCCGAAGCCGGCCCACAAGGGGACCTGGCGCGCCTCTGCCAGGGTACGCGCTGCCAGAGCGCGCTGAATCTGCACAAAGTCCGTTCCCCAGTAGCTGAAGCTGAGCACAAAGCCCAGGCCGAGCATCACGCCGGTCAGGTCCATCTGCCCATGCGGATCCACCAGCGGAAGACGGCTCCACAGGTGGCCCTGCATGCCCGGCAGCGGCGCACCGCTTTTGACAATGCCCACGGTGCGCACGAAGATGGGCGCCAGGCCGGCGACCATGACCACGAGTTGAAAGACTTCGTTGTAGATGGTGGCGCGCACGCCGCCCATGAGCACGTAGACGAGCACCACCACGGCGGAGATGAGCGCGCCGACCCAGAACTGGAGGCCTACAAGCACATGCAGTACCTGCGCCATGGCATAGAGGCTGATGCCGGAGAGCATGAGCATCACGATGGCCGAGACGTAGGCATTCAGCAGCCGGACGCGCCGGTCATAGCGCACCTCAAGATACTCCGGCACGCTGTGCACGCCGCTCTGCCTGTAGACGGGGATCATCCAGAGGGCAAGAAAGACCATGCCGGGGATGGCGCCGATCCAGTAGAAGTGAAAGGCCTGCACGCCATACTCGGCAGCCATGGCGCTGAGGCCCACGATCTCCAGCGCGCCGCAGTTGGCGGAGAGAAACGACGCGGCCACCACACCCATGGAGATGGAACGGCTGGCATTCAAATATTGGCCCGCATTCGCAGTGCGCCGGCGGGAGAGCCATCCGATGACGAGGGTGGTCAGGAAATAGGCGGGGATGACGGCAAGGCCCAGCGGGCTGAGTTCAGCGGTTGGCGTATGCACAAATGGAGTACCTTGCCGGGGCCGGCTGGACCAAACTATACGTGAGGCGCGGAAAAGATGTCGAGGACGAAGGTGCGAGTCTTCGCCCTCGACACGGAGCCCTCCGCAGTTGGCAGTACGGCACTCCTGCCGGCTGAATGTGTCAGGGTATCTTCAGCCAGACAGGAGTTGGAGCCCGAGGACTCGTTCGTGACGGAACGAATCCCGCAGCATGCCTGCGAGGCTGCTCGGAGGATGGCCATCGCAACCATGCGTGGAAGCAGAGCCTGCGACGAAGGAGCATGCGGGCACGCTGGCTTCGCAGCGGGTGTATACGTGTTCATGTATACGTATGCATTCCGCGTTGAGCCAACTTTAAGCCTGCCCCCGGGGCCTGTCAAGACGAACACTTTGTCCGGTTTCTCCGGCTGGCAGGCTGCGCTGGGTTCGGCTGGCTTCCCCTCGCGGCACGGTGGTCCGCTGGCCGCTGGCCGGGCGGGCGCGGTGGCGGCCGGTTCTGCGGCTTCGGACCCGCTTCGAGCTGATTCCAAAGCGCTTTGGGCCAGTTTCAGGCCCGGTTTTGTCGGGGCCGGGTGGCCCAGGTGGAGCCCCCGGATTCCCTGCCCGGCGCCCTGCCGGGTGGCACCGGAAAGCGTCTTCCGTGCGACAATGGTGGCATACGCGATGACCAACCACGCCACATCCGCCGCCGTTCCCGAGCCTGTTGTCGTCACCCCGGAGTTGCTGGCCCAGCACAGCATTACGCCGGAAGAATACGAGCGCATTCTTGCAGCTCTTGGGCGTGTCCCATCTCTAACGGAATTGGGCATTTACAGCGTTATGTGGAGCGAGCACTGCTCCTATAAGTCCAGCCGCGTGCACCTGAAGCGCCTGCCCACGCGGAGCGAGCGGGTGGTGCAGGGGCCGGGCGAGAACGCCGGCATTATTGACGTGGGCGACGGCTGGGCCTGCGCCTTCAAGATTGAGAGCCACAACCATCCCAGCTATATTGAGCCCTTCCAGGGCGCGGCCACGGGCGTGGGCGGCATTCTGCGCGACATCTTTACGATGGGCGCCCGGCCGCTGGCAGTGATGGATTCACTGCGCTTTGGGCCGATCCGCACGGAGGATTCGCCGGAGCCGGAACTGGTGCCGAAGAACCACTCCATTGTGGAGGGCGTGGTCAGCGGCATTGCCGGTTACGGCAACTGCTTTGGCGTGCCCAACCTGGGCGGCGAAACCAAGTTTGAGCCCTGCTACAGCGGCAATCCGCTGGTGAACGCGTTTGCGCTGGGGCTGGTGCATAAGGACGAAATCTTCTACGGCAAGGCCACGGGCACGGGGAACCCTGTTATTTATGTGGGCGCCAAGACCGGCCGCGACGGCATCCACGGCGCCACCATGGCCAGCGAGGAGTTCAAGGAAGGCTCGGAGCAGAAGCGGCCCAACGTGCAGGTGGGCGACCCCTTCATGGAAAAGCTGCTGCTGGAAGCTTGCCTGGAGGCGATGAAGACGGGCGCGATTGTCGGCATTCAGGACATGGGCGCCGCCGGCCTGACCTGCTCCACCTGCGAGATGGGCGCGCGCGGCGGCGTGGGTCTGGACGTGGAGCTGGACAATGTGCCGCAGCGCGAGACGGGCATGAGCGCCTACGAGATCATGCTGTCCGAGAGCCAGGAGCGCATGCTGCTGGTGGCCGAGCGCGGCCGCGAAGACGAGGTGTTGAAGGTCTTTGCCAAGTGGGGTCTGGACGCCGTCATCGTGGGCACCGTGATTCCGGAGCCGCGACTGCGCATCCGGCATCATGGCGTGCTGATGGCCGATATTCCCAACCAGTCACTGACGGATGAGGCGCCGGTGTATCGTCGCCCGGTGGGGACGTGGCAGTGTCCTCTGCCGCTGGAGCCGACGGAGGAAGCGCAGGCCAAGCTGGTCGAGGATCGCGACTACACGGCGGACCTGAAACAGATACTGGGCAGCGCCAACATCTGCTCCAAGCGCTGGGTGCATGAGCAGTACGACACCATGGTGCAGACCAACACCGTGCAAGGCCCCGGCGGCGAGGCCGGCGTGATGCGCATCAAGGGCACCGGTACGCCGGGCCACGAGCGCGGCCTGGCCATGGCGCTGGATGGCAACGGACGCTGGTCCTACCTGAACCCCAAGCTGGGCGCGATGCACGCCGTGGCCGAGGCATCGCGCAAGGTGGCCTCAACCGGCGCAACGCCCGTTGCCGCCACCAACTGCCTGAACTTCGGCAATCCGGAGAAGCCCGAGATCATGGCGCAGTTCTCCGCCGCCATTGACGGTATTGCGGAGGCCTGCACCGCGCTTGGCACGCCCATCACGGGCGGCAACGTCTCGCTCTACAACGAGACCCGCGGCGAGGGCATCTATCCCACGCCGGTTCTGGGCATCGTGGGCATTCTGGATGACGTGACGAGGGCTGTGCCGGCGGCATTTCAGCGCCCCGGGGACGCAATTCTGCTGATGTGGCCGATTCCCTTTGGCGAGGAGCCGGATCCGAATTTGCACGTGCCCTTCCATCCGGAGCCAACGGACGCCACGTCGAGCGTTGCGCCGGGCGTTCTGGGCACCGAGGCGGTTGTCGTCTCAGAGGATGCCCCCACGGAGATCCACGCCAGCGCCGAGCTGATCACGTTCGGCTCTTCCGAGTATGCCAAGGTGGTGCTGGGCACCGTATGGGGCCAACCGCCCGCGCTGGACCTGGAGGCGGAGGCAGACCTGCACACGCTGCTGGTCGAGCTGGGCGAGCGCCAACTGATCCAATCCGCCTGCGATGTCTCTGACGGCGGCATGGCGGTGGCGATTGCTCAGGCCACGTTCCCGAAGAGCATTGGAGCCACGGTGGAGCAGGAGCAGTCGCTGATGGTGCATCCGCTGTTTGGGCTCTTCGCCGAGCCGGCATCGACGATGATTCTTTCCGCGGACCCCAGCCGCATCGCGCAGATTGAGGAGCTGGCCGACCACTTCGGATACCAGGTGGCGCGCATCGGCACCACGGGCGGAGACAGGCTGGAGATCAAGGTTTACAGCGACGCGTTTATCTCCGCGCCGCTGGCCGAGCTGTGCAGGCCGTGGAGCAACTCGCTTGAAGCGGCACTCCACGACGAGGTGAACGCATGATCCGGCTGCTGTTTCAGGGGGTTCCGGGGATCGCAGACACAACGGACGTGGACATGGAAACGCAGGGCCGCATGGAATGGGACGCCGATCCCAAGCTCCGCGAGGAGTGCGGCGTCGTGGCCATCCACGGACATCCGGACGCAGCGCGGCAGGCGTATCTGGGACTTTATGCCTTGCAGCATCGCGGGCAGGAGTCGGCGGGCATTGCCACGGCCGACGGCCAGCACCTGGCCAACATCAAGGGCATGGGCCTCGTCTCAGAAATCTTCACGGACGACGTGCTGCAGAAGCTGCCCGGGCGCATGGCCATTGGCCACACGCGCTACTCCACCACGGGCGACTCCGCGCTGCTGAACGCGCAGCCGATCCGCGTGGAGTCCACCAAGGGACTGATCGCAATTGCCCACAACGGCAACCTGGTGAACCTGGGCAATATCCGCTCGCGGCTGGAGAGAGCCGGAGCCTACTTCCAGACCACATCCGACTCGGAGATTATTGTGCAGCTCATCGCGCACTCGCGGGCCGGCACGCTGGTGGACGCCATTGCGGACTCGCTTTCGCAGGTGGAAGGCGCCTTCTCCATCGTGATGATGACCCGCGACCGCGTGTTTGCCGCCCGCGATCCGCGAGGCTTCCGCCCGCTTTCGATGGGGCGCATCCGCAATGCGGACGGGCCGGACACCATCGTATTTGCCTCAGAGACCTGCGCCTTTGACCTGCTGCGCGCCGAGTATGAGCGCGACGTGCTGCCGGGCGAGCTGGTGATGGTAACTGAGGATGGCGTGACCAGCCGCCAGTACGCCAACGGTGTGCCGCAGTCGAGCTGCATCTTTGAGCATGTGTACTTTGCCCGGCCGGACAGCCGCATCTTTGGCCGCTGGGTGCAGGAGAGCCGCGACCAGATGGGCCGCCAGCTTGCGCGCGAGTCCGGCGTGCCCGCAGACGTGGTGGTGCCCGTGCCGGACTCCGGCGTGACCGCCGCCCTTGGCTATGCGGAAGAGGCCGGCATTCCCTTCCGTCTGGGCCTGATCCGCAACCACTACGTGGGCCGCACCTTTATTGAGCCGGAGCAGCGCGTGCGCGACTTTGGCGTGCGCCTCAAGCTGAACCCGGTGCGGAATCTGCTGCAGGGCAAGCGCGTGGTGCTCATCGACGACTCCATCATCCGCGGCACCACCAGCCGCAAGATTGTCCGCATGGTGCGCGGCGCGGGGGCGAAGGAGGTTCACCTTCGCATCAGCTGTCCGCCCACCATTTCGCCTTGCTTCTATGGCGTAGATACGCCGAGCAAGCGCGACCTGATCGCCGCGAACCAGTCAATTGAGGAGATACGGCGCTTTATTGAGGCAGATTCGCTGGCCTATCTCTCGCTCGACGGACTGATCCGGTGCTGCGACGGCGGCGAGGGCAACGGCTTCTGCACTGCCTGCTACACGGGCAACTATCCCACGCAGTGGGTGGACGTAGAAGACATCCTGCCCGCCTCCGCGAGCCTGTAGAGGCGTATGACGACAGAGAAAGAGGGCGTGGCCGGACTGCGACTGCGGTTTGGCGGTGCCGTCTTTCTCGGCTCGTTTCTGCTGTTCCTGGTGGAACCGGTTGCGGCCAAGCAGTTGCTACCTTGGCTGGGCGGCTCGGCTGCCGTGTGGATCACCTGCCTGGTCTTCTTTCAGACAGCGCTGTTGTGTGCTTACCTGTATGCGCACTGGATGACGCGCAGCAGCCGCTGGAGCCTGCACCTGGCGCTGCTGGCGCTGGCCGCCGCCGCTGCCGCGGCATGGGCGCTGCGCGGCAGTGGCGCGGGCGGAGGCTCAGAGCATCCCGTCACCACCGTCTTTGCCGCACTGAGCGTGTGGATCGGGCTGCCGTTCCTGGTGCTGGGCGCTACCAGTCCGCTGCTGCAGTTCTGGTGGGCGCGGCTGCAATCGGCGGGCGTGCCGTACCGCTTCTTTGCGCTTTCGAATCTGGCATCGCTGCTGGCGCTGGGGCTGTACCCGGTGCTGATTGAGCCGCATTTGACGCTGCAGGCGCAACGGCTGGTGTGGGCAGGCGGCTTTGTGGCGTTTGCTCTGCTGGCGGCCAGCCTGACGTGGCGCATGCGCGCGGCTGCCGGCACGGCAACGCAGGCCGCGGCTGCGCACGACGCCGATGAGCCCGCCGCGCCGCTGGGCCACCGGCTGCTGTGGGTGCTGCTGCCCATGGGAGCGGCCATGCAGCTGAGCGCCGTGACCAGCTATCTCACCTCCAACATTGCGGCTATTCCGCTGCTGTGGATTCTGCCGCTGGCCGTCTACCTGATCACGCTCATCCTCGCCTTCCAGTTTCCGCGCCTCTACTCGCGCGCGCTGGCTACGCGCTTTCTGGTGGTGATGCTGGGCGGGCTGGCCTACATGCTGGCGCAGACGGATGTCTCACTGCCGCTGCGCATCAGCATCCTGTTTTTCCTGCTGGAGACCTTCGTCTCCTGCTACTTCTTTCATGCCGAGGCGTATGCGCTGCGTCCCCGGCGCGCGTCGGAGTCCACGCTCTTCTACCTGCTGTTTGCCGCAGGCGGCGCTTTGGGCTCTTTCCTTATCGGCATTGCCGCGCCGCTGCTGTTCCGCTTCAACTACGACCTGGCCATTACGTTCCTGGTGACGGCACTGCTGGCGCTGGCCGTGACTTGGCGCAGCGGATGGAGCCAGCGCATGCTGTGGTCGGCGGCCAGCGTGATGCTGGCCGTGCTGCTCTCGTGGATTTACATCGCCTACCAGCGCGACACCATTGCCGCGGTGCGCAACTTTTATGCCAGCCTGCGCGTGAAGCAGACGCTGAGCTATCCCGGAGCCAGGCTGCGCACGCTGACCAACGGAACCATCCAGCACGGCACGCAGATCTTTGGCACCGACGAGCAACGCCGGACGCCGACCTCCTACTACGCCGAGGACTCCGGCGTGGGACTGGCGCTGCGCTTCTGCTGCCAGAACCGCCCGCGCAACATCGGCGTCATTGGCCTGGGCGCGGGCACCCTGGCCGCGTATGGACGCACGGGCGACCGCATCCGCTTTTATGAGATCAACCCCGGCGTTGCGCCCATTGCGCAGAACGTCTTCACGTATCTGCGCGAGTCCGGCGCACAGATACGGATTCTGGACGGCGACGGCCGACTGACGCTGGCGCAGGAGCCGCCGCAGGGTTTTGACGTGCTGGTCGTCGATGCCTTCTCCGGCGATGCCATTCCGCTGCACCTGCTAACCACGCAGGCGGTGGCGCTCTACCGGCGGCATCTGGCTCCGGGCGGCATCCTGGCCTTCCACATCTCAAACCAGCATGTGGACCTTGAACCGGCCATTGCCCTGCTGGCGCAGGCCGCGGGCATGCAGGCCCGGCGCGTGACCAGCTATGCCAACGACGAACGCGGCGAGTTTACCGCCACATGGATGCTACTCACCGACGATGCGGCCTTCTTCCAGCAGCCGCAGATGGCCGCGCATGCGCACATGCCGCGCACCCAGCCCGGACTGCGGCTGTGGACCGACGACTACTCCGCGCTGCTGCCCGTGCTGCACTGGTAAGCTTTTCGAATTTCTGAGGATGGGTGCGGCGCCTGCTGGCGTGTGCGCCAAGTCACAGGACGCCCCGGCTCTGCGTGTGATAGCATCCCGTTCTTACAGCAAGACGCCGGGCGCAAGCCTGCTGTTCCCGCGCCGGGCGCCTGCCGGAGACTCTCCCGATGGACGAGGAAGACGGCAGACTGGGCCCTCAAGCCCGGCAATTCGGACCCGCTGACGTCTCACGGGACGCCTTTGCGAAGCCCCTGCGCCACCCCTCATCGCAATCCTATGCATTCCCGCGACGCGGCACCGCAATGGGCGCCGCGCGGCTTGCTTTTCCGACCCGGGCAAACATGCCCTTCACGCTCAGCTCTTCAACCGCAAGAGGAGAAACACCATGAAAACGTACCAGGGAAGTGAGATCCGCAACGTAGCTGTAGTGGGGCATGCGCACAGCGGCAAATCCACATTGATCGCCGCTCTGCTGCATGCCGCAAAGATGACTCCCACGCAGGGCCGCGTGGAAGATGGCTCCGCCGCGACCGCCTATGACGAAGAAGAGGTGGCCCGCGGCATTACCATGCAGAACGCCGTGGCCTTTGCCGAGTGGCAGGGCGCGAAGATCAACCTTGTGGATACGCCCGGCTTCCACATGTTCTCCCACGAGGCGCGCGCCGCGCTGCTGCCGGTGGAGACGGCCATGGTGGTGGTGAACGCGCAGAGCGGCGTGGAGCCGGTGACCGAGCGCGTGTGGAAGTATGCCGAGGAGGCCAACGTGCCCCGCGTGGTGGTCATCAACCAGATGGACCACCCCAAGGCGGGCGGCCAGAACGGGTTGAGCGCGCTGATTGAAGATTTGCATGACCGCTGGGGACGCCAGTGCGTGCCGGTGCAGTTGCCCATATCAGACGCTGACGGCTTTCACGGCGTGGTGGACCTGGTGACGATGGAGGCCTTTTTCTATACCGCCGGGGGCGACGGCCGCGGCAAGATTGGCGAGATTCCCGCCGCGCTGGCAGGCCCGGCCAAGGCCGCGCATGAGGCGCTGGTGGAGCTGGTAGCCGAGGGCAAGGACGAGCTGATGGAGGAGTTCTTTGCCGAGGGCACCATTCCCGAGCAGCACCTGATCACCGCACTGCATGAGGCCATCCGCGAAGACCGCATCTTCCCGGTGCTGTTTGTGAGCGGACTGGCGAACATGGCGACCGACCACCTGCTGGACTTTCTGAAGGTCTACGCTCCGGCGCCGATTGAGCGCGCGCCCATCGCCGTAAAGACGCCCGCCTTGCAGGCCGCGGTGGCCAACGGCAGCTCGGCCGAGGCTTCTGACAGCGGCATCAGCTTCCGCAAGGTGGACGACGCGGAGCCTGTCGCGGTTGCCGTATTCAAGACCATGAGCGACCCGTTTGCGGGGCGCATCAGCTTCTTCAAGGTCATCAGCGGCGTGATCAAGAACGACGCCACGCTGGAGAACTATGCCCGCCGCAGCCAGGAGCGGTTTGCACACCTGAGCGTGATGCAGGGCCGCAAGGCGGTGGAGGTACCGGAGCTGCACGCCGGCGACCTGGGCGCCGTGGCCAAACTGCGTGAAACCCTGACCGGCGACACGCTGGGACAGAAGGGCGCGGAGATCCTGGTGGACGCGGCTACCATGCCCGAACCCGCCATGACCTACGCCATTGAGCCGAAGAGCCGCGCCGACGAGGACAAGCTGGCCCCCGCAATCCACAAGCTGATGGAGGAGGACCTGCTCATCCGCTTCTATCGCGACCCGATGACGAACGAGTTCCTCATCGCCGGTGCCGGCCAGCAGCACATTGAGACCATCGTGAGCCGCCTGAAGAAGCGCTACCACGCCGAGGTGACGCTGAAGGCGCCCAAGGTGCCCTATCGCGAGACCATCCGCGGCAAGGCCGACGCGCAGGGCCGCCACAAGAAGCAGACCGGCGGCCATGGGCAGTTTGGCGACTGCAAGATTCGCATGGAGCCGCTGGCCCGCGGCGGCGGCTTTGAGTTTGCCAACGAGGTCTTCGGCGGAGCCATTCCGCGGCAGTTCATTCCTGCCGTGGAAAAGGGCATCGTCGAGTCTGCTGCGCGCGGCTACCTGGCCGGCTATCCGGTCGTTGACTTCAAGGTGACCGTCTACGACGGCAGCTATCATGACGTGGACTCAAACGAAATGTCGTTCAAGATGGCGGGCCGCCTTGCTTTCCGCAAGTGCATGGAACTGGCCAAGCCCTGCCTGCTAGAGCCGGTCATGAAGGTCGAAATCGAGGCTCCTGACGAGT
>JAJXWS010000105.1 GCA_021781495.1 Acidobacteriota bacterium | reverse complement strand
CACTTCCGCGAGGACTTGGCGGTAGTCGGTGGTAAGCGCCAGATCGCGGCCCTGGTTGAGCTGCTCATTCGCCAAGCCGGGCCAGTGCCCGTAGACTTTGCCGCCCTTCACGCTTGCGCCCAATACAAACATGACATTGGCGTGGCCGTGATCTGTGCCGCCGGTGCCGTTTTCGCGGGCGGTGCGGCCGAACTCTGACATGGTGACAAGAGTGACGTCTTCCGCGTTGTCGCCGAGGTCGCGCCAGAAGGCGGCGATGGAGTCAGAGAAATCGCGAAGGCGGTTGGAGAGCTGTCCGTTAACGCTGCCCTGATCGTGGTGCGTATCCCAGCCGCCGACGTCTGTGAATGCGACTTCGACGCCGAGGTTGGCTTTGAGCAACTGCGCGATCTGACGCATGTTGTTGCCGAATTCCGAGTTGGGATACACGACGCCTGGGGCGGGAGTGTATTGCGCGGGATTGGCCGCACGGAGCATGGCTACGGCGTCGAAGGTTTCATCGCCGGCGGTATGGAAGATGCGGTCGCCTGTATCGGCATACATGGCCTGAAACGCGCTGGCCGCTGGGGAGAGAGCCGGCCCGCGACCACCAATCGTAAAGCCGTTGACATTGTTGAGAGCGATGGCGGGAATCTTTCCGGCGAGCGTGAGTGGGACGTCAGCGCCAAGAGCGAGGGCACGGAAGGTGGTGTGAGCGCTGTGACGGCGCAGATCCTGCGCCTGCATGGCGCGGTTGAGCCAGCCGTCGCGCGTGTTCTTTACTCCGGGCGTACCGGATTCCATGTAGTCCTGCGCGTCGAAGTGGGATCGCGTCATGTCCGGTGATCCGACAGCGTGGATGAGGGCGAGTTGACCCTGGCTGAAGAGCGGCTGGATGGTCGCGAGCGAGGGATGAAGGCCGAAGAAGCCGTCGAGATCGAGGACCTGCTTTTGAGGGATGGCGATGCTGGGGCGCATCGAGTAGTAGTTCTTTTCGCGATAGGGGACGACGATATTCAGCCCGTCTGCCGCGCCACGCTGGAAGACGACGACGAGACGCTGCCTGCGCGCAGGCGCTGCTTGCGCCAGGACTTGCCGAACGAGAAAACCGGGCAACGCAGAGGTACCCGCAAGAGCCAGGGCACCGTTGCGGAGAAGAAATCGACGCGTTGTTTGCATGGGTGACCTCCTTTTATCGGCGCTGGAACTCTGGCGAACCAAGTAGAAGTCCAGCGAGTACCTGATCCTTGCGCTCTATCAGGCCGGCATTTCGGGGATTGAAATTTGGCTGAATTTGCGCGTAGACGGGATGCTCTTCTGCTGTGGGCATTGCCTGCGCGTTCTGTTGTTCAAACTGCTGCAGAAGCGCAGAGCGAGTGGAGATGCTGATGCCACCGGGAACGATCTGTGTTTCAAGACGTGCCTCTTCCGACTCGGGTGTTGGCATTGGGTCGCCGGATGGCTCTGAAGGATTCCAGTGGATTCGCACACCGGGAAACCGGTTTGCTGCGAGGGCCAGGGCGAAGTTCATTCTATCGACGAGCGCGCCGGTGTTGACCCACTCGGACGACTGCCAACTGTAACCGCTGGGAGGAACGCAGCCATAGAGAGGCATGCCCATCTGTCGAAGGGCGTTGGCCAATGGGCCAAAGTTGGTGATGTCTGCATCGCTTGCGCGTGCGGCCGAGACTACGAATTCGATGGGGGTCTTTACCTTGGCTTGGTAGCTGGCGGTGGACCAGAACTCAGGCGAGTGAAAGAGTGTGCGTAATACTGATGCGATGTCGCCGCCACTGGCGAGGTAGGTGCGCGCCATTCGATCGACGAGCGGCTGCAGAGGATTGTCGCTTACGAATCGCTCTGCCAACTTCCGGCTGAGGAACTGCGCGGTGGCTGGGCGGGTGGCGAGCAGATGAAGCAACTGGATGCCTTCCTTCTCGCCGCCGTCCTTGAACTTTTCGCCGAGCACTTTTTTGCTGCCGGGCTCGTGGCGATTGGGGTTAAAGAGGAATCCGCCACCGGTTTGCGGCTGATCGACGGTCCAGCCGGTGAGGATGCGCGCCACCTGGATCACGTCGGCTTGTGTGTATCCGCCGTTGACACCCAGGGTGTGCAGCTCCATCAGCTCCCGGGCATAGTTTTCGTTGAGGCCTTCGGGGGCTTTTTGCGAATTGGATGGCCGCCGCCATGCAATAGCCTGCGCGCGTTCCGCGGCGCGGGAATCGGGCCCGATGCTGCTGGCATTGTCGAGGTAGAGCAGCATGGCTGGACTGTGCGCAGTAGCCTCAAGCAGATCTTCAAATTTGCCCAGCGCGTAGGGGCGAATGGTGTCGCGCTCATAGCTGGCGAGGTAGTAAGGCATCGACTCGTTTTTGTGCAGGAATATGTTGAAGTGATTGAGCCAGAAGTCGGTCATCACCTCCTGCAACTGGGCGGTTGAGTAGATGTCGCGGGCAAGACGCTGAGCAAGGAGTTCCTCTGTGACCTGGCGCTGGGGATTCTCGAGATCGCCGAGAAGCTCCTGCTGCTCCGGCGTAAGCCCGGCCATAAGGGCGGCGCGCTGGGGCGGGCGTAACGCGTGGAGGAGGTTGCCGAAATGCGGCTGCCGCATGGCTGCCAGGGTGGCGACGCGCTGGAGAGGCGGCTGCGCAAGGATCGATTGGAGGAAGGCAGGATCGATTGGTGTGGGGAGGGGTGTATCGAACGCATTGCCGGTGTTGCCGGCGTTGTTTGCGGGCTCCTTCCTCATGGGGGAAGGATTCTCGGCTCGCTCGGCGTCGGCATTCATGCTCATGCCGGGACTGGGTGGGCCGGGAGTTGCTGCGGGTTGCTGCGGGGAGGGAGAGATTGCCTTTATCTGCTGCTGGCGGGCTTCAACGCGATAGATCTGGTTTTCATAAACGGCCTGGAGAGCACCGCTTTTCGGGATCGGAAACCGGCCATTGATGGCTTGACGGATTATGGCGTTACTGGGCATGCGATACAGCAGGTCGGCGGTGCTCCACTGCATGGCAGGGAACTGAGCAAGGCGGGCGTTCAGGGCTGACTGATCGAGGGATTCCGGATGCAGTTGCTGGTTGAACCAAGCCTCAAGACCGATGGCGCGGACTGCATCCATATCGCCGGGACGAGGGCCAAAGGTGAATCGGTTGAGAGCGTGAAGGATGCGCTGATCCCCTTGTATCTGGCTGGTCTTATAGGCCGGGCGCGCGTCAGAGCTGGCCCGTGGTGACGCGGACGGCTGTGCGGGTGCAAGGGAAGGGCAGACAAGACTGAGACACAGGACCGCGACAATGGGCGATTGAAGATGCTGCATTCTCGGCTCTCTCGAACGATTGGATACGCCGTTGGGGAACGGCCCTCTGGGCTTGCTGTAAACAAGGACGAGGTTTTCGCAAGAAAGTTGTGGCAGACGCAAGAGATTTTGCGAAAGAGGAGTCCGAAGCAGGATGGATATCTAAGGAATTGAAACTGGCGAACTTTGCGGCGGTTCAGCAGCCTTTTTTGCAACGGGACATGATGGCGGCGTGGAGGCGCTCGCGCAGCCTGGGGGGCAGATCGTAGATCTCGTGCGAGCGATAGATCTGGATGGTTTTGCGGGTGGTGTTGAGGGTGACCTCGCAATGCTCGCAGCCGTGCAGATGGCGCTCCAGCTCAGCGCGGGTCTCGGCGGTCACCGAGTTGTCAATCAGGTCGTCAAGAAGGGCAAGAAACTCAGTGCAGGTCACTTTTCAACTCCGGTAGCCTTGGGGCTCTTTTTCCGGCGGAAGTACCGGCTGAGGCGCTCGCGCAGTTGCAGCCGGGCACGGAGCAGGCGCGATTTGACGGCCGGGATGCTGAGGCCGAGTGTTTCGGCCGTCTCCTCGGTTGAAAGTCCTTCGACGTCGCGAAGGACAAAGACGATGCGGAATCCCTGCGGCAATCCCTGAATGGTTTTGCGCAGAATTTCGGCGAGCTGGGTCTGGCTGTAGTTCTGCTCGGGATCGGGAGCCCAGTCGGCGAGGTCGCGAGGAACACTGCCCTCCTCGGTCTCGACGTCCTCGTCGATGGAGACCATTTTCCCTGTTCGCCGCTTGCGCAGGCGCATCAGGCTTTCGTTGACCGCGATTCGAACCAACCATGTGTAAAACTTCGAGTTCCCCTGGAACTGGTCGAGCTTTTCGTATGCCTTCAGGAACGCATCCTGCATCACGTCTTCCGCGTCTTCGCGGTTTTGGGTGATGTGCTGCGCGATTCGGAATACCTGCCGCTCGTATTTGCGAACCAGCGTATCGAAGGCCGAGACGTCCCCACTTCGCGCCTGTTCGACCAGGGCGATGTCAGGGTGCTTCTCGTCTTCTCCTGCAATAGGTTGGATGGTCGACATGGCGGTTGGTTGCGAAAATTCCGTGGTTGCCGCGCGAAACTTTGTTCCCGGAATCTGCGAGACCAGTTTAACGGACGGGGAGCGAGAAACCAAATTGAATGTGGAATTAGGCATCCTAGGGCAAGGGCAGGAATGGGACGAGCGGGCCGGGCAAGGCGGTAACGTCACTGGTTCCAGTACGTCTGAACAGTACGGAAGCAGCTTAAAGTGAATCTATGAGGGCCGTATCCATTTTTAAACCGCATTTCTTTCCGGCTCGCATGGCGGCATGGCTGCTTGCGGCCCTGATTGCGACAGCCCCGGTGGCAGGACTTCCGGCTGGTGACAGTTCCTCGGGCAGCTCGGGGAAGACGACGACCGGCACGACGGCCGGCAAGAAGAAGGCCGCGAAGAAGAGGATAAAGAGCAGGGGAAAGAAGGTCACTCGGCGGCAGAAGCGCCGCCCGACGGCGCGGGGCAGGCGCATCCGGAAGGCGTTTGTGGCGTCAGAGGAGTTGCGTCCGATGGCGCAGCAACTGATGACGATGCGTACTCCGGCGGCGTACGCGGGGGTGACGGCCTATGCGCAGAAGCATACGGGCGAGGTAGCTTCGGCGGCGTATCTGGCGCTGGGCAATGCGTATCTGCTGGACAAGCGATATGTGGAGGCGGCGGCGAGCCTGCGCAAGGCGCGCAGCACGGGCAGCCTGCTGGCGGACTATGCGGATTTTCTGGCGGCGAAGGCGGATCACGAGGCGGAGAATGACGCTGCCGCAGAATCGCTGCTGAACGGCTTTTCCAGGCGCTATCCCGACAGCATCTTTGTCGCCGAGACCCCGGAACTGGAGGCGAACGTTCTACTGGGTCTGAAGGACACAGCGGGGGCAGAGCGCGTTTTGACGGCAGCGGCCGGGGGACCGGCGGCGAGCAGGCCGGGGTACCAATTGGCGCGCGGGCAAGTGGAACTGGCACTAGGGCAGACGACCTCCGCGATTCAGGACTTCAAGGATCTGCTGCTGGATCACCCGCTGACGGAAGAGGCCAAGGTGGCGCGGGCGCGGCTGACCGAGCAGGGAGCAGAGGCTCAACTGACCGTGGCGGAACTGCACAGGCTGGGCGATGCCTACTACCGGGGACACCGGTACAACGAGGCAAGCGAACAATATCATGCGCTGGCCCGCAAGATGGGGTTGGATGAGCAGGCGCGCAACAGCTTTGCCGTTGCGGCGGCTGCGTGCGACCTGAAACTGAATCGGCTGACGGCAGCCGAGGTGCGAGCCTTGCCGGATACGCAGGACGACAACGGCGCGCGACGGCTGTATCTGCTGATGGAGCTGGCGCGGGATCGCGATGACCAGAACGACCAGCAAAGCATCGTGACGGAGATGCAGACGCGCTTTCCGCATAGCGAATGGCTGGCGGAAGCGCTGTTTTCCAGCGGCAACATGTATCTGCTGAAACGGGACTATGCGCGCGCGGTGCAGTACTACGGGGACCTGGCAACGCGCTTTCCGCAGGATGATTACGCGCCGGTGGCGCACTGGCGCGCGGGATGGCTGAGTTATCGGGAGGGACTGTATACGGATGCGGCGCGGCTGTTCGATGAGCAGATCCGGCTGTATCCCGATCACACCGAGACGGCGGCGGCGCTCTACTGGCGCGGGCGGCTCTATGAGAGCCTGGACCACAACCCGGCGCGGGCAGCGGCCAACTATCGCACGGTGATACGGGTGTATCGCCACTACTTTTACGCGCAGATGGCAAGAAAGCGGCTGGATGCGCTGGGCAACCTGACGCCGGTGACTGTGCCGGAGCTGGAGCGCTTCCGGGCGCCCGTGGTGCCACCGCTCGATGGGAGTTTCCCGGATGACAGCGATCATCTGGCCAAGGCCAAGCTGCTGGCCAATGCCGGGTTGAACGCATATATACCGCGGGAGATTGCCGCGGACCCAGACTCCGGCTCGTGGAGCGCGCTGGCCGAGGCGCAGATCTATGCGTCGTATGGCGAGAACTTCCGGGCGCTGCGGGCGCTGAAGCGGGCATTGCCATATGCCGCAGCGGCTCCGATCAGCGCGATTCCGCTGCCCTACTGGCACATCCTCTATCCCGAGCCCTACTGGAACACGATCAAGGCTGAATCCGCCAGAAACAATCTGGACCCCTACCTGGTGGCGTCGCTGATCCGGCAGGAGTCGGAGTTCAATCCGTCGGTTGTTTCGTACGCGAACGCGTATGGACTGATGCAGCTTTTGCCTTCTGTGGGCAGAGCGATGGCGCGGGAAGAGGGCATGACGCACTTTCAGACATTCCAACTGCTGGATCCAGAGACGAATATCCAGCTGGGTACCCGCTACCTGCGCAAGATGCTGGAGCGATTCGGGGGCGTGCAGGAGTACGCATTGGCTGCCTATAACGCAGGGGACAATCGCGTGGCTGACTGGGAGGCCGCCGGCCCGTATCAGGGGATGGATGAGTTTGTGGAGTCCATCCCGTTTACGCAGACGCGGGAGTATGTGCAGGCGATTCTGCGGAACATTGAGACCTATAAAGCGATTGACGCCTATGCAAACGGAGGCGGCAGAGACGTGGCTGGACGTTGAGGAGAGAGCATGAGGGTATCCTTTTGGCTACTCCGGTGCATGATTCCGGTTGACGGCGGCAGGGGGATACGGCAACACTACAGGACAACCAGAGACGGAATGCGCTCTGGGAAGCCATTCGCAGCCTGCTGTAGTTGAAAGACGGAGCAGCGGGAAGCTTGAAACGCTGCGCTGTAACCCGACCAGGAGGGAGGTCAGGATGTCAGCCGACTTGCAGTTTCTGGAAGAATGGATCCCCGAAAGGATGGACCCCGGAACCGTCTTTGTACTGGAAAACAAGACGAAGCTGGGGCATGCCCAGAACCCATACGTTGCCGTGATGTCGTGTCCGCGCTGCGGCACGATGGGGCTGATTACACAGCGGCAACTGTGCGAGGGAGAGACGATGATCTGCGGGGGCAATCAGTGCTCGGCAGAGTATCGGCTGGAGGGGGAGAGCATTCTCTATCGCAGACCGCAATAGCAGCAGGCGAGGGGCTTGCAGACGGCCGCGCTGCGGCTCAGTGTGAGCTGAGCTGGTGCGCGTGGTGCCGGGTTCGCATAGCGCTGCGGGCGTAGCAGGTGTGTGTCCTACGGAGAAGTTCACTTCCGGAGCGTATTGATCAATGCAGAGAGCGCGTGCGGCTGTTGCCGTCGGCTTGGGTAGTAGAGAAAAAAGCCTGCAAATGGCTGGCACCAGCTTTCCAGCACGCGCAACAGCGCACCGCTGGCGAGATGCGGCGCTGCATCTTCCTCTGACATATAAGCAAGCCCGACGCCCTCCAGCGCTGCTCGGACGACGAGACTCAGATCATCCACGATCAATGGACCGCTCACTCCGACGGAGAGTGACTTCCGGCCTTTCTCGAACTCCCAGCGATAGAGACCCGTGTCGCCATGACGGAAATTGATGCATGGATACTGCGGCAGGTCGCGTGGTGATTTCGGCTTTCCATGCCTCCGGAAATAGTCCGGCGAGCCCACGATGACCGGTCTGCGATCGGGCGACACGCGGACCGCAATCATATCCTTTTCGATGTATTCCCCAAAGTGAATGCCTGCATCGAAGCCC
>JAJXWS010000031.1 GCA_021781495.1 Acidobacteriota bacterium | reverse complement strand
ACGGAGCAACTGCCGGGCGAGCCCGCGCCGCCGACGGTGGTGATGGAGGACTGGTGGCTGATTCGCGATGCCAAGGGGCACGTGGGATGGCTGCTGGGGAACCGGCTGGATGTGGATGCACCGGACGACATTGCGCAGTATGCCGAGGGCCAGCGGATTGTGGGCGCGTATGTGATTGCGAAGGTGAACGATCCGGAGTCAACGGCGGCCGACCACATGGCGCTGGAGTACGTGACGGCGCTGAGCCCGCCGCAGTCGGGACTGCCGTTCGACTTTGACCAGATACGCGTGTTCACGTGGAATGTGAAGCGGCACCGGTACGAGACGGCCTTCCGTTTGCGCGGGATTCAGGGATATCTGCCGATGCGGTTCTCTACGCAGGCTGTGCCGGGAGGTACGGCGCCAGTGTTCAGCTTCCAGATTGCGTCCTCGCCGAATGTGACGATCGATCCCGCCACGGGAGTGGCGCGGCCGGCGAATCCGCGGACGCTGTCGTTTGCGCTGCGGGATACGATTGTGCGCCGCGTGGGGCCGGACCTGGCACCGATCCCCGTGAATCGCTCCGGTGAAGAGAAGGACAGCAAGAAGCCAGCGGCGAAGAAGCGCCGTTAGCACGACGCGCATCGGAGCCAAACCTTTGAACTGTTTGAGCGTCCAAGGGTTTAGTTGTTTCCGGCAGCGTGCGGGATCAATCGTTACCCCGCCTTTCCCCAGGAAGCTTACGGCATTTCGCAGTTGCAGGATAGTTTTGCCTGTCGCGGGGCTTCGAATCACAGACAAGGTGACGCGTGAAGAAAAGATTTTGGAGTTCCAGTGTCTTCGTTCTATTTCTCTTGACCGCCTGCGGGGCGCTGGCCCAGGCACCCATCGATCCATCGCTTCCAGAGGAGCCGCTTCCCCACAAGCGCGTGCTGCTGCTGTTTCCGGGCTATGAAACGATCCAGGATCCGACTACGCCGGTGGCGCCGCTGCGGACGCGCCAGAAGTTCGAGATGGCCTATCGCAAGACGGTGGATCCGTCGTTTTTGATTGAGTCGGCCATGTTTGCGGGCTTTGACCAGATGGCGAACTACGGTCCGCAGTATGGTTCAGGGGCCGGGGCGTTTGCGCAGCGGTTTGGATACAACGCGGCGAATCTGTCTTCCAACTTTCTGCTGACGGATGGACTGCTGCCGACTATCTTTCATCAGGATCCGCGCTACTTCCGCAAAGGGAGCGGCTCGGTGGCGTCGCGCATCTGGTGGGCTCTGCGCAGTGAGGCGGTGGCCTACAGCGACACCGGAACCGAGATGCCGAACTATGCCAACATGATTGGCTTTGGCATGTCGACCGCGCTGAGCAATGCCTACTCGCCGGAGAACAGCATTACCTTTGGCAAGACGATGGAACGCTATGGCGTGAAGGAAGGGGTAAGCTTTGGCCTGAACGTGCTGCGCGAGTTTGGAGGCGTGGGCAGCGCGGCGATGCATTTGCAGCGCCACTGAGCGGGACGGCGCACGGTGGCCGGCAAGGGAAAGGCCCGGACAGCGATGGCTGCCCGGGCCTTTTGGCTTGGTGTGCGCGGCGGCTTACCACTGCACGCCGGGATAGAGGCTGGGCCAGCGGTAGGCGTGGAACTGGTATGCGTTGGCCGTGGTGCCCTGCCAGATGATGTGCGAGCCCTGCGAGTCCAACTCCTGCACGATGGCGCCGGGGGTGGGGGCGCAGAAGTCAACGTGGATGTCGCCGTTCTTTTCCACCTCAGCGTTGCCGCCGAAGAAGCTGTAGTAGGTGTCGGACGGGATGTAGTGGGTAATCATGGTGGCCGTCATGTTGGACTCGTTCAGCTCCAGCAGGGGCATGGTGGAGTAGCAACTGGCGGTTGGAGCGGACATGGGCTTGCAGAAGACCTGACCGGTGGGGAAGATGCGGTCATTGCCGTTATCCATCTGGCCAAGGCGGAAGACGCCGGTGGTGTTCGGCGTGAAGTAGCTCATGCCGTGCTGCGCATAGAACCAGTCAGTGGGATCGGTGGCGCCGACCAGCTTGAAGTCACCACCCTCGCCGAGGCGCCACATCACGCGACCGGAGCCCTTGCCGTCGAGGAACTCGATCTTGATGACCCAGTTCTGGTGGCGCATGGAGAGCAGCACGTTGTGGTCGTCGCTGGAGTAGAGCATGTCGTTGGAGTGAGTCCAGTCGGGGAAGTTCATGGGGTGGCGATTGACGTCGAGGTGATCGAAGGTATTCCACACCCAGTCGGGATTGCCGTTCTGGTCGACGTCGACGAGCGCGTCGCCGAGGACGTTGGTGGTGCCGGGGTAGCCGGGCAGGTTGGTGTAGGGCCTGGAGTAGTCCGCCAACAGCACCAGATGGCCGTTGGGCAGGATCAGGACACTGTGGTGGAAGTTTTTGAACTGGTAACTGTTGCCCTGGGCATCGCGCAGGTTTGAGGCGGCGAGCTTCTGGTTGAGGGAGTCCATGGTGATGGTGCGGATGGTGTTGCCCGCCAGATCGACTTCGCGCACCTCGTCGTAGAGGTTGAAGGTGCCCTTGACGGTGAGCGAGGAGAGATAGGAGACGAGCATCAGCAGGTGGCCGTTGGGCAGCATCTGGACGCCCTGAATGATATCAACCGACGAGGCGGAGTAGGTGTAGGTCCAGATGACGTTGCCGTTCAGATCGGTGGCGTAGGCCTGGGCCACGTTGCCGGGGACGACGGTGTTCCACAGCTCGATGCCGGGCTGAGGCGTGCCGCCGCTGGTGGTGCTGGCTTGGACAGTCGCGGTGGCGGGCGGCGTTCCGGTCTGGCAGGTCTGGTCGGCGTCGTTGAAGGTGGCGCCGTTGTTGAGCACGACCTGGGCGCGCATGTGGTAGGTGGAGTTGCCGAGCATACCAGCGACGTAGATCTGCACCTGTCCGCCGTTGGCTGTGGGCGTGGCGACCTGCCAGGTGTTCAGCCCGTAGTTCGTGGTCTTGCCGAACTGCACGGAGACCTTGCCGGGCGCGGGCAGGTAGATGGACTCAAGCGCAACCTGGGGATTGCCGGTGGTGCCGGGGCAGGAGATGACCCCGGGCAGGATGATGGCCGCCACGGCGGTGGCGTAGTTCTGCAGGGGCGAGGAGACGAGCGCCGCAGTCACGGTCACGTTCTGGCTGACGGGGATGAAGGTGGGTGCGATGTAGTTGCCGGAGGTGTCAATAGTGCCGTCGGCCGAGCTGCCGCCGACCTTGCCGTTCACCATCCACTCGATTTGGCCGCCGCTGGTGGAGGTGGCGGTGAACTGGAACTTCTGCCCTGGGGCAAGGACTACATACTCCGGCGAGATGGTGACGGAGCCGCTCTGCGAGGCAGTGGGTGGGCCGCTGGTGGGCGGACCGTAGGGATTGACTCCGGTGTTGATCCAGAAGCCGCAGCCTGCGAGCAAAACGACGGGAACAAGGCAAAGCAGGAGAGCCAGCCGGCCGGCTGCGGAGCGTGCATGCCTGCGCTGCGCAGGCCGGTGTGGTGACAGGGATTCCATCGCGGGGGAAGAGTTCATTCCATCGTTCTCGTTCTTGGTATAGGTGCCAGGCGTCCCGGGAAGGCAGACGGATTCCTCTGTTTAGTTTGGATGAACGGGAGAGGCAATGGGGTGCCTCAGGGGGCAGGGTTCTTTTTGCCCTGGTGCAGGATGCGACATCGGGAGGGCAATCAGCCGCGCTTGCGCAGTTCGTGCTCCACCACGCGCAGCATCTCCGCCTCGGGTGCGGGCTTGCCGGTCCAGATTTCAAACTGGCGCGCGCCCTGCTGTACGAACATCTCAAGTCCGCTGATGACGGGGATGCCCCGGGACCGGGCCAGCTTGAGCAGCGGCGTTTCCAGCGGGTTATAGACCATGTCAAAGACGAGTCCGGCGTTGAGCTCGTTTTCAGCGATGGGCATGGTCTGCCTGGTGCCTTTCATGCCGCAGGGGGTGGTGTTGATGAGCACGTCGAAGTGCTGTTTGGCGAAGACCTCGTGCTTGAGCGATTTGGCCTTGGCCTGGCGGGCGAGTGTGACGGCGTTCTCATGGGTGCGGTTGATGATGAAGACCTCCGCGCCCTGCTCGACGAGACCGAAGACCGCGGCCCGGGCGGCGCCGCCGGCGCCCAGCACGGCGATGCGGGCTCCCTTGAGGCGCAGGCGCTTTTCGAGCGGGCGGATGACGCCGGCAACGTCAGTGTTGAAGCCGTAGAGCTTGCCGTCCGCGCCAGTACGCAGCGTGTTGCAGGCGCCGATGCGCGCGGTGAGGGGGTCCATATTCGCCAGGAAGGGCAGGACCTCCTGCTTGAGCGGCATGGTGACGGCCGCGCCGGCAAGGGGCAGCTCGCGGACAAGGGTAAGCAGGTCTTCCAGCGCGCGGACGCGCAGAGGCAGCAGCACGGCGTTGACGCTCTCGCGGCGAAAGGCCGTGTTCTGCATGAGCGGCGAGAGTGAGTGTGCGATGGGGTTGCCGGCCACGCCGAAGACGCGCGTTGCCTGGTCAAGCTGCTCGACGCGATAGAGGTCGCGGAGGGTCTGGGCGGTGACCTGGCCGGGGGCGGTCTCGGAACCGTCAGAGAACGAGGCGAAGGTGAACGCGCCGCCGGTGCGCGGGCCGAGGACGCGGCTGACGATGCCCTCCTCGCCCATGGCAATGCCAACGATGTTGGAGGAGGCGGAGCGGTTTTCGATGAGGCGCAGAACGGCGAGGTTGTCGGCCAGCGAACGCGCGGTGGAGACGACCTTGACGAAGTCAGGCTTGAAGGCGGCGATGCGGTCGGCGGCCTGATCGAGGCTGCGCGTGCGGGTGAAGTCGTGAAAGCTGATGAGGAGAGCGGTGCCGGCCTCCCACAGGCGGGTGTGGAAGTGGGAGAGCTGGGCAGGCCTGGCTTCCTCGGCGGACTCCACCTCGAGGTCGATGATCTGGCAGCCGGCGAGCGCGGCCTTGGTGAGGATCTCGATCTCCGTGGCCAGGGGCCCGTCGAAGTTGCCGCCGTTGGGCTTGCGGCGGCAGGTGGCGATGGCGGCCACGTCGCGGTGCTCGGCGAGGAACTCCTTGAGGCGCGGCAGGATAGCGGCGGGCTTGGGCAGGGAATCGAGGCGGAACTCGAGGAACTTGACGCTCTGGATGGCGGCTTCGGCGCGCTCCATCATCTCAGCGGGCGAGGCGGCCTGGATGGCCACGCAGAGTTTTCCGACGCGCAGCCGGGGACCGGCGGGCGGGTCAGAGGTGGCGAGGGTGGCAGCGCTGCGCATATCGGTCAATTGACGCATCTTAATGTGGTTCTGCTTTGGATGCAACCAAAGCGGCTCCGCGGGCGGGATTTCACCGTGTTTGCGGGGCGCGGCGGCCGGATGTGGCAAGCTGGAACTCTGGAGGATTGTGCCAACTATGCCTGCTGATACGGTTGCCGCCGGTGCGCTGACGGAAGATATCCACGTGTGGGAGGCTGGGGGAGCCCAGTCGGCCGAGGCTCTGTCGAGCTGGGTGGGGGCGCGGCTGGCCGCCCATGAGGCCGCGCTGGCGGCTCTGCTGGCGGTGGAGGGCGCGCGGACGCCGGAGAACTCTCTGCGGCTGTATGACGTGGCGGTGGAGCAACTGAGCCTGGCGGGCGCGCAGGCCGGTGTGCTGAACTCAGTGGCCGCCAGCAAGCAGGTGCGCGACCAGGCACAGATGGAGGCGCAACGGGTGGCCATGGCCGCCAGCGCGCTGAGCCTGAATCGCGCGGTGTACGATGCCCTGGCGGTGATAGACCTGAGCGGGGCGAGCGCGGCCACGCGGCACTACGTGGAGCGCACGCTGCTGAGCTATCGGCTGGCGGGCGTGGACAAGGATGACGCCACGCGGGCGCATCTGCAGGCGCTGCACGAGAAGGCGACGGGGCTGTCGCTGGAGTTTTCGCGGAATATCCAGGAGGGGGGCCGGACGATTGAGGCCACGGCCGCCGAGCTGGATGGGTTGCCGCCGGACTATGTTGCGCGGCACCAGCCGGATGCGGAGGGGCGGATTCTGCTCTCGACCGACCAGCCGGACATGCAGCCGGTGATGACGTTTGCGAGCAATGCCGGTCTGCGCGAGCGCATGTTTCTGGCGTACAACACGCGCGCCTACCCGGCGAACCGGCAGATTCTGCTGGACCTGCTGGCGACGCGGCAGGAGCTGGCCACGGTGCTGGGCTTCCGGAGTTGGGCGGACCTGGCCACGGCGGACCAGATGATGGGTTCGGCAGCCAACGTGCGCGCCTTTCTGGCCCGGCTGGATGAGGCCAGCCGCGAGGGCGCCCAGCGCGAGCATGTGCTGATTGTGGACTTTGCCCGCAGGCGCGAGCCCGGGCTGCAGGCCATTGACATCACCAGCCGCGGCTACTGGTATGAGCAGTTTCGCCGGTCGGCGTTTGACTTTGACTCGCAATCGGTGCGGCCGTACTTTCCGTATGCGCAGGTGGAGGCTGGCGTGCTGGAGACGGCGGCCCAGCTCTTCAAGGTGGAGTTTCGGCGCTCGGCCGTGCCGGGGTGGGACCCGGCGGTGACGGTCTATGAGGTGTTCGAGGAGGGCCGGCCGATGGGCAGGTTCTACCTGGACATGCATCCGCGCGAGGGCAAGGACAAGTGGTTTTCCGCCGCGCCGGTGGTGACGGGCGTGCGCGGGCGCTACCTGCCGGAGGCGGCGCTGATCTGCAACTTCCCGGGCGGCGAGGCGGGCGACCCGGGCCTGATGCAGTACAGCGACGTGGTGACCTTCTTCCACGAGTTCGGCCACCTGATGCACGCGATTCTGGGCGGGCATACGGAGTGGGCGGGGCTGTCGGGCTTTGCCACGGAGGGCGACTTTATCGAGGTTCCGTCGCAGATGCTGGAGGAGTTTTTCCGCGATGAAAGGCTGCTGCAGGGGTTTGCGCGGCACTACCAGACGGGCGAGGTGCTGCCGGCGGAGACGATCCGGAAGATGAAGCTGGCGGGGGCGTTCGGCCGGGCAGACTGGGTGCGGTCGCAGCTCTACTACACGACGCTCTCGCTGGACCTGCACGATGCGGATCCGGCGGGGCTGGACCTGGATGCGACTACGAAGCAGCTGTTCCAGAGCCTGCAGCCGTGGACATGGCTGGACGGAAACCGCATGTATGCGAGCTTTGGGCACCTGACCGGCTACTCGTCGAACTACTACACCTATGCCTTTGACAAGGTGATTGCGCTGGACTTCTTTGCGCAGTTTGATCCGGCGGACCTGCTGGGGTGCGATACCGGTGCACGCTACCGGAAGCTGGTGCTGGAGCAGGGCGGCTCGAAGCCGGGCCGGGAGATGGTGCGTGATTTTCTGGGGCGCGACGAGGACTTTGCAGCCTTCAGCACGTGGCTGAATGAGGAGTTTGAGAGCGAGCTGCTGGCGCAAATGGCCTGACGCTGCGGGGTGTGCGCGGCGCATCCGCTAGGATGGATGCGATGGCGAGCACACAGGATTTCAAGGGCAGATGGGCGCTGGTGACCGGGGCCAGCGCGGGGATTGGCACGGCGCTGGCGCGGGAGCTGGCGCGTCACGGCGCAAAACTGATTTTGACGGCGCGGCGCAGGGACCGGCTGGATGCGCTGGCCGCGGAACTGGCGGGCAAGGGCGCCGAGGTGCGTGTGGTCGTGGCTGACCTGAACGATCCGGCCGCGCCGCAGCAACTGTACGACGCGACCGAGGGCGCGGGCGTGGCGGTGGATATCCTGGTGAACAACGCAGGACTGGGCCAGTACGGCGCTTTCCACACCAGCGATCTGGAGCAGGAGCTGAGCCAGGTGCGCGTGAACTGCGAGGCGGTGGTGCGACTGTCGCGGTTGTTTGTGCCGCGCATGGTGGAGCGGCGGAGGGGATGGTTGCTGGTGGTGGCATCGACGGCAAGCTTTCAGCCGGTTCCGTATATCTCGACGTACGCGGCGACGAAGGTGTTTGACCGGTTCTTTGCGCTGGGGCTGGCGGCGGAGGTGGCGCGGTTCGGCGTGAAGGTGACGGCGCTGTGTCCGGGGCCGACGGAGAGCGAGTTTTTTGACGTTGCTGGTGCGGCGGCCTTTCGGCGCCATGTGCAGCCGGCCGAGGATGTGGCTCGGCTGGGCGTTGCCGCGCTGGCTCGCGGGCAGCGCACGATTCTGCCGCAGACGCAGGGGAAGGTGACGGCGTTTCTGGTGCGCTTTTTGCCGGTGAGCCTGATTACGTACTTTGTGGAGCGCGCGGCGCGGCCGGAGAAAGCGACGGGTTGAGAGAGCTTGCGCAGTTGGCGAGGTGAGATGGAGAAATGGCGTCGAAGGAGGGAAAGCGGGATGAGGGTTGGATCTAAATTCAGGATTCCAGGTATTTTCTTGCTGGTTGTGGCGATGTGTGTGCCGCTGGGATGGGCCGGGACGAAGGGGATTCCGAAGCACGGGAAGGCTGTTTTTGTGTTCAACGGCAGGGACCTGAGCCAGTTCGATATGTTTTTGCCGAGCACGGGGCTGAACGCGGATCCGAAGCATGTGTTCACGGTGGAGAACGGGGTGGTGCACGTATCGGGCACGGAGATGGGGTACTTCATCACGAAGAAGGAGTACAGGAATTACTATCTGCGGGCGGAGTTCAAGTGGGGCGAGGGGACGTTTGCGCCGAGGGCAGGTCAGGCGCGGGACAGCGGGATTTTGTACAACGTGCAGGGACCAGACAAGGTGTGGCCACGCAGCGTGGAGTTCCAGATTAACGAGGGCTGCACGGGCGACTTTTGGATGACGGACGGCGCAGCGCTGACAGGAACGGACGGCGTGCGGGTGGTGGGACCGACGGGCAGCGCGAAGAAGATTGACCGCTTCCACAAGGGGCCCTGGAAGAACGTGGTGGGATATCGCGACCCGGTGAATGAACTGGAGAAGCCGCACGGCGAATGGAACGTGGTGGAACTGGTGAATCGCGACGGTCATGTGTGGCAGTACGTGAACGGAACGCTGGCGAACGAAGGGACGGACGCGTTTCCGGGGAGCGGCAGGATACTGTTCCAGTCAGAAGGGGCGGAGGTGTACTTCCGGAATATGAAGATTTATCCGCTGAAGTAGCGCGGATGGCAGGTGCGCAGGACCTGGGCACGGCCTGGGCCGGATGCGGCGTGAGCTGGGTGCTGAAGGCCGCAGAGTTTTCCACGGACGGAAATCGGATGGGGCAACCTTTTGCGGGGTGCGGCATCTGAACCTGTAACAAGCAGAGGCTTCCCCAGGTTACGTCCCTCCAATAAAGGAACCATTCCTTTTCGAGGGTCTGTTGTTGGACCCTTCGTCTCGAATCTCTTCAGGAAATTCCCACCAAAACATGCCTCTCGAGCGGGCCTGCCGGAAGGCAGGCCCATGCGCTTGCGCCATGCTGGGAATGGATGCCGGAATGCCCGATACAATCAGAGTGTGAAGCCGTCCCGAACAGTTCCCGAAACGCAGATCGATCAGAACCTGAAGGCCATCGATGCCTTGTTTGACGAGGCCGGCCTGGTGAGACGGCGTCGCGGCAAGCCTGCCGGCATTACGCGGCAGCTGCGCATGGAGCGCGCCATGCCAGAGGAGCTCTCAGTGCCGGCGCCGGAGCCGCGGAGAGCGGCCAACGGCGTTCCGTTAATCGGGGTTCCGGCATGGGACAAGCTGCCGTGGCTGTGGCACGGCTTCAGCACGCGCAAGGGCGGTGGCAGCCGCGCTTACTGTCCTGAAGATGCGGAGGGTGAGCTGAACCTGGGATTCACGCCGCAGGATGCGCGCGAGACCGTGGTCCGGAACCGGCGACTGCTGGCAGAAGCGGTGACCGGCGATGCGGAGACGCCGATTGTGACCCTGCGCCAGATTCACTCCAACCTGGTGGTGCCGATACGCGCCGAAGATGCTCTGCGGGAGCCGCCGCGCAAGGGAGACGGACTGCTGACGGCCGAGCCGGGCATCCTGCTGGCGATTCAGACGGCGGATTGTATTCCGGTGCTGGTGGCAGACCGTAAGCGCCGGGCGGTGGGGGCCTTCCATGCGGGCTGGCGGGGCACGGTGAAGCGGATTGTGGAGATGGGCGTGGGCCGGATGCGGCTTGAGTTCGGCTCGCGGCCGGAGGACCTGGTGGCCGCGATTGGGCCGGGCGTGGGCGCCTGCTGCTATGCGGTGGGCGATGAGGTGCTTTCAGCCTTTGAGTCGCAGTTCAGCTATGCGCGGGAGCTGTTCCACGAGGTGTATGACTCGGATCCTGTCCGGACGAAATATCCGATGCTCTTTTTGACGCAGCGCGCGCCGGGCCACTCGCCGATTGGCCCCAGCCTGCACCTGGACCTGGTGGAGGCCAATCGCCGCCAGTTGCTGGACGCGGGGCTGAAACCGCGGGCTATCCAGGTGCTGGGCGGCTGCACAAGCTGCAACCCGGAGCTGTATTTTTCCCACCGGGCATCGCGTGGCTATGCCGGGCGCATGTTCAGCGTGATTGGAATTCGCCCATCCTGAGCGGAAGCGCACACGGCTCCTCTCTGCGCAGTTGCCTGCCGACGGGAGCCGATGCTGTTGGATGGAGTGGTACGGAAGAAATCAGGATGCGCTTGGCGCGGCTTCGTCCGGGTTAACCAGGTCGCGAAGCTCTTTGGAGGGCTTGAAGTAAGGAACCCGCTTGGCGGGCACTTCCACGCGCTCTCCGGTCTTGGGGTTGCGGCCAATGCGGGGATTGCGTTGGCGGATGCGGAAGGAGCCAAAACCGCGAATCTCGATTTTGTCTCCACTCTGGAGCGCAGCAATCACGGAATCAAACACGGTTTCCACGATTACCTCGCTATCACGGCGTGTCAGGTCGCCCAGCCGGGTAACCCGTTCCACCAGATCTGCCTTTGTCATGTCCTTCAGGCCTCCGCTCTCAGCATAAACGGATTCTGGGGGCGAAAGCGGGAAAAAGCAAGCCCCCAGTGTGGGAATTTCGCCTTTTGCATCAGCAGGTTGGCGAAAATGGCTCTGCGGAGGGCACGGCGGCATTGTCAGGCTGGGCTGTCGCGTTATGATGGGCAGAGTCTTTCTCCGCGGCAGATCGCGGGACGGAGCCCGGACGTGGCGCATCACCCTCAATACAGTATCGTTATCCCCGCCTACAACGAGAGCCGGCGGCTGCCCGCCACGCTGGAGGCGGTGCTGGGCAGCATTCGCGCGAATGGATGGGATGCGGAGGTGATTGTCGTCAATGACGGCTCCACGGACTCCACCGCGCAGATTGTGAAGGACTTCGCCCTTCAGGCCCCGGAGCTGAGGCTGCTGGAAAATCCGGGGAATCACGGCAAGGGGTACAGCGTGCGCAACGGAATGTTGCACGCGCAGGGCGATGTGGTGCTGTTTACGGATTCGGACCTCTCGTCGCCGATTGAAGAGGCGCACAGCCTGTTTGAGGCCATAGCGGCCGGGGCGGACATCGCCATTGGCTCGCGATGGCTGGAGCGCGACCGCCAGACCCAGCGCCAGCCGCTGTATCGCCAGTTCTTTGGCCGGTGCTTCAACCTGGTTACGCGGGCCATCATGCGGCTGCCGTTTGCCGATACCCAGTGCGGCTTCAAGGCGTTTACGCGGGAGGCGGCGCAGACGGTCTTCCAGCTGCAGACGATTGAGCGCTGGGGGTTCGACCCGGAGATCCTGTTCATCGCGCTGAAACGGGGATATCGCGTGGTGGAGGTGCCGGTGGCCTGGGCCCACGATGAGCGGACCCGCATGAGCTACCTGAAAGACGGGTTCAAGATGCTGCAGGAGTTGGCGCTTATCCGCTGGAATGCGCTGACAGGGCGCTATCGTCGGCCAGTGGAGCCTGCCGCGCGGCCTTGACGGCGTGCGAAGCGATATCTGCAAGGGAAAAGCGCCGGGATGCCCCGGCGCTTTTGGCATTTTGCGGAGCGCAACACGCTAGCTTTGGGGCGCTTCCCACTGGCCGGACTGGCCGGAGCGGAAGATGGCCTCGATGACCGCCATGTTGCGGATGGCGTCTTCGACGGGCACGGGAACTTGAGTGTTCTCCAGGATGGCCCGCGAGAAGGCGTCGCCCTGCAGGGTGTACTGGTCGGCCACGGGGAAGGTCTCCGTGACGATGCCGCTGCCGGTCAGGTCGCCGGTCTCATCGATGAAGAGGCGGGTGGGCCGGTCGTTGGGCGCGTTGAAGGGGATTTCGATTTCGATGCGGCCCTGCGTGCCAAGGAAGTGAACGCGCTGATAGGGCGCCAGTTGCGTGCTGCAAGTGAAGATGGACTGGCCGCCGGGAAAGTCGAGGATGGCCGAGGTGAGCCGGTCAGTGTGCATCTCGGGGTCGCGCTCCACTTTGGCCACGACGCGGGACGGCTCCTGGCCGAAGGCATAGCGCGAGACGTGGATGCAGTAGCAGCCGATGTCCATGAGTGCTCCGCCGCCGCACTCGACCTGGTTGCGGATGTTGCCGGGATCGTTGTTGAAGTAGCTGAAGAAGGCGGTGACGGAGCGCAGTTCTCCGATGCGGCCGGAGCGGATCAGCTCGCGGAGGCGCAGCCACTGGGGATAACTGCGGATCATGAAGGCTTCACCGATTTTGACGCCGGTGCGGCGGCTCACGTCGAGGAGCGTTTGAGCCTCGGCCACGGTCATGCTGAGGGGCTTCTCGCACAGGACGTGCTTGCCGGCCTCGGCGGCCTTGATGGTCCAAGGCACATGGAGCTGGTTGGGCAGGGGATTGTAGATGGCGTCGACATTGGGGTCGGCGAGGAGTTCTTCGTAAGAGCCGTAGGCGGTGGCGATGCCGAGTGCGTCCGCTGCCTCGCGAGCCTTGGCCAGATTGCGGGAGGCGATGGCGGTAACGGTGGAATGCTGGCCCAGCTGCATGGCGGGCAGCACCTTCTTGAGGCCGATGGCGGCGGTGCTGAGGACTCCCCAGCGAATCTTGTTTGGCATGGCAGCAATCATAACCGCGCGGCCGCAGGTTGAGGAACGCGTGGGGAGGCGATGGAAGAGTCTGGAATGGGAGGGCTGTAAGTGTCTGAGGAGTATGGTGGGCGCTGTAGGATTCGAACCTACGACTTCCACCGTGTGAAGGTGGCACTCTACCGCTGAGTTAAGCGCCCCCTTGGGGTGTGACTCAAGCCGAGCCAGCGGGGCATCCCGTAGGTTAGAGTAACATCAGCGGGGCCAGGCGGCCAACCCCTGCCGCCGGATTCTTACGGCTGGCATTCAGGCCGCGCCCATCGACCGATGCGCTGGAGAATCAGGTCAACCCGGAACACAGGCGAATTCCCCGGCGAGGGAGGGGAGACCCTGCGCCCTGTTGCCGGCCCAGGGGGGCAGGACAGCGAAGGGCAGGAGCGCGCCGGAGGACTGCGGCAGCCGCCGGGGACGCAGCCGGGGACAAGGACCGGGGCAGACAGCGCCGCAACCCACAAAGAATCAAATTCCAGCCCGGAAAACGGCCAATTTGCGCAACCTTCCGATGGGGATGGTGTTCCAGAGGATATGGCGACCTTGGTCCTGGACAACACGACCCTGGGAGCGGGCGCGATGGCGCTGCCGCAGCAGATAGCACCGGAGCGGCGCGGAGCCGGTTACGGTGCGGATGACTCCAGCGACGCGGCGGTGATGCTGCGGGTGGCGGCGGGCGACGAGGCAGGCTTTAACTACCTTGTGGAGAAGCACCACAGGGCAATGATTCACTTCCTGTTCCGCATGGTGCGGAACCAGGCGGTGGCCGAGGAACTGGCGCAGGAGGTGTTCCTGCGGGTGTACCGCTCGCGGGCAAGCTACCGGGCCGAGGCCAAGTTCACCACCTGGCTGTATCGCATTGCGACCAACCTGGCGGTGAATCATGCACGCGATACCCGCCATGAGCGGGCCGCGCAGAATGTGTATCTGGATGCGCCGGACGAAGAGACGGGGTCCACCCCGGACGTGGCCGACGACGAGCCAACCGTGGAGCAGCATTTGCTGCGGGAGGAACGGATGGCGGCAATTCGCAAGCATGTAATGGCGTTGCCCGAGCGCCAGCGCATGGCAGTGCTGATGCATAAGTACCAGGGCATGGATTATCGCCAGATCGGGGAGGTGCTGAAGTTGAGCGAGTCGGCAACCAAGTCGCTGCTCTTCCGCGCCTACCAGACGTTGCGGGACAAACTGAAGGACTTTGTTTGAGCGGAAAGAGCCGGGCAACACCGGCGGGAATGGAGTGGTGCCAATGAAACGGACCATGAACAACTGCACCGGGATGGAAAAGAAGCTGGCAGGAATGCTGCTCGATCCAGGCACGGTGAATGCCAAGGTTACGACTCATGTTGACGGATGCGAATCCTGCCAGGCGGAACTGGACGAGCTGCGCGCGACGATGGCTCTGCTGGATACCTGGGAGGCGCCGGAGCCGGGCCCGTATTTCATGACCCGCCTGAATGCGCGGCTTGCGGAAGAACGCGAAGCACCGCCCGCGAGCTGGATGGAGCGGTTGCGTGCCCGGTTTGCGTATGGACCGCAGATGCATGCGCGTCCTCTGGCAGCGATGGCTTTGACGGTGATGCTGCTGGTGGGCGGGGGAGCCTACCTTGGCGTCACGAACTGGGATCGTCCTGCTCCGCCGCAGGGGCAGGCGACGGTAGTGCATGATTTGCAGTTGCTGGATAACAATGCCCAGCTCCTGGACCAGCTTGAGTCGATCTCCGGGGATACGGACAGCAACTAGCGTCCCGGGAGCAGATTGATTCGTCTCATTCGGCAAGGGGGGCCGGGGAGAGAGCGTCATGGCAAAGAGAACAAAGACGGGAATGGTGCGTCGCGCTGCGTGGGCAGTCGTCACACTGGGTCTTTGCCTATCTGCGCCGCTGACCTTTGCCCAGCGGATTCGCCCGTTCCGCGCGCCACAGCCCGCATTTCAGCAACCGCGCTACTCGCAGGAGCAGCCCCATTACGGAGCGCAGCCCCGCTACGGTGAGCAGCGCTACACGGCCCAGCGCGAGGAGCGCAACCGGCCTCAGTACCAGTATCAGCAGCCGCGCCAGCAGCAGCGGGAGAGCCGCCAGCAGCAGCAGAATCGCCGCGAGCAGCAGCCGATGCGGCAGTATCAGCCGTACCGCCCGCCCGCGCCGCAGAATCGCGAGGTGCGTCCGGCTCCGGGCACTCCGGCCACTCCGCCGGCCAACGGATCGCGTTCGGGGTATCCGGGCGCCAACTTTGCACGGCCTGAGTATCCAGGGGCTGCGCGTCCGGCGTATCCAGGAGCAGCTCAGCCGAGCTACAGCCCGCCGGGACATCTGGGTTCATGGCTGAGCCAGCATCAGGGCGTTCCGTTGCAGGATCAGGAACGCATGCTGCGCAGCGATCCGAACTTCAACCGGCTTCCGCAGTCTACCCAGCAGCGACTGGTGCGCCAGCTGCACCAGGTGGACCAGATGCCCACGGCGCAGCGGGACAGGCGCCTTGCCCGCAACGAGGCGCTGGAGCGGATGTCTCCGCAGCAGCGGGCGCAGGTGAATAATTCAGCGCAGCGCTGGAAGCAGCTGCCCGCCGATCGCCAGGCGTTGATGAAGAATGCGTTCCGGAACCTGCGCTCGGTGCCTCCGGATCAGCGGCAGACGGTTCTGGATTCCGGGAGCTATCAGAGCACTTTCAGCCCCGAGGAGCGTGGAATTTTGTCTGACCTGTTGCGAGTCGAGCCGTACGAACCTCCAAAGTGACAGTGGCCTCCTAGCAGACAAGCGGCAGCGGGAATATCCGCTGCCGTTCTTTTTGGGAGCATGTGCGCGGTCGTCGCGGGGGAAGGAAGTGCGGGTTGACTTGTTGCTCTTGTTGGCGGCACGCGGCGTCGGAATGCTTACCGCGTGAGCTTGAGAGACAGGTCTTCCTGAGGCGCGGATTCTTCCGGGGCCAGCAGCAGCCACGCGGCGCCGGTGGCCATAAGCAGCAGGCCCAGCCATCCGCGCAGGTCCACCGTGGGCCGCATGAGGGCCAGCCCTGCCACGCTGGCGATGAGGGGCGCGAGCACGAACCGGGTGGTCATGCGAACGGCGGACATGCGGCGCATGAGCCAGAAGAGCAGGAGCAGGCCGGGCAGCTCGGCCGCGCCGGTCCAGGCGAGCTCGGGCGCGACGGCGTCCCAGCGCAGCACGACGCGTTCGGCGATAAGGCTGGCCAGCGCCAGTCCGGCGGACGCCGTTGCTCCGGCAATGGCGGCCAGGGGCGCTGAGGAGCGGCCGGGCATGGCCACGGCCACACGCACTGCCCAGCAGTTGGCAGCCGCGATGCAGAGCGCGGCGAGAAAGACGGCGGCGACGGCGATGCCTGCCTGCAGGGAGCGTGGCGTGTCCAGCGGGAAGACGCAGAGCGTGCCGACGAGGGCGAGCAGGGAGGCGGGCAGGCCTCCGCGGTTGTGCTGCCCAGTGCCGAGCCCGATGTACGGCTCAAAGACCACGGTGAAGACGGGCACCAGCGAAAGGATGGCCACGCGGGTCAGGTCAGAGACCCACTCCCGGGCAAGGGCTAGCAGGATGGCGGGGGCCACGACCAGGCAGAGGCCAACGAGGATGGCGTCCTCCACCAGCAGGAGTCCGGGCCAGCGTGCGCGATGGGCGAATCCGGCGACGGTGGCGGTGGCCGCCAGCAGGGCAAAGGCAATCGCCTGACTCTCCAGTGGCGGTAGCAGGTGCGGTGTCAGGTTCGGAAGCAGATCTGTACTGAGCGAGCCGGCCGACCAAAGCAGGCACAGCAGCAACAAGCCTGCCACCGGTCCAGCGCTCCGCTTTGCCCGCTTCCAGCGATCCACGATACCCCTTCCGGCAGGGTTGCAACCCAATTGCGCCCGGATGCAGCCAGCCGATTTTATCCTGCTTTGGCAGTGCCGGCTCGGGCAGCCCGCCCCTAAGCTACAATAGACAGTAGGCTAAGGCCGATCTTTTTTGCGCATTGAGCGCAAGCAAAGCAAGGAGTTTTACCCGTATGGCGATTCCCGCCACCCAAATGCGTCCGGGCATGATTATCAAGCACAATGACCAGTTGCACCTGGTCTTCAAGGTGGAGCATCGCACGCCCGGCAACCTGCGCGCCTTCATCCAGGCAAAGCTGCGCAACCTCAAGTCCGGTGCCATGTTCGAGCATCGCTTCCGCTCCGCCGACGCCATTGAGCGCGTTGTGGTGGATGAAGTTGCCATGGAGTTTCTGTACGCGGATGGGGACGACTACTACTTTATGAACCCCGAGGATTTTGAGCAGACGGTGCTCAAGCACTCGACGCTGGGCGAGGCCGTGGAGTACCTAACCCCGAATCTGCAGATCAAGGTGAGCTACTTTGATGGCCTTGCGGTGGGCATCGAACTGCCCGGAACCGTGGAGCTGACAGTGGTGGAGACCGAGCCGGGGCTGAAGTCGGCGACTGCCTCCAGCGTGACCAAGCCCGCCAAGCTGGAGACCGGCCTTGTGGTGCAGGTGCCGCCCTTCATCAATGAAGGCGAGAAGATCCGCGTGGACACGAGCGAAGGCGCTTATCTGAGCCGCGCTTAAGCCGCAGCAGTTGTTTTTTCGAAGGGCCATCGCCGTGGAGCGATGGCCCTTTGCTTTTGCGGCTTGCCATCCGGCCCTGCAGTCCGCATGCTGTATTACGACAGGCCGAGGCGGGTTGCGCCCTGCCTGCAAGGAGAAGATTGCCGCATGCCGATTCCATCTGAGATAGCTGGTGCCGCGGGCACATTCAACCAGAATGCACGCCTGCTCTCCAAGTGCTTTGAAGGGCTGACGCCCGAAGAGTGGCTTCGCAGTCCCTCGGAGTCTTCCAACAGTATTCTGTGGATCACCGGGCACGTAATCTGGGCGCGCTCGGTGGCGGTGCGCCTGCTCGGTTCTGCCTGGGAGCGTCCCTGGCTGGCGCAGTTTGAACGTGGGCACAAGCATGTGGATGGCGAACAGTATCCGCCGGCGGAGGTGCTGGTGCTTGGATGGCAAGAGGCGTCCGCCGCATTGGCACAGGCGCTGGAGGGTGCAACGGCAGAGGTGCTGGCCGCGCCGGCGCCGCCCAAGGCTCCCAGCCCCGACGGCAAGGTGAAAGGCATGATCGATTTCCTAGCCTTTCACGAGACGTATCACCTGGGGCAGGTCGCGTATCTGCGGACATGGCTGGGCCACAACGGGGTTGCGGGCTAGCTGCGCGGGGAGCGTTGCGCCAATAGAAAAGCGTCCCATCCGTTCCCGCAACAGCAGGAAAGGATGGGACGCAGAGTGTTCCGGCTCGCCTATTGAAGCTGTACGGTCTTGGCCTGGAGCAGCGCCTCGATGGTGCCGAGGGCGTCCAGCACGGCCGGCGGTACCGGCGCGTCGACCTGCACCACGGCAAGCGCCTTGACGGGCTTGGCGCCGGCGCGTTCGCGGCCCAGGGCAAAGTTGGCGATGTTGACGCCATGCTGCCCGAGGATAGTGCCGATCTTGCCAATGACGCCGGGGACGTCGAGGTTGCGGCAGACGAGGAGATTGCCCTCGAGCGGAGCCTCGATGTCGATGCCGTTGAACTCAAGCAGCCGTGGCTGCTCGCCGTGGATGACGGTTGCGGTGGCGTGGCTCTTGCCGTCGGCTCCGTGCAGCTCGACGGTGAGCACGGTGCCTGTTCCGCCGCGATAGGTGGTCTGCTTCTCCTCGTGGACGCGGATGCCGCGCTCCTGTGCGACGGCCGCCGCGTTGATGCGGTTCACGTTCTCAGAGCCCTGCAGCAGTCCTTCGATGGCAGCGTTGCGGACGAGGTCGGTCTTGGCCTCGGCCAGCGCGCCGCCATAGATGAGGTGGATGGCGTCAAAGCCGCCCTTGCCGGTCTGCGCCAGGAAGGAGCCAAGGCGTCCGGCGAGGTCGATGTACGGGGCCAGCTCGACGTACTCCTCGTGGCTCAGCGACGGCAGGTTGACGGCGTTCTGCACCACGCCGAGCTTCAGGTATTCGCGCACCTGCATTGCGATCTGGATGCCCACGGCCTCCTGCGCCTCGGCGGTGGAGCCGGCGATGTGGGGCGTGAGGATGACGTTCTCCAGCCCGAAGAACGGCGAGTCCCTGGGCGGCTCCTGCGTCAGCACGTCCAGCGCGGCGCCGGCCACGTGGCCGCTCTTGAGGGCTGCCACCAGCGCAGCTTCGTCGACCAGCTCGCCGCGGGCGCAGTTGATGATGCGCACGCCCTTCTTCATGGCGGCCAGCGTCTTGGCGTTGATAATGCCCGCGGTCTGCGGCGTGAGGCCGACATGCAGCGTGAGGTAATCCGAGGTCGAAATCAGCTCATCGAGCGTGACCAGCTTGATGCCGTTCTCGCGCGCCACGGCGGCGGAAACGAATGGGTCGCTGCCGATGATCTCAAGCCCGAAGCCCTTGGCGCGCTTGGCCACTTCCAGCCCGATGCGGCCCAGGCCAAGAATGCCCAGCGTTTTGCCGCGGAGCTCGGAGCCCTGCAGTGACTTCTTCTCCCACTTGCCGGCATGCATGGAGGCGTTTGCGGCGGGAACCTTGCGCGCCAGATCGATCATGAGGCAGATGGCGAGCTCGGCTACGGCGACGGCATTTGCGCCCGGCGTGTTCATGACCACAATGCCGTGCCGCGTGGCAGACTCTGCATCAATGTTGTCGACGCCGACGCCGGCCCGGCCAATCACGCGCAGCTTGGGCGCATGCTCCAGCAGCGCGTCATCCACCTGCACGGCGCTGCGGACCACCAGCGCATCGGCATCGGCCAGCGCCGCGGGCAGGCCGTCCGGCAGTTTGTCGTGCGTCAGAACTTCCCATCCCGGCTCGGCCGCGAATACGGCCAGTGTTGCCGGAGAAACCTTCTCTGCCAGAACGATCTTCATTGCTTCTCCCTTGCCCTCCTGCGCGGGCTTGTACTCATCAAAGCGGATACTCTGCTGCTCACACAGCAGATCGAACATCCGCAACACGGCCGCGTGCGGCTTGCCCTCGCCCCGCTCGTACTTGGTGATCGAGTTGGGGTGCACGCCCAGCCGCTCGGCCATCTCGTATTGATAGAGATCGAGCTGCTTCCGCGCAATCAGCAGCTTCTCTCCAAAACTCAGTTCGGCCATGCGTTCCTTTCCATCCCTGAAAAACGTTGAGCCGCTGCGCCCGGAGCCTGAATGCAAGGCCCCGGACACGGGCTTTTATCCCTTCACCGCGTCGGCGTACACCTGCTGCGCGGCGGCCACGGCCTGGCCCCACTGCACGGGCAGCTTGAGCGTGTCCTTGGCGATGTGCTCCATGGCGCCCAGCAGGGCCACGGTATCGAGGTAGTCAAAGAAGCCCAGATGGGCGACGCGGAAGATCTTGCCCTTCATCTCGCCCTGGCCGTTGGCGATGACCGAAGCGAAGCGCGTCTTGAGCGCCTTGACCACTTCGCTCGAATCCATGCCTTCCGGTACGGCCACGGCAGTGGCTGCGGCTGCGGGAGCTGTGGGAGCGAAGAGCGTGAAGCCCAGCGCCACCAGGCCCGCGCGCGTTGCTGCCGCGTTTACCTGCGCGTTGTTCACCAGAGCGATACGGCCCTTCTCGAGATCGCCACCGGCCTGCCCGGCGATATAGTCCAGGGCAGCGCCCAGACCGGCAATGAGGGCCACGGCGGGTGTATAGGCGCTCTCGCCCTTGGCGGCGTTCTTGCGCTCCTTGCGCAGGTCAAAGTAGTAGCGCGGGTTCTTCGACTTTTCCATGGCCGCCCATGCCTTGTCGCTCACGCTCAGGTAGGCGAGGCCCGGAGGAATCATCACGGCCTTCTGCGAGCCGCCGATGAGCACGTCGATGCCCCAGCCATCCACGTCAAAGTGGGTGGTGCCAAGGCCGGTGATGCCATCGACGACCAGCAGCGTCTCGGGCGCTACCGCATCGCGCAGTTTGGCGATGGCCTGCACATCGTGCCGGACGGCGGTTGAGGTCTCAGTGCCCTGCACGAACAGCGCGCGGTGCTCGGGCTTGAGAGCCTTGCGGACGACCTCGAGATCGAACGTCTGGCCGTAGGGGGCCTCAACCACGTCCACTTCGCAGCCGAAGGCCTTGGTGAGCGCCACCCAGCGCTCGCCGAACTTGCCGGCGGTGAGCACCAGTACGCGGTCGCCGGGCGAGGTGAGGTTGGAGACGGAAGCCTCCATGGCGCCGGTGCCCGAGGAGGAAAGCAGCAGCACGTCGTTTTTGGTGCCCACAAAGACCTTCAACTGCGCCAGAACCTTCTGGTACAGGGCACGGAACTCCGGCGTGCGGTGGTGAATATCCGCAGCGGCCATGGCGAATTGGGCTGCAGGAAGCAGAGGCGTGGGACCGGGCGTGAACAAGCGCGTTTTGCGAATCATGTGTCTCCTCGTTTCAGAACCGGATACGGGGTTCCGTGGAGCGGCCGTCCCGGTGGTGAAATCACAGAATACACACATTTGTGGTTTTTGTGAATCGTATCTGTGGAAATTGTCGTGCTTCGGGAGAGTTTTCGTCAGCTCGTTGGGGAGGGCGATTGCGGTGCGGGGTGGCAAGTGGAGGACTTTGCAGGTAGTTGGGAGGATGGCGGCTGTGGGGGCGGCTGCGAAAAATCCAGCGGCCGGAGGGGAAGCTCCGGCCGCTGGAGGAGTGCTTGTGTTTGCCAGGCGTTGCGGTGATCGTTAGCGGCGACCGCCCATGGCCATGCCGCCGCCGTGGAATCCGCCGCCACCGAAGCCGCCACCGCCGCCGAATCCGCCGTGGAAGCCGCCGAAGCCTCCGCCGCCGCCATGGAATCCGCCGAAGCTGGATCCGCCGGCGCGGAGGGTGGGACGGCTTGCTCCGCTGAAGGCACGGGGCCGGACTACTGTGCCGCTGGCGTTGCTCTGGAGCTGCCGCGTGTTGCGCACGCCGTAGCCGCCGCCGTAGTAGCCGCCGCCACCGTAATATCCGCCATAGAAGCCGGGGTAGTATCCGGCGTACCAGGGCGAGTAGAAGCCCCAGCCGAACGGGCTAAAGAGCGGTCCGGCGCCGATGAAGGTGTAGTCCCACGCGTAGGGGTCCCAGTACCAGCCGGGATAGAAGTCGGCGGAGTTGGCATATTCGCCGGCGATCTGGGCGTTGTCTTCCGCCAGGTACTCGGAGCGCAGGCTGCTCCAGTTGTAGAGGTCATCCTTGGCCGCGCGGGTGTTGAAGTCGACGGGCTTTTCCTTGCGCAGCGGCTCGTCGATGGCGTACTGGGCCACGGTGAACTCGTGGTGGTTCTTGACCACCTTGTATTTTCCGTTGGCCACTTCGACGGCAGCCTTGCCCTTGAAGACCTCGACGGTGCCGGTGTCAGCATTGAACTCGTAGTAGCCGTTCTTGACGAGCTGGGTGGGCACGCCGGCTTCGATAATTTCCAGGTCGTTCTGGTTATGGATCTCATCCACCTCGACGCCGGCGCGGCCGTGCAGCAGCTCCACCTGGGTGAGCGTGATGCTGGGCGAGATCATCTTAACGGCGCTGTGGTCGGCTACGCGCAGAAAGACGCCCGGCGTGAGCAGAATCTCAGCTTTTCCAGTATCTGTCCGGAGCACATCTCCGGTGTTCAGGGAGGCGTTGCCAACGTCATGGCTGTTGATCAGCTTGCCCTGAACAAAAGTTGAGCCCTCCACGTAGTTCACCGCGCCCGGAAGGGCCGTGTTGTTGGCAAAGGCCGGCGCGCATAGAGCCCCGAGACTCAGTGCTGCGATGCTTGTCCAAATCCCCCTCATTGCATTTACTCCTCGCAGGTATAAATGCAGAAGTTGTGCAAGAGTTCCGGTGGCGGCCACTGTTGCCGGCAAAGTCGCTTGCGTAGTGTGAAAACGAAAAAAAGACGGAAAGACTATCCTTTGCGCGCTTTGTGCGTCGCGGCTGCGGTGGAGCGGATAGAGTAGAGAAGCGCGCAAAGTGAACGCGAAGAGTAGAGAACCAGCGGGAGGGAAGCAACACCATGACTGAGGCAGGCGCACTGGAGACCCTGATAAGCCAGCAGATTGTGAGCGCAATGAAGGCGCATGACGCCGAGCGCACCGGCACGCTGCGCCTTATCAAGACGGCGCTCAAGAACAAGGCGATTGAGAAGAGGACGGCCCTGACGCCCGCCGAGGAGCAGCAGGCGCTGGCAACGATGGTGAAGCAGCGTCGCGACTCGATTGAGCAGTTTACGAAGGGCAATCGTCCGGAGCTGGCCGCCAAGGAGGCTGCGGAGATTGTGGTCATCGAGGAGTATATGCCCAAGGCGCTGGATGAGGCCGGGCTGAAGGCGCTGGTGGCCGAGACCGTGGCCGAGCATGCCGCCGCCTCAGGCCAAAAGCCCTCGCCGAAGGAGATGGGGCCGGTGATCAAGGCCGTGCAGGCCAAGCTGCAGGCCATGGGGCTGCGCGCCGAGGGGCGCGTGGTGAGCGATGCGGTGAAGGCGGCGCTTGCGGGATAGGCGCGCAGAAATTTTGCCCGGAAAAGCGAAGCGCCGGACCCGAGGGATGTCGGGGCCGGCGCTCTGGTTTTAAGCAGGAGTTCTGCTTATTCGTTTTCGAGATCGTCCACATCGTGGCCCACGAGGATGGTGGCGCCGGAGGTGGGATCCTTCAACAGCAGACCGACGACGCGGACGTGAGCGTTGTCGCTCAGGTCGCTGAGGCCGGACCAGCCGTCGCGGAAGTCGGTTCCGTTGGTGATGTAGACGGTGACGGTTTGCGGAACGAGCACGCCCGCAAAGCCGGTAATCTGCATCTGGAAGGTGCCCATGGACGTGTTCACACTGCCCGGCACCACGACGCCGTTAAAGCCCCAGTGGTGCAGGACCACGCGATTGACGGAGACAGCCGATGCATTGGCCGCGCCGCTGGCGGGTCCGCCGACCGAGATGCTCTGGCCGGGAAGCAGGGTGCTCTGGTTGAAGACGTACTGGCTGAGCATGTCGTGCCGCCAGTAGATGGAGAAGTTCTCCGATCCGCTCAGATCCACGGTTGCGATCTGACCCAGCGTGAGGCCGGTGTTGGTGGGCAGCAGGCCGCGCACATACAGGTCAAAGCTGGTGGCCGGTCCGGAGGCCGGGTTGACGTAGGTGACCAGGCCGCTGGCATAGAAGCCATTCTGCGAGACGATAGCGATCTCGCTGGCGTCAATGGCCAGGGTGGTGCTGTCGAGCTTGCCCGAGATCTGGACGATGCTGCTGGAGGTGAGGTCATTGAGGGTAGCGTTGTTGGCCCACTCGGTCTGCGCTGTGACGTTCACCGGGATGGTCGTGCCGTGCGGGCCCTGGACGACGAAGGACTGGGCGCCGGCATTCACGCTGACAACGGCGGCCGTGAACTCGTCGATGTGCGCGCCTGTATCGTCATCGCCCACCCGCTCGATGCGGAAGACGGGCGACACGACGCCGGTAATCTGTCCGGTGGTATCCACCTGGACGGACTTGTAGAGGTTGAGCTCAACGCGCAGGCCCATCGGCGCTCCACCGGTGGTGACAACGAGCGGATCACTCAGCGTGGCTGTCGTGGTGGGGGTGGTGATGGTGGCCGGCATGGTCTTGATCACCGGAGGTCCGGGGACGGTTGTGTCCAGGTAACCGATGGTGGCCGCGCCGAGGGTGACCGAGACGCTGTTGTAGGTACCGGCGGGAACATTGCCCAGATCGAGCAGTGTCTGGAGTCCGTTGTAGCGGGCAAAATCCACGGTGGCGGGGCTGCTCAACAACTGAACGGTGGTGTTGTTGGAGTCCGTGGCGGAGATGCTCTGGACCTGGACCAGGAACGAGGTGACGCTGCCGAGCGGGGCATCCGTGCCGATCAGGAACGAAGGTCCTTTGGCGGCGTTGGCGGAGGAGGTGGAGGATCCGCTGCTGCATCCTGCCACGAGCAGGGCACTGGCGGTCAGGGCGAGAAGGGAGGGAAGCAGTAGCCTTCCATGCATCTTAGGGGGCATATCAGATACATCGCTTTCTGCGAGCGTCCCTGGCTGGGACGTTTGACTCGCGGGGATTCGTATGCAACGGAGGATGGGAGGTGATTCAAATCACCTTAATCCGTTGTAACTCACGAACACGGAATGCCAACTGAAAGTTGCGGCAAACCTTAAATAAATATTAAGACGCTGCTTTTCCCAGGATTGTGAAGATTGGGTGACGCTTTCGTCATCTGCGGGCGGGAGCGGCCGGGCGGAGAGAGATTCCTGCCTCAGTCGTGGGAGAATCCAGCTTTGAGAATCGTGATCCAGCTGATGATGACCACAAGCGCACATCCCGCCAGGCCGACGAAAAAAGCGATCTCGACTGCGTACAGTAGCCCGATGACGAACCTGTGTAGCATGGCCTGGCTGAAGAGTCTGCCACGCTTTCCTGCATTTGGCAATTCGCCGGCACGGGGCTGGATTATGCCGCTAGAACAGGCCGATGTAGCCCTCGGGAATGGGGGCATGCTTCAGCAGGCCCAGTTCGCCGGCCAGCCGCTCCAGACGGTTGCGGGTGGCGGCGGTGGGCGGAACGAGGGGCAGCCGGACAACGTCGGTGGTGCGTCCCATGAGGCTGAGCACGGTCTTGACGGGGCTGGGGTTTGACTCCCAGAAGTTGGCGTCGAAGAGCCGTCCGTAGCGGCGTTCGAGGTCGCGGGCGGTGACCCAGTCGTTGTGCAGGGCGGCGCGGACCATCTTGCCCACCTCGGCTGGCGCCTCATTGGCGGCCACGCTGATGAGGCCGCAGGCGCCGATGCCGATGGAAGCGAGAGCGAGGTTGTCGTCGCCGGAGAAGACCTTGAAGCCGCGCGGCAGGGAGTGTACCAGCTCGGAGATCTGGGTGAGCTTGCCGCTGGCTTCCTTGATGGCCTGGATGTTTGGCGCGGCCTCGGCGAGGCGCAGCACGGTCTCCGGCTCCAGATTGGCGGCGGTGCGTCCGGGAACGTTGTAGAGGCACAGCGGCATGGGGTCAATGGCGCGGGCCAGGGCCAGGAAGTGCTGGAACTGCCCCTCCTGGGTGGGCTTGTTGTAGTAGGGATTGGCGGAGAGAACGGCGTCTACGCCGCGCACCTGGCGCAACAGAGCAGCCTGCTGCAGCAGCTTGTGGGTGGAGTTGTGGGTGCAGCCGGCCCAGACCGGGATGCGGCCGGCTACGGCATCCACCACGATGTGGATGACCATGAGCCACTCATCCTCGTCCAGCGTGGCCGCCTCACCCGTGGAGCCGCAGGCCACCAGGAAGTCGATTCCGGAGTTGACCTGCCAGTTCACCAGCGCGCGCAGCGCTGCCTCGTCCACTGAACCATCCGCCTTGAATGGCGTTACGATCGCCGTACCACAACCCGTAGTTTCCATCACAGCAAAGTGTATAACGAATGGCCCTGTGCGGAGGGGATTTCAGGGGTCCCGCCGGAAACGGGGAGCGTCACTTTTTGTGCTGCGCGTACTCGCGATCCAGGAGGGACATGAGGCGCAGGTTGCAGAAGTGACCGTCGCGCTGGGCGGCCTCGCGCAGGGTGCCCTCGTAGACGAAGCCGAGGCTCTCATAGAGGTGTCGCGCCCGCTCGTTGTCCTCGAAGACGTCGAGGAAGAGGCGGTGGGCGTGCAGCTCGCTGAAGGCGATTTCGAGGATCTCGTGGAGCATCTTGCGGCCGAGGCCCTGCTCGGTACGGGCCACGACGATGCGCTTGAGCTCAAGAGAGCGCGTGGCCTCGGCCAGTCCGCGGAGGATGGCGTAGGCCTGCAGTTCTCCGGCATCGTTTTCGCTGACGAAGTACCGGGCATCGCCGCCGGTCATGGTTTCAAAGTGGCGCTCTTCGCTCCACTGGCCCACGAAGTGGCGGGCCGTGGGCGTTCTCTCCAGCGCGACGAGGCGCGGAATATCAGCCGGCGTGGCAGGACGCAAAACCATGGTCGAGGGCATTATGCATCATTCGACGGGCGAAGGCGAAAAACGGCACAAGCGGGCGGGTAAGGGATACGTGAAACCAAGGAACCTGCGCTGGTATCACAGGAGAGATAACAGTTGTTCAAGTGAGGATAAGTCTAGGGTTCTGGGTTGACGACTCGTCGGAGCCAAACATATCTTCACCGTATGCTTGAGCGTCAAATGGAGGAGGCGATTGCCAATTGTCCTGAACTGTTCATAGAGCCAGGGCTAACTCTAGTGCGCCGGCAAGTCGTAATCAACGGCCGACGACCAGATGTACTATTTACAGACGCATTTTCGCGACATTTGCTTGTTGAGATTCAACGTGGACGACTAGATGAGGAGCATCTTCAGCGCCACTTTTATTACTATTTCGACTATCGTTCAAAATATCCATCTACCCATCTGCGGCTCATGTTTATCGCTAATCGCCTCGTACCGCAGCATAAGCTGTTTCTAGATGATCACGGCTACGAATACAGAGAGTACCCCGAACAAGAGTTTGAGCGCCGATTGAGCGGTTGCAATGCGCGTGGCCACGAATCCCTGAGTGACCTTGTGGAACCAGTTACGACACCCGGCGTGCTGGCGCCGAGTACTTATGAACTTCTCTTCGAAATCGAGAAGCAACCGATGACGATGTCTTACAAGATGCTGCTGCTCATCTATATGGCGGAACTTGCAGATTCTGAAGGGCGAATCTCCGTCAGGAAGCTAGCAGAGAAGTTTCAAGAGTATTTTGTACTGCGATCAGTTCAAGGAAAGAAAGAGGAGAATCCCAATCGAGTTCGAGTGCAAAACGCGTTATCCCGTAGGTCGCCGCAGGACTGGGAGCGAGTAATACGCGACCAGCCTGTTCACCATCTCACAGAGCAATTCGTCATTGACGAAGGAACGACGATCCGCTGGGCGCCGAGAATCTGGGCGAGATGGAATGAGGAATTAAAACGCGAAATTTCTTTCGCCTGTTTGGATCGTTTGCGCCGCTATTTTGATAAGCACGCTGATGGCTTTTGAAGCGTACTTTCGCGCGCCAAGCGCCGTTGCTCTATCTCTCCCGAAGCTACAACTGATCGAAGATTTCGCGGAACTCCCATGCGCCGGATTTGCCGGCGACCCACTCGGCGGCGCGGACGGCGCCGAGCGCAAAGCCGCGGCGGCTGTGGGCATCGTGACGCAGCTCGAGTACGTCGTGCTCGCTGGTGGCGGTGACGATGTGCTCGCCCTTGGCGTCGCCCACGCGATGCGAGGTGACGGGCACGTCAACACCGGGCTTGACGGACAGGATGATCTCCTTGAGCGTGAGAGCGGTGCCGGAGGGGGCGTCGAGCTTGGAGGTGTGGTGCGTCTCGTTGATGGAGAACTGGTAGCCGTCCAGCCGGGCCAGCTCTGCGGTGAGGCGGAAGAGCTTTTGCACGCCGATGGAGAAGTTGGTGCCGTAGAGCAGGGCGCCGCCGCGGCGGATGGCGAGGGCCTTCATCTCTGCCAGGTGCGCGTACCATCCGGTTGTGCCCACCACCATGCGTCCGCCGAGAGCGAGCACGGCGCGCATGTTTTCAAGGGCGCTCTCCGGGGTGGTGAAGTCGATGACGGCATCGACGCCGGCAAGTGTGGGAGCGGTGAGGGCGGAGCCGCTCTGGTTCTCCGTGATGTCGAGGGCGCGCACGCCGTGGCCGCGCTCGCGGGCGATCTCTGCCACCAGCGAACCGGTTTTGCCTTTGCCGAGAACGAGGAAGAGCATGGATACGGCTCCTTGCCGGGGAATTGTGCCGCTTGCAGGGTAGTGCCACCTGCAAGCGATCTGGAAGATGCGCTGCATGCGCGCCCGGAAAGCGCGTGGCAGCCTGGGGAGAGCAAAGAGCCGTTCGCTGCGGGGCGGCCTAGGACGCCACGGCAGGGCTCTTGCGCGCCTCCACGTCAAACACGGTCGGATCGGGGTTCTGGAAGAAGGCGGCATGCAACGAGCGCAGCGCTTCGTCGGCGTCATCCTCGTCAATCATGAAGCTCATATTGATCTCGCTGGCTCCCTGGGAGATCATGCGCACGTTGATGTGGCGGATGGCGGAGAAGACCTGCGCGGCGATGCCGTTCTGTCCGCGGATGTCTTCGCCGACGAGGCATACGAGGGCTTTTTTGCCCTCATACTTGACGTCGGCAAGGTGGCTGAGATCGGCGGCGATGGAGGGCAGCTTGTCGTTGGAGTCCACGGTGAGGGAAACGGAGACTTCGCTGGTGGAGACCATATCGACGGGGCACTTGTGCTTGTCGAAGATGGTGAAGATCTCTTTGAGGTAGCCGTGGGTCATGAGCATGCGGCTGGCCACCACGTCGATGATGCTGAGCTTCTTTTTGACGGCGATCGACTTGAAGGGGCTGCTGCAGTGCGGCGCAAGCGAGATGATGCGCGTGCCCTCGTTGGTGGGGTTCTTGCTGTTGAGCACGAGGACGGGGATGTTCTTTTTGACGGCGGGAAGAATGGTGGCCGGGTGCAGGACCTTGGCGCCGAAGTAGGCCAGCTCAGCGGCCTCCTCAAAGCTGATGACCTTGACGCGCAGCGCATCGGGACAGATGCGCGGGTCGGTGGTCATGATGCCGTCTACGTCGGTCCAGATCTCGATGGCCTCGGCGCTGAGCGCTCCGCCGACCAGGGCGCCGGTAAAGTCAGAGCCGCCGCGTCCGAGGGTAGTGGTGATGCCTTCTTCGTTAGAGGCGATGAAACCGCCCATGACGGGCACCTTGCCCTCGTCCACCAGCGGGCGCAGCGTGGCGGCGGCGCGCTTCTCAATGGGGCCGTCGAGCGGAACCGCCTTCTGGAACTGCGAGTCGGTGATGATGACCTCGCGGGCGTCCACGTGGGCGGCGTTGATGCCGCGCTCGCAGAAGGCAGCGGTCACGATGCGGCTGGAGATGCGCTCGCCGTAGCTGACGATGAGGTCAGAAATGCGGGGCGTGAGCTCGAGGATGGCCGCGAGGCCGCGCAGGATCTCATCGAGCGAATCGAACTTCTGGTCAATGAGGTTGATGAGCGCGGCGGAGTTGTGGGGATCCTTGACGAGCGCGGCGGCGGTGTCGCGGTGGCGCGAGCGCAGCCGCGAACTGATGGCGAGAGCGCCGGTCCGGTCTCCGTGAGCGGCGCAGGAGGCCGCGCGGAGCAGTTGATCTGTCACCTTGGCGAGCGCACTGACGACGACCACGGGCTGCTTGCCCATGGCCACACGTCCGGCCACAATGGATGCCGTGCGCGAGATGGCCGCCGGATCTTCCACCGACGTGCCGCCGAACTTCATCACAACCAGGCTCATGCTGAGATTCCCATCGTTCGATGTGGGAGGCGGTGCCGCGCCAGCGCACTAGGCGCGCGCGGCTGCCTCTGCCACGGGTTCCAACTTGCCCAGACTTGCCAGCAGTTCCGCATTCAGGATGGTGGCGCCGGCGGCTCCGCGAATGGTGTTATGCGAGAGCACGGTGAACTTCCAGTCGAGTACGTTGCAGGGACGCAGGCGGCCGACGGTTGCGGCCATGCCGTTGCCGCGGTTGCGGTCCAGGCGCGGCTGGGGGCGATCCTGCTGTGGCGCGAACTCCACAGGCTGGTCGGGGGCGCTGGGCAGGTTCTGGCCGGCGAGCGGGCGGAACTCGTTCCATGCGGCGAGGATCTCCTCGCGCGTGGCCTGCCTGGAAAGCTTGACGCTGACGCTGACGGTGTGGCCGTCAACCACGGGAACGCGATTGCAGCTGGCGCTCATGCGGGCGGCAAGCGGCTTGACCGCGTGGCCCTCGAGCTTGCCGAGCAGCTTGAGCAGCTCCTCTTCCATCTTTTCTTCTTCGCTGGCGATGTAGGGAACGACGTTATCGAGAATGTCCATGGAGGGGACGCCGGGGTAGCCCGCGCCGGAGACCGCCTGCATGGAGGTGGCGAAGATCTGCTCGATGCCGAAGCGATCCGCAATGGGCTTGAGGGCCAGCACCGGGCCCATGACGGTGCAGTTCGAGTTGGTGACGATGAAGCCGCCGGACTGCTTGCGCCAGGGCTGCTCCTCGATCAGGTGCAGGTGCTCAGCGTTGACCTCGGGAAGAACAAGGGGCACGTTGGGCGCCATGCGGAAGGCGCTGGAGTTGGAGATGACGGCGTGGCCGGCAGCGGCAAACTTTGGCTCCATCTCGCGCGCAAAGGCCGCGTCGATGGAGGCGAAGATGATCCTGGGCGCGCCGGCGGGGTCCGCGGGCGAGACGGTCATGTTGGCAATGCGCTCGGGCATCGGGGTGTCCAGACGCCATTTGGCGGCTTCGCCGTAGAGTTTGCCGCTGGAGCGGTCGCTGGCCGCAAGCCAAGTGATCTCAAACCACGGGTGGTTTTCGAGAAGCTGGATGTAGCGCTGGCCGACCATTCCGGTCGCGCCGAGGATGCCAATGGAGTATTTGTTTTGCATGGTCGTGAACACTCCAGTGTACAGGAGGGACGGCTGCGGAATGAGGAAAATCCCGCGTGCAGAGACGACAGGGGCGGCGAATAAGCAGGCAGGTGAGCCATGGCCGCGCGGCGGGGAAAGCATGCGGGCGTGCGGACGGTGTCTCGTAAACTGGTTACAGGAGAGCGACGTGAGCGACGGACGCGAAGAACGGGAAGAGCGCGAGAAGCGCCGCGAACAGGAAGAGCGGGAGGATCGCGAGGACCGGATTGAGCGCTACAACCCGGACCAGTGGAAGCCCGAGCGGCGGGACTCCTGAGACGCGATGGGCGACGCAGCCGTCGCCCACCTCATCCAACTGAAGATCCTGCGCGGGCGTTGCCGGTGCAGGGAGCCGGGCGTGCCTAGCCCATGGCCGCGAGCACGGCGTCTGCAAACTGGCTGGTGCCGGCGGTGCCGCCCACGTCGCGGGTAAGGGCCTTGCGCTCGGAGTAGACCTGCTCGATGGCCTTCTGCACCCGGTTGGCCGCGGCCTCTTCGTCGAGGTGGTGCAGCATGAGGACGGCGGACTGGAGCAGCGCGGTGGGATTGGCGAGATCCTGCCCGGCGATGTCCGGCGCGGAGCCGTGCACCGCCTCGAAGATGGCGCACTCGTGGCCGAGGTTAGCTCCTGGCACGAGGCCCAGGCCGCCGACAAGCCCGGCGCACAGGTCGCTGACGATGTCACCGTAGAGATTCTCCAGCAGCAGGGTGTCGTACTGGTACGGATTCATGACGAGCTGCATGCAGGTGTTATCAATGATGTGCTCGCCGTATAGGACGTCGGGGAACTGCTCGGCCACGCGGCGCGCGCAGCGGAGGAAGAGGCCGTCGGAGAGCTTCATGATGTTGGCTTTGTGGATGGAGTGCACCTTCTTGCGGCCGTGCTTGCGCGCGTACTCAAAGGCGAACTTTGCGATGCGGGTAGAACCCTTGTCGGTGATGACCTTGAGGCTTTCCACTACGCCGGGGACCACTTCGTGCTCCAGACCCACGTATTCGCCCTCGGTGTTTTCGCGCACGATGATCAGGTCCACGCCGGGCCACTTGGTCTCAAGGCCGGGCAGGTTCTTGATGGGGCGGAAGTTGGCGAAGAGGTCGAATTTTTTGCGGAGGGTGACGTTGATGCTCTTGAAGCCGCCGCCGACGGGCGTGGTGACGGGGCCCTTGAGCGCGACCTTGTTGCGCTCGATGGAGCTGTAGAGATCGGCGGGGATGTATTCGCCGTAGATCTCATAGGCTTCAGCGCCGGCGGCGAAGCGCTCCCACTCGAAGTGGACGCCGGTGGCCTCAAGAATGCGAACCACGGCTTGTGTGACTTCCGGGCCGATGCCGTCGCCGGGAATCAGCGTTACCTTGTGCGTCTTCGTCTCTGCCATTGCATTTCCTTTTTTGCTTATTTTCTTGCTTTGCTGGATCGGTGGCTGTCGAGCAGGTCTTCGAGCTCCTGCTTGAACTCGCGCACATCCTTGAAGTCGCGGTAGACGCTGGCGAAGCGGATGTAGGCGACGGTGTCGAGGCCCTTGAGGTGCTTCATGATGAGCTCGCCGACTTCGGCGGTGGTGCGCTCGCGCTCGGGGGCGTCCATGAGGAAGCTTTCAGTGGCGTCGACGATGGCCTCAAGCTTGCTGGCGGGGACGGGACGCTTTTCGCAGGCGCGGAGCAGACCGCTCAAAACCTTCTGGCGGTCGAAGCGCTCGCGGCGGCCGTCCTTCTTGACGACCATGTAGGGTATCTCGTCGATGCGCTCGTAGGTGGTGAAGCGGCGATTGCAGCTTTCGCACTCGCGGCGGCGGCGAATGGAGTCGGCCTCCTTGCTCTCGCGCGAGTCAACCACCCGGTCCTGTGCGAAGCCACAATAAGGGCATTTCATGCAAGGGTGATTCTAAATCAGTTGGGTCTCTACAGGAGGAAGTCGGCGATGGCACGAACCACGGTCTGCTGCTCGTCTTCGCGAATCTCAGGGAAGATGGGCAGGGCGAGGACTTCGCGGGCGGCGCGCTCGGCCTGGGGGAAGTCGCCTTCCCGGTAACCGAGGGAGGCGAGGGCCTGCTGCATGTGGAGCGGGACGGGATAGTAGATCTCCGAGCCGATTTTGCGGGCGGTGAGGAACTCGCGGAGGTCGTCGCGGCGCGGGGTGCGGATGACGTATTGGTGCCAGACGTGGCGGCTGCCGGGCACCTCGTGGGGCAGAACGATGCCATGCGCGGGATACGGGCCGGCTTCGGCTAGCCCGGCGGCATGGAAGAGCGCGTGGTAACGGCGGGCGGCGGTGCGGCGAGCTTCATTCCAGCCGTCGATGTACTTGAGCTTGATTTGGAGGATGGCCCCCTGGAAGCCGTCGAGGCGGGCGTTCCAGCCGACTTCGTCGTGGAAGTAGCGGCGGCGCATGCCGTGCTGGCGGAGCATGCGGGCGCGCTCGGCAACTTCGTCGGAGTTGGTGGTGACCATGCCGGCGTCGCCGGCGGCGCTGAGGTTCTTGGTGGGATAAAAGCTGAAGGCGGCAGCGTGGCCGAGCGAGCCGGCGTGCGTGCCGTGCCAGGAGGCGCCCCAGGCCTGCGCGGCATCTTCGATGAGCTGGAGACCGCGCGGCTGCGCGAGCGCGGAGAAGGCGGTCCAGTCGGCGCACTGGCCGTAGAGGTGCACGGGCAGGATGGCCTTGACGGCGGCTCCGCGGGAACTGCCGAGAACGGCCTCGACCGCGTGGGGGGCGAGGTTGAAGGTGGCCAGGTCGATATCGGCCAGGACGGGCGTGGCCCCCGCGCGCAGGATGCAGCTGACCGAAGCGAAGAAGCTGAAGGGCGTGGTGACGACCGACATGCCCGGACCGATGCCGGCGGCCGCGAGCGCGAGCCAGAGCGCGTCGGTTCCGGAGGAGCAGCCGACGGCATGCGCGGCGCCGAGCTGGTGGGCGGCGGCCTGCTCAAAGGCGGCGACGGGCTCACCGAGGATGAACTGCTGCGTCTCCAGCACATGGCCGAGGGCGGCGAGAAGCTCGTTCTGGAGGGGCTGGTACTGGCGCTTGAGGTCCAGCATGGGAACCGGCTGAGCGGAGGGTGCCGAAGGCTTGGCAGGGTCTTGCACGAGGCCATGATAGCAGCAGGATGCGAGCGGGCGTCCCACGGCGGGCCGGCAAGCGGAGATGCGACAAGCGTTTGGCGGTGCGGGAGTTGAAAAAGCCAGCGAATGTCTATACTGTTGTCACATTGCGGGACCTTGCGTCTCCGGGGCTTCCGGAGGCGTTCCCGCGGATTTGCAGGTACAACGTGGTGCAGGTCGGTTGCACCCAAACTATCCCATATTTTTTGGAAGCAGGAGATCGGCAATGGAGAACAAGCCGGCACAGAATATTCAGGACACATTCCTGAATACCGTCCGCAAGGACAAGACCCCGATTACGATTTACCTGGTCAGCGGCGTAAAGCTGACGGGCAAGATCCGCTCCTTTGACAAGTATTCGGTGCTGCTGGAGAACAACAGCCAGGAGCAGTTGATCTTTAAACACGCTATCTCAACCGTGGTGAGCAACCGCAGCGTTCTGCATGCGGAGCATCGCGGGTCTGTTGCGCATAGCGGCGTAGGTCCGGCGGCGGTGCCGTCGGCTGGCCCGGCCGCATCCACTGCGGAACAGCGATAGTACGCAGGAGCGTTTTGATTTGGCAGCAGCGCTAGGCGGCAGCCGGCAGGAACGGGCGGTTCTGGTGGGACTGGACCTTGGGGTCCGCTCCCGGAATCTGCGTTCCGGCCTTGCTGGCGCGCGTCTGGCCGCGGTAAGCGCCGGTGAGCCGGCGGACGAGGACGTGCGCGCAAACGCGGCTCCGCCACTGCGCGTGACGACGCCCGCGGAACAGGCCGCGCTGGCCACGGCTCCGGGGCTGGACGCAGAAGAGTCGCTGGCGGAGTTTCGCGAGCTGGTTTCGAGCGCGGGCGGCGAGGTGGCGGCAGAGCTGATGCAGCGCCGCGGCAGGCCGGATCCGGCGACGCTGGTGGGCGCGGGCAAGGTGGAGGAGATTGCCGGGGTGGCCGCGTCCGTGGAAGCGGACCTGGTGCTCTTTGACCACGACCTGACGCCGACGCAACTGCGCAACCTGGAGGCCGCGCTGCCGTGCCGGGTACTGGATCGAACGCAACTGATTCTGGACATCTTTGCCCGCCATGCGCGTACCCGCGAGGGACAGTTGCAGGTGGAACTGGCGCAGCTGGAGTACATGCTGCCGCGGCTGACGGGCCGGGGCAAGGCGATGTCGCAGCTGGGCGGCGGCATTGGCACGCGCGGACCGGGCGAGACCCAGCTGGAGACCGACCGCAGGCGGATTCAGCGGCGGATTGACCAGCTGAAGCGGGAGCTGGAGGCGGTGCGCCGGGTTCGCCGGCAGCAGCGGCAGAGGCGCGAGGCTGTGCCGGTGCCGACGGTGGCGCTGGTGGGCTATACGAATGCGGGCAAGAGCACGTTGTTCAACCGGCTGACGGGAGCGCAGGTGCTGCAGTCGTCGCGCATGTTTGCCACGCTGGACCCGAAGCTGCGCGCGATTGAGCTGCCGAGCCGGCGGAAGGTGCTGCTGAGCGATACGGTGGGCTTTATCCGCAACCTGCCGCATACGCTGGTGACGAGCTTTCGCGCGACGCTGGAAGAGGTGGAGCAGGCCGAGGTGCTGCTGCACGTGCGCGATGCCGCGTCGACCTACGGCGAAGAGCAGAAGGTGCAGGTGGAGAAGGTTCTGGGCGAGCTGGACGCGCTGCAGAAGCCGCGCATCGAGGTGCTGAACAAGATGGACCTGCTGGGCGAGGCGGATCGCGCCGGGCTGGGAGGACATGGCGAAGTGCTGGTGTCTGCCCGTACGGCCGAGGGCATGGAGGCGCTGCTGGAGGCGATGGACGCGGCGCTGCGCTCTGACCCGGTGATCGATGCCGAATTTCGGGTACCGCAGCAGGAGGGTGCCGTGCTGGCGGCGATTGAGGCAGGTATGGTGGTGCACGGGCGGGAGTACGAAGGAAACCTGGTTCGGCTGAAGGTGAGCGGGCCGGCTTCGCTGGTGGGGCGGCTGCGGCAGTTTCGCTTGCGGCAGGCGGACTGAAGCCGTCGTGCGAGGATTTTCACGCGCCGGAAGCACGGAATGCGGTAGATGTGCTGTGAGGAGGGTGTCTTGAATCCTGGGGATGGTGCTGCCGGACGCTCGATTACAACGCTTTCAAGCCGCGAGGTGTATCGCAACCACTGGATGCGGGTGCGCGAGGACGAGATTCTGCGCTCGAACGGGCACAAGGGCATCTACGGCGTGGTGGAGAAGGACGATGCGGCGATTATTCTGCCGATCGACCAGGGGCTGGTGTGGCTGGTGGAGCAGTATCGCTACACCATTGGTGAGCGCGCGCTGGAGCTGCCGCAGGGTGGCTGGGAGATGGAAGTGGCCGATCCGGAAGATCTGGCCCGGGGCGAGCTGCAGGAAGAGACCGGACTGCGCGCCGGGAAGATGATTTCGCTGGGAAGTCTCTGGATTGCTTATGGTTACGCGAAGCAACTGCAGCATGTGTTTCTGGCGACGGAGCTGAGCGCGGCGGAACGCTCTCCGGACGAGGAGGAGCATGACCTGGCGGTGCGGCCGGTTCCGGTGGAGGAGTTTGAGCAGATGATGGTGGATGGGCGCATCCGCGACAACTGCACGGTCTCCGCGTGGGGGCTGTACCTGCTGTGGAAGGCCCGGCAGCGCTGAAAAGCGAAGACGAGGCGAATGCAGCCTCGTAATTTTTCGCACGATTTCTGTGGAAAAGAAAAATATTTAGGGGGGGGGTGGGGGGTATCCCCTGGCTGCGCTTTTCGCTCCTGGCTGCTGGCTGTGGTTTGGCATGCTTTTAGGTTAGCGAAAGGGTGGGAAATTATTCGCACAGGGCAGCGCAGGAATTTTCAC
>JAJXWS010000030.1 GCA_021781495.1 Acidobacteriota bacterium | reverse complement strand
GTACAGCGTGGAGCGGGCGGCCTATCGCCATGCGGAGATGGTGAGCACGTTGACGCACGGGATGCGCAATCGGATCGTGGCGAAGGGGGTTCCGGAGCACCGCGTGCGGTTGTTTGAGCCGCGAGCCGACGCCTCGCTGCTGGAGATTGCGGCGGCGGAGGGCGAGAGCTTTCGCCGGAAGCATGGCCTGGAAGGCAGGTTTCTGGTGGTGCACAGCGGCAACATGGGCGTGAAGCAGGGGATGGAGGTGATTCTGGAGGCGGCGGACCGGTGCCGCGAGGAGGAATCGCTGGAGTTTCTGCTGGTGGGAGATGGCGCGGCAAAGGAGAGGCTGCTTCAGCGGGCCGGCGAGCTTGGGTTGAAGCAAGTACGTTTTCTGCCGGTGCTGGATGGAGCGGAGTTTCGCGGGCTGCTGGCGGCCGCAGATGTATGTCTTGTAACACAGCGCAAAACTGTTTCCGATATTGTATTTCCATCGAAGACGGTGACGTATCTGGCGGCCGGGTGCGCGGTGGTGGCCTCCGTGAATCCGGGCAGCGAGGTGGCGCGTACAATTTATGAATCGGGTTCAGGCGTGGTGGTGGAGCCGGAGGATGCGGCTGCGCTGAAGAATGCCATTCTGGAACTGCGGGCGGAAGATCTGCGGGAGCGTCGCAGGATTGCCCGGGAATATGCGGTGAATCGCTGGTCGGCGGCACGCGTGCTCGGGCACCTGGAAGAGAGCCTCGTGGCAGCCGCATCCAGAACAGGCGCGGCCGGCGCAAGACAGGCTCACGAGGCGTGAAGACGGGCTGTCCAACTGCTGGAAGCAACAGAGAAGGGTGAGATGAAGGGACCGATTTCGATTGCCGTTGTAGGTTCTGGATATGTGGGGCTGGTGGCTGCTGCCTGCTTTGCAGAGATTGGTCACCGCGTGATCTGCGTGGATAACGACGAGGAGAAGGTGAGCACGCTGCAGAACGGCGGGATTCCGATTCATGAGGAATATCTGCCGGAACTGATTCAGCGTCATCGCGGCGACCGGCTGCAATTTACCTCGGACTTGCGCGCGGCAACCCAGGCGGCGCAGGCAATCTTTATTGCCGTAGGGACGCCGCAGAGCAGCTCCGGCAGCGCGGACCTGTCGTATGTGGATGCGGTGGCCAGCGAGATTGCGCGATCCATTGATGGATACAAGGTGCTCGTGGAAAAGAGCACGGTTCCGGTGTATACGAACGAATGGATTCGGCGAGTGATTGAACGCAACGGCGTGCCGAAGGAACTGTTTGATGTGACGTCGAATCCGGAGTTTCTGCGCGAAGGAACCGCGGTGGTGGACTTTCTGCATCCGGACAGGATTGTGCTGGGAGCAGCGACGGAGCGCGCATCGGACCTGCTGCAGGCGATTTATCGCCCGCTGACTGTGGGGGAGTACTACGGCGCCGAGAATGCGGTGCCGGGCCCGCGGGGGCAGAACGACACGCCGCCCGTGCTGCTGACGTCCACCAAGGCGGCGGAGATTATCAAGCACGCGTCGAACGCATTTCTGGCGACGAAGATTTCGTTCATCAATGTGGTGGCGAATGTGTGCGAGGCGGCGGGCGCGGATGTGGAAGAGGTTGCGCGCGGTTTGGGCATGGACACGCGCATTGGGCCGAAGTTTCTGCGGGCCGGAATCGGCTATGGCGGCTCGTGTTTTCCGAAGGATGTGGCGGCGTTTCGGCATGTGGCCGAGCAGGTGGGCGTGGACTTCACCCTGCTGCGGGAAGTGGAAAAGATCAATGAGGAACAGAAGCAGCGCTTCTTCCGCAAAGTGCGCTCTGCCCTGTGGACGTTTCGCGGCAAGAAGATTGGCGTGCTGGGACTGGCGTTCAAAGGGGGCACGGACGATGTGCGGGAGTCACCGGCGCTGGACATTGTGCAGCAGCTTTTGAAAGAGGGCTGCATTGTGACCGCATATGATCCGGCGGCGGAAGAACGCAGCAAGGAGCTGATTCCACCTGGCCCGCAGATGCGATATGTTTCGGACCCGTATGATGCCGCGCAGGACGCGGATGCGTTGCTGATCCTGAATGACTGGCAGGAGTTCTTAGAGCTTGATCTGGAACGGCTGCACTACACGCTGAGATATCCCATTCTGATTGACGGACGGAACCTGTATGATCCGGGCAGAATGGCGCAGATGGGATTCACCTACCTGAGCGTGGGCCGCCCCGGACCCATGCACGCACTGGACCCCGCGATATCCTCGCGTTTTACGCTCTAATGCAGATGGCGCGAACACGAACACGGAGTTGGATGGACCTGACCTGCAGGACTGAAAGTTTAGGCCGGCAGTACCTGACGGCAAGATGACGCGTAGATTGATACAGTTAGCTCCCCGGAATTTTGATAGACATTTTGAGGAAGGATGAAAGAACGATGCGCGTACTTGTCACTGGAGCGGCCGGCTTTCTGGGATCACACCTGGTAGATGCGCTACTGGCGGAGGGGCACAGCGTTGTTGGCGTCGACAATCTGAGTACGGGGTCGATGCAGAACCTGCAGCACCTGGGGCAGGAATCGCATTTTGAGTTTGTGCAGCATGACATCTGCGAGGCCATGGATCCAGGGCCCGTGGATTACGTCTTTAACCTTGCGTCTCCGGCCAGTCCGGTGGGCTACATGCGACTTGGCATTGAGACACTGATGGTGGGATCGGTAGGCACGCGAAACTCTCTTGAGATCGCGCGCAAATACAAGGCAAAGTTTCTGCAGGCCTCCACATCGGAGTGCTACGGCGATCCGGTCGAGCATCCGCAGGTGGAGGAGTACTGGGGGCATGTAAATCCCATCGGTCCGCGGTCTGTGTACGACGAATCGAAGCGCTTCTCGGAGGCGCTGACGATGGCGTATCACCGGTACTATGGCGTGAATACGCGGCTGGCGCGCATCTTTAACAGCTATGGACCCCGGCTGCATAAGGACGACGGCCGCGTGATTTCAAACCTGATGACGCAGGCCCTGAAAGGGGAAGACCTGACGATCTATGGAGACGGCAGCCAGACGCGAAGCTTCTGCTATGTCTCCGATACGATTGCGGGACTGCTGGGTCTCTCGCGTACGGACGAGCATCTTCCGGTGAATGTGGGGAACACGAGTGAGTTCACCATTCTGGAATGCGCCGACGTGGTAAAGCGGGTTACGGGCACGTCCAGCAGGATCGTGTTTCGACCGCTGCCGCAGGATGACCCCATTCAGCGAATGCCGGATATCAGCAAGGCAAAGCGGCTGTTTGGCTGGGGGCCGAAGATTGATCTGGAGACGGGCCTGAGGCTGAGCCTGGATTACTTCAAGGCAAGCATTGCAGCAACAGTCTGACACGCAAACGGGAGGAGCAACACGCATGAAGCGAGCGCTCATTACGGGCGTTACGGGGCAGGACGGTGCATATCTTGCCGAGTTTCTGCTGGCCAAGGGATACGAAGTGCATGGGATTAAACGGCGCACCTCCCTTATTAATACAGACAGAATTGATCATCTTTACGAGGATCCGCATAAGCCCGGAAGGCACTTTGTACTGCACTACGGGGACATGACGGATTCCAGCAGCCTGATACAGATTGTGCAGAAGGTAAAGCCGGATGAGATCTACAATCTGGCTGCGCAGAGCCATGTGAAGGTCTCATTTGAAGAGCCCGAGTACACGGCGAATGCGGATGCACTCGGCGCGCTGCGGTTGCTGGAAGCAATCCGGATTGTGGGACTGGAAAAAACAACGCGCTTTTATCAGGCTTCCACCTCGGAACTATATGGAATGGTGCGGGAGATTCCGCAGACGGAGACAACCCCGTTCTATCCGCGCTCGCCGTACGCGGTGGCGAAGCTCTATGCCTACTGGATCACGGTGAATTATCGCGAGGCCTACGGCATCTATGCGTGCAATGGAATCCTCTTCAACCACGAGTCTCCGCAGCGGGGCGAAACCTTTGTGACGCGCAAGATTACGCGGGCGCTGTCGCGCATCAAGGTTGGCTTGCAGGACCGCCTGTTTCTTGGCAATCTGAGCGCGAAGCGCGACTGGGGCCATGCGCGCGACTATGTGGAGATGCAGTGGCTGATGCTGCAGCAGGATGCGCCGCAGGACTATGTGATTGCCACCGGCCAGCAACGCAGCGTTCGCGAGTTTGTGGACCTGGCGGCGAAGTATCTTGGGATGCAAATTCGCTGGGAAGGCGAGGGGGCAGAGGAGCAGGGGATCGATCCGCATGGGAATGTGATTGTTGCCGTAGACCCTCGCTATTATCGCCCCACCGAGGTGGAAACGCTGCTGGGCGATGCGAGCAAAGCGAGCCGCGAACTGGGATGGAAGCCCCGTACGACGTTTGAGGAACTTGTGCAAGAGATGGTGGACGAGGACCTGAAGGCGGCGGAGCGGGATGCGCTGATCAGCCGGCATGGCTATACCATCTTCAACTATCACGAGAACTAACTGGACCTGCGGTGAGTGGCGATGCAACACGATAGTCGAATCTATGTAGCCGGACATCGAGGACTGGTTGGGTCAGCAATTCTTCGAGGGCTGGAGCAGAGAGGGTTCCGTGACCTTTTGCTGCGCACGCATGCGGAGCTGGATCTGACGGATCGAGCGGCGGTGCGCGCATTCTTCAGCAGCGAGAAGCCGGAATATGTTTTTCTGGCGGCTGCCAAGGTGGGTGGGATTCTGGCGAACAACGCCTATCCCGCGGATTTCATTCGCGAGAATCTGGAGATTCAGACGAATGTCATCGATGCCTGCTATCGCAGCGGAGTGAAGCGGCTGCTGTTCCTAGGTTCAAGTTGCATCTACCCCAAGTTGGCTCCGCAGCCGATCAAGGAAGAGTATTTGCTGACCGGTCCGCTGGAGCCGACCAATCAGGCGTATGCGCTGGCCAAGATTGCGGGCATTGAGATGTGCTGGTCGTACAACCGGCAACATGGAACGCGCTATCTGGCGGCGATGCCCACGAATATGTATGGCCCGGGCGACAACTTTGATTTGCAAAAGTCTCATGTGCTGCCGGCGCTGATTCGGAAGGTGGCAGAGGCGAAGCAGGCCGGCGCACGAGAGATTGTGGTGTGGGGAACGGGAACGCCGCGGCGCGAGTTTCTGTACAGCGACGATCTGGCTGAGGCTTGCATTCACTTGCTGAGCCTGCCGGACGATGTGTATGACGGATTGATTCAGCAGGACCAGGCGCCGCTGATCAATATCGGAACGGGTGAGGACTTAACCATTCGCGAGCTAGCCGAACTGGTGGCGCGCGTGCTGGAACACGATTGCAAGCTGACGTTCGATGCATCGCGACCGGATGGGACGCCGCGCAAGCTGCTGGATGTGAGCCGTATCAAGAGCCTGGGCTGGGCGCCGAAGACGTCTCTTGAGGATGGGATTCGACTCACCTACGAGTCTGCCCGGAAGGAATTGGAAAGGGCTGGGCGCTCGTCTGGGGATTAGGCGCAAGCGATATTCCGGCGTTGAGGTGAAGGGTTCGAATTGGGGGACTCTCCTTCAGCCCAATTGAACTGAGTGCTGCGGCTGGTGCGCCTTCCACGCAGCGCAAGGCATTTCGACGAGGCGCAAAGTAGCATTATGTCAGGCACATTCGAGAACGGAATGAGCGTGACTCAGATTGCATAAACGGGCCTGCGAATCCATCGCAGGCTTGTCGGGGGAACCTTCCATCATGCGCATTTTGCATCCATTTCGTGCTGCCCTAGCTAGATACGACCGCGCCGTTGGCCGGAGGATCGTGATGATGGCATGCGCCGTCGCGATTGCCGCGATGCCGTTGCCCGGCGCGGGGCAAAGCGCCCGCGAAGCGGTGGTGCTGAGTAATCAGCAGGGAGCGGGCGGGGCAATGAATGTCCCTCAGAATTCAGGCAGCATCGGCGGACTGACGGATGACCCGATTCAGGCGGGCGAGACGGTGCATATTCTGGTTTTTAATGCGCCCGACTTCTCTGTGATTACGCGCGTTTCAGAGGATGGGGATATCGCGTATCCGATGCTGGGGATTCTGCATTTTGCCGGGCTGAACAGCGCCAAGGCTGCGGACCTGATTGCGACCGAGCTGAAGAAGCGCAACCTGATGCTCAAGCCGGACGTGATTGTTACGGTGGACTCAACCACGACGGGCATTACGGTTCTGGGAGAGGTGCGGTCGCCGGGAATTTATCCGCCGCCGGGCAAGCGGATGCTCTCCGATGCCCTGGCCGCGGCCGGCGGACTTACGGTTAATACCGGGCGCGTGATCGAGATATCGAGCAACCGCACGCCGGAGAAGAAGACCTACGTCCCCTGGGATCCCACGATGCATAACACCAGCAGCTACGATATCGCCATCCATCCCGGAGACCGTGTGATTGTGAGGTCCTGCGGCTTTGCGTACATTGGCGGGCATGTGGCCAAGCCGGGAGCCTATTCGCTTTGCGGATCGGACAAGATGACGCTGTCTGAGGTGGTATCAATGGCCGGCGGCGTGATGCCGTTTACCGCGACGCGCAACACGGTTCTGATTCGCCCGCAGCCGGATGGGACCAAGGTTGTTCAGCGGATCGATCTGAACAAGGTGCTCGCCGGAAAGATGGCGGACGTGGCTGTGCGGGAAGACGACATCATCTATGTGACGCCGAGCCCGATGAAAGATGCTGCCAGCCGCGCAATGGGATTTGCGATGTCGATTGTCGCGCCGCTGCTGTATGTCTACAACCCGTAGGCAGTGGGTCGGCGGGCTAGGCAGATTTAAGTGGAATGCGGCGCGCTTCAGGCAGGGCAAGGTTTTCGAGCCGGCCGTGCATGAGCGCCGATTGCGGGAAATACAGTACCACGCATCTTAACCAAGACTTTCAAGGATATTGAGCCAGTGAAACAGCCATACTATCCAAGCTCTGAATCCACGACAACCAACGCGAACTCCACCCGCCAGCAGGGCGTTATTGTAGGCGTATCTGCGGATGGCGAGTCCTTTACAAGACTCGTTCAGTTCTTGAAGAAGCGCGGATGGATCATTGCGATCGCCCTTATCCTGGGCGTTGCCGCCGGGGTAATCGCAAACACGGTGATGCAGAGGCAGTACACCGCTCTTGCCCAGATCGAGGTGCTTCCGGATCAGTCGTCGCAGTTTCGTCTGGAGCAGGTACAGGACCTGGCGGGTGGAGACGAGGCGCAAAAGATCGACACGGAGATCAGCATTCTGGAGAGTCGCAGTCTGGCGCTGGAGACGGTTCGCTCGCTGCATCTGGACAGCAATCCTGATTTTCTTCCCCTGCCGAATGGGCGGCCATGGGATATGTCAGTGCCCGCGGTGCGGGAAGAACTGGCCGACGCTTTCCTGGGCAGCATGCGCATCGAGCGGCTTGGCCACACCAGCATTATTCAGATCTTTGTAACGTCCAGTAAGCCGGCGTTGGCGACCCTGATTGCCAATACGCTGATCGATAACTATATCCAGCATTCGTTTCGCGACAGCTATGCATCGACCGCAAAGATATCGGGCTGGTTGAGCGGCCAACTGGATGGGCTGCGCGGCAATCTTGAAAAGAGCCAGGGACAGATTGCCAAGCTGCAGCAGGATCTTGGGTATATCGGTCTTGACCCCAAGGACAGCGTGGACGCTACCAACCTTGAAGAGCTGAACAAGCAGGTTGCGGATGCGGAAGTGAATCGCCTGGTGAAGGAAGCCCGGTTGCAGGCTCTTCAGAATTCGCAGGCGGTGGTGGATTCCAATTCTCCGGAGAGTGTGGCGCTGCAGGCTTCCAGGCAGTCCATGGCGCAACTGCAAGCCGAGTATGCTTCTTTGAGCCAGACGTATGGTCCTGCGTATCCGCGGCTTCAGTCGCTGAAGGCGCAGATGGATCAGGTGCAGAAGAACATCAAGCAAGACGAGCAGGCCCAGATTGTGCGCGCCAAGGCAGAGCTGGATGCAGCCAGGAATACTGAGTCGATGCTGCGCAGTTCGCTGGACGCGGCGCAGCAGAAGGCATTCGGCAAGGATGAGAAGGGGGCTCAGTTCGAATTTGCGCGGCGAGACTACGAGGCAAATCGCATCCTGTATGACGGCCTGCAGGAACGTCTGCAGGAGGCGGGGATTCTTGCGGGCCTGCACTCAACCGCGATTCATATCGTGGATAATGCAGACATTCCGCCCTACCCGAGCAGTCCGCGGAAGCATACGAATCTTGCCATTGGCACAGGCGTGGGCCTGATGCTCGGACTTGGATTGGCGCTGCTGCTGGAGGCGCTGGATACCAATCTGAAGACCATGACCGAGATTGAGCAGGCGCTGCAACTGCCGCTGCTGGCCGCGATTCCATCTGTGCAGACGGACGAGCTATTGCCTGCGAAATTCCGCGAGGTAGCCATCACGAAAGGGGCCGCTGCGTGGTCAAGAATTGCCGAGGCACTGCGCGGCATGAGGACGTCGATTCTGCTGTCGAGTCCGGGGGCGCCTCCCAAGGTGATTATGGTGACCAGCACCCGGCCTGCGGAGGGAAAGAGTTCGGTGGCCACCTTGACCGCGATCACGTTTGCGCTGAACGGATCGCGCGTGCTGCTGATTGATGCGGACCTGCGGCGCCCGTCGGTGCATCTGCGATTCCGCATCGGTAAAGGTCAGGGGCTCTCTTCCGTGCTTTCCGGCGAGTCCTCCATGCCGGAAGCGATTGTCGCCTGGAAGGATCTGCCCAATCTGCATGTGCTGCCTTCAGGACCGATTCCTCCTCTGCCGTCGGAGTTGCTGGGCTCAAAGCAGATGGAAGAGGCGCTGGCAGGGCTGCGCGATCAATACGACTTCATCATTATTGATACGCCCCCTGTGCTTGCGGTTACAGATGCCTCAGTGCTTGGCAGGCTGACGGATGCCACCATTCTGATTCTTCGTTACGGCTCTGCGCAGCGGCATGTGGCGCAACGGTGCGTTGATGTGCTGGATCGCTCGGGCGCGCTGATTCTGGGTGTTGCCGTGAATGCTGTTGACTTCAAGGCGCCGGAATATTCCGAGTACTACGGAAGGAAGTACAACGAGTACTACGGTGAGCGTAACCCGGAGTAGATGGAACGGCGGAGACGCAGCTGGCGATTCGCTTCGTTGACGAGCAAAACAATCCAATCCTGAGTAAATGCGGTAAGCAGCGAAATGCAGATGGAACGTCCGATCACAAGAAGAACCATGGCACGGACTACGCGAAGGCCCAGTGTGCGCACGTATGGAGCGAACTGGGGCCAGCGTATTTTTCCGGCCGGAGATATTCTGGCGTTTGTTCTCGGATTAAGTGCCTCGTTCAACATGCACATCATCGGAAGCGTTCAGGTGATTGAGATGCTGCTACCGCCTACGTTGCTTCTGCTGTTTGCCGTGCATACGCGCGAGCGCCTCAATCCGATTCAGGCGCGGGTCATCCTCCTGATGCTGTTGTGGCTGGCAAACCAGATTTTGACGGACATGTATCGCGGAACGGCATTTGTAGACTGGGTGCGTGGAGATGCCGGCATTGTCTTTTTCGGAGTGAATCTGGTTTCACTCATGCTGCTTTTGCAAAAGAATGAGCGGCGCAAGGCGATCTTTATTGCCGCCTTTGCCCTGAGCATGCTTCTGCAGACAAAGATCCAGCCATCGGATCAGTCGTGGGATGATCCCTGGAAATTTGGCTATGGCTGGGGGGCGACCATCCTGACAGTCCTTGTCAGCTGCTACTTCTTTCATCGTCGCCAGTTTGTGACGGCATGGATCTTTGTGGCGGGTATCATCGGCGTGCACCTGGTCGAGAATTATCGCTCCATGGTCCTAATTCTCCTGGTTATGGCCGCATTGGTGATGCCCATCGTGCCGGATCAGATCGGACGACTGAAGATCTTGCCGCGTGCCGGAAACTCCGCGCGCGTATACGTGCTCGCGGCCTTTGCGATGGCAGCAGGGGGAGCCGCCATTGGGCTGGTTCACTTCGCAACCTCGCATGGACTGATCAGCGCGGGACAGGAGGCCAAGAATCGGACTGAGCTTCACTCCAGTTTGGGGCCACTCCTGAGCGGGAGGCCGGAGATCCTGGTCTCTTCGCGGGCTGTTCTGGAGAGCCCAATCCTGGGGCATGGTTCGTGGGCCAAGGGATATAAGTACATCGAAATGCTGAGCGACATTGAAGAGCGCAACGGAATTCATACTGCGCTTGGGTACACGGAGGAGACAAGCCTGGGATATATCCCCACCCACTCTCACCTGATGGGTGCCTGGGTGTCTGCGGGGATCCTGGGCGGTGTGTTCTGGATGTATGTACTGAGCCTGAGCGTGAAAGGTTTGATGCGCGTGTCGGTCCTGCGTCCGCCGCTTGCTCCGGTCTATGCATTGTTCCTCGTCGAGTTTATATGGAGCATCCTGTTTTCGCCGTTTGGAGGATCTCAACGGATTGAGAGCGCCCTGGTGATTGTCATCCTCTTCGATCTTCTGGATCAGCCGGCCGTGGTGCCGGAGGTGGTGCGTTCCTGGATGCCAAGCCGCAAATGGCGGCGAGCCTCTGCCTGGGCTGACCGATCCTCCCCCTCCCAAATCTAGTGGCTTGCCTGCACAAGCAAAAGCAAAGGAAGGATGCGGGTTCGCATCGATCTGGCGCAACTGTAACTTGTAGCAAGACGGATTCCATTTATAGATGATTTTTCTGAAGAGGATCCAAAGACGCGCCGGAGTTCGTTCGTCGCTTAGCAATATAGGCTGGCTCGGCAGTGATCGCATGGTGCGCATGCTGGGCGCGGTGCTTGTCAGCACGCTGGTGGCGCGCTATCTTGGCCCGAATCAGTTTGGCTTGCTGAATTACGGGCTTGCCATCTATGGCCTGTTCAATACCCTGTCGAATCTGGGGCTCGACTCGCTGGTCATACGAGAGGTTGCCCTTGACGCGCGGGAAGAGCCTCATGTTCTGGGTACCGCCTTTGTATTGAAAGCGGTGGGCAGCGTGGCGACAACCGCAGGCGCAATCCTTGCTGCGCGTTTGCTGGAACCGCATGACACGATCCTGCTCATCATCGTGGCGCTGATGTCGATTGCCTCGATTTCACAGGCTCTCGATGTGATCGATTACTTTTTTCAGGCGCGGGTTCAGTCAAGATACGTGGCAATCCCCAGGATGATCGTGTTTGTGATTGCATCCATCGCACGCGCGGCGGCCGTCCTGCTCAAGATGAAGCTATTGGCCTTTGCATGGATTGCTGCGCTGGAGGTACTGGCTACAGAAATCGGCCTGGGAATTACGTATCTCTATGTTCGCAGGCCGCAATTGCGCTGGCAGTGGCATGTGGGCCGTGCCAAGGAGTTGTTTGCTGAAAGCTGGCCGCTGATGATCTCAAGCCTGATGATCATGATCTACCTGCGCACGGATCAGGTGCTGCTGGGCAAGATGGCTCCCATGTCCGTGGTGGGGAACTACGCGGCTGCGATTCGCTTATCGGAGACCTGGTACAGTGTGCCGCTCATTATTGCGGCAAGCGTGATGCCGCGTTTGCTGCAGAGCCGCGAGCAGAACCCAGCGCGATATTATGCGCGTCTGCAACTGTTCTATGAGGTCATGGTGTTTTTGAGCGTCGTGATTACGGTGCTCGTGTTGTTCGCGGGGCCGTCTTTGATTCGGTTGCTCTACGGCAAGGAGTTTACTTCAGCCGCCAGCATTCTCTCTGTTCATATCTGGACCGGAATCTTTGTATTTTTGGGTGCGGTCAGCGCCCAGCAATACGTGCACGAACGGATTACCGTTAGCGTGATGCGCAGGACAGCGCTTGGTGCGATTGTGAATGTAGGCTTGAATCTCTGGTGGATTCCGTTGTGGGGCGGCATTGGCTCAGCGATGGCAACCCTGGTGGCCCAGAGTATCAGTTCGTATTTTGCGGATGCGCTGGATCGGCGTACGCGGCATATCTTCCGCATGAAGACGCGGGCGTATTGGCGATTCTGGATGGTGCCGGGATTGGTTTGGCGCGAGTTGAGACCTTGATCAGTCGTTAAAGAATTCGACCGCGATTTTTTTGAGTGGGCCAGGCAATTACAGGATGAAGATCAGCATTGTTACGTTGTCTTTGAACCAGCAGAATTATCTGAAGGATGCGCTTGATTCGGTGCTTCAGCAGGGATATCCGGAACTGGAGTACATTGTTGTTGATCCCGGTTCGACGGATGGGAGTCGCGAACTGATCCAGAGTTATGCGAATCAGCTGTCTCATATGATCTTTGAGCGCGACCGCGGAGCAGCCGATGGATTGAACAAGGGGTTTGCGCGTGCGACAGGAGAGATCTTCGCATTCTTGAACGCAGACGATATCCTGTTGCCCGGATCGCTGCAACGTGTGGCGGATTTCTTTGAGCAGCATTCGGACTGTGATGTGGCCATGGGGAACGGATTCGTGATTGACGGCGAAGGGCGAGTGCAGCGGCATGTAAGAGCGCGCAGCTTTACCGTCAGGCGATATGTGTGTGGCGGGACGAACTGGTTGCAGCAGTCAACGTTCTTTCGGAGCAGGGCATTCTTGAACTCTCCGGGATTCAACGTTGAGAATCGTACCTGCTGGGATGGCGAGTTGTTCGTCAAGATGGTGCATCAGGGGGCGAAGGTGGGCTATATCGCAGCGGATCTGGCAGGGTTTCGCATTCATGACAGTTCCATCTCCGGTTCAGGAAGACTGCAGCAGCAATACGAGCAGGACTCCTCCCGAATCTTCCGCGATCTGTTTGGACGTGAGTGGGACATCCGGGATGACGTGCAGCGCTTTTTCTATCGCAGCGAGGGATTGCTGCGACACATGAGAACCTGGATGCAAAAGATAACGAAGAGAGAATTCGCATGAGGGTTGCAGTTCTCTGGACCGGCCTGTCCGGCTACATGAACGCCTGCCTGAAGGAGCTTGCCGGGCGCGAGGGCGTGGAGCTTTTCGTGAGCCACGAGGCGCAGAAGACGGTTGCGCCTTTTGACGAGAGGCAGTTTGCGTGGATGCAAAATCGGCTGGTGTGGCGCACCTTTGCGGATCTGAATTCCCTGGATCAGCGCCTGCAGGATTTTTCTCCGGAGATCGTGGTTTTGCCGTCGTGGCATATAACTCCGTATCGCCGCGCAGCCAAGCTGCTGGCAGGGAAGTGCTGGCGTGTGATGATCATGGACAACTGCTGGCGTGCGACGGTGAAACAGCGGATTGGCACCTGGATTGCGCCGTATTTTGTGCGCCCAATTGCGGACGTGGCCTGGATTCCGGGAGAGCGCCAGGCCGTATTTGCAAAGCGGCTTGGCTTTGCACAGCGAGCGATTCTGCGCGGATCCTTCTCCTGCGATCAGGATGCGTTTGATGCTGCGTATCGGGCGCGCAAGGCAGAGCAGCGTGGTGCTCCCAGGGCGTTTCTGTTTGTTGGGCGGCTCGCTCCCGAGAAGGGCGTGGATGTGCTGGTGAAGGCCTATGCACAGTACCGCTCAAAGGCAAAGGATCCGTGGCCGCTGATCTGCTGCGGCACTGGACCGATGCAGCCCATCCTCGAAGGGCAGGCGGGCATACGTGTTGAGGGCTTTGTGCAGCCGGATCAGATGCCTGCCATGATGGCGTCAGCTGGTTGTCTTGTTCTGCCAAGCGTGTTTGAGCCCTGGGCGTTGGTGGTGCATGAGGCTACGTCAGCAGGGCTGGCTGTGCTGGCTTCTGACAAAGTAGGCGCAGCGGTGCACCTGGTGCAGCCCGAGTACAACGGGTACATCTTTGATCCGAAGGATGTGGATGCTCTTGCGGGCCTGATGCTGCGGATGAGTGCAATGGACGATCGGCAACTGGGCGCGATGTCAGAGGCGAGTCATCTTTTGTCGCGACAGTACTCCCCGCGCATGTGGGCTGATGTGCTGCTGCGTTCGGTTGAGAAGCAGCACAAGTGAGCGATCCGGCACGCGCTGGAACCGGCTGCGAGCTTTTCCCAAAGACACACTACCTATCCATGCAATGCGCTGAAATGGCGGGCGGATGCGGTTACTGCACGTAATTTGTACGACAAATCCGGAATCGGGCGGCCCGATTGAGTCTCTGCTGAGATTTTCTGAAGTGCTTATGCGCGATGGCCATGCTGTCTCCATGGTGAGCCTGGAGACGGAGGCGGAGATTGCGGGCAGGCAGTATCCATTTCCGGTGATTGGCGTGGGCAACGGGTTAGGGCGATATCGTTATAACCCGCGGCTTGTTTCCTGGTTGAGGGAGAATGCCGTCAACTTTGACGCGGTTATTCTGCATGGCCTTTGGAACTACTCCTCGCTGGGATCCTGGAGAGCGTTGCGAGATCATCCCACGCCGTATTTTTTGTTTGTGCACGGTATGCTGGACCCCTGGTTTCGACAGCAGTATCCGCTGAAACATGTTGCCAAGCAGATGCTGTGGTGGCTGGGCGAGGGCTCGGTGCTGCGCGATGCGCGTGCCGTGCTCTTTACGTGCGAAGAGGAGCGCATTCGTGCACGCAACGCATTTCTCGGCCCATCGTATAGAGAGCAGGTGGTGCTGTATGGAGCAGCGGCACCGGACGGCAACCCGGACGACGAACGAAGCGCATTCCGCGCTGCGTTCCCGGCTTTGCAGGGGAAGCGGTTTCTGCTGTATCTGAGCCGGATCCATCTGAAGAAGGGGTGCGATCTGCTGATTCGGGCATTTGCTAAGAACATTGCGAATGCACCGCCGGATATGGACCTGGTGATTGCCGGCCCGGATCAGGCGGGGTGGGTGGCAGAACTGCAGCGGATTGCAAAAAGGCTGGGCGTTGCCAGAAGGATTCACTGGCCGGGCATGCTGACAGGTGCAGTGAAGTGGGGAGCATTTCGCTCAGCGGATGCATTCATTCTGCCGTCGCATCAGGAAAATTTCGGCATTGTGGTCGCGGAGGCCATGGCATGCGCAACGCCTGTGCTGATCAGTGACAAGGTGAACATATGGCGCGAGGTGACGAGTGCAGGCGCGGGCATTGTGGAGCCGGATACGCAGGCGGGCATCAACAGTTTGATACAGCGCTACCTCGCGCTCACGGACGAGGAAAGGTCTGTGATGAGGAAGAACGCAGAGCGAGCATTTGCGCAGTTCTTCGATGTTGAAATGGCGGCGCGCAGCTTTATGAGCACGATTGAATCGTATCTGCAGCAAGACGCAGAGCGGAACTTGTGCGCGCAGATGTCCGCGCGCTGAATCCGATGCAGGAGACCTGTTTGCAGCTGAGCCGGGAGAGCACCACGATGGAGCCTGAAGCCGCGCCGATGTATGGGAATTGTTATGCATTTCCCCGGCTGATAGGAGCCATGGACCTTGGATTGATTCGGCTTGGTGGCGCGGGGCTTGGCAATCATCTATTTACCTGGGCGCGCTGCCTGATTCAGGCGCGCAGATATGGGTTAAAGAGGATTGGCGCTACATGGCCACAGTTTAAGCGTGAGCCATGGATGCATCATGAGCTGGACAAGCGGACCTACCATGATCTGTTCTGCCGTGCGCAGGATGAAGTTGAGCCGTTGCACCGTCTGCGACTGCTTGCCACGAAGCGGCGTGTTCCAGAGTCGCAACTGGGCAAGGAGATCCCGGATGGCTCGATTGTTGTGTTCGAGGGCTTCGACGGATATTTGCAGCCGATCCTTGCGCATCGCGATCTGGTGCGCAGTGAATTAATTGCGATGGTGCGCGACAAGCACAAGGGTGCGATTCAAGCGGGCTTTTCGCCGGATATTGCGATCCATGTGCGTCTGGGAGATTTTCTGAATGCCGATCCTGTGCGGGGAAATTCCAAGTTGGATATTGGATGGTATGCGGGCATCTTGAAGGGCATCCGCGAACAGCTTGGGCCGTTGCAGGCGGTGATCTTCAGCGATGGCAGAGATGAGGAGATCGCTCCGCTGCTTGCGATGGAGGGAGTGAAGCGTGTGAGCTTCGGATCAAGCATTGCGGACATTCTCGCCATGAGCCAGGCGAGGATATTGATCACGTCCGGCTCTACGTTCAGCATGTGGTCTTCGTTTCTAGGCCAGATGCCCACAGTGTGGTTTCCGAAGCGGCTATATCATCCCATTCTGCCGGATCCGAGGCGGGAGCTTTCCACCTATGCTGAGATTCCGCGCACATTTGTGGAGCAGTGCGAGCTTTCCCTGGCGAGCGGCAACGCACGTGAATCTGCGTAATTGGATCGCGCCGGCAGATGCCGAGCCGGCGAGTTGAGTATTGCCATTGCAGAATGCATCTGCATGGATGTTGTACGAGAGTCTGATGCCGAACGACGCGAGCATTGCGGTCATCATCCTGACCTACAACGAAGAGCGGCATTTGCCGCGCGCGCTGAAGTGTGTTGCGGCATTTGCGCAAGAGGTTTTTGTGGTGGACTCTTTCTCGACGGACAGGACGGTCGAGATTGCCAAGGAATACGGCGCGACGGTTTTGCAGCATCCATTTCAAAATCAAGCAAAGCAGTTTGCATGGGCGCTGGAGCATACGCCGATGCATGCAGACTGGGTGATGCGACTGGATGCGGATGAGGTTGTGGAGCCGGACCTGGCGCAGGAGATCAGGACACGGCTTCCTCAACTCGCGCCGGATGTGATGGGAGTCAACCTGAATCGCAAGACGATCTTTCAGGGAAGATTCATCCGACATGGCGGAAGGTATCCGCTGATTCTGCTTCGCATTTGGCGGCGCGGCAAGGCTCGCATCGAGGACCGGTGGATGGATGAGCACATCTATCTGACTGAGGGTCGCGCGGTGACGCTTCGCGGCGGATTTGCCGATGACAACCTGTTTGACCTGACCGCATTTACTGAGAAGCACAATCGTTATGCGAGTCGCGAGGCGCTCGATGTGCTGAATCAGAGATGGCAACTGTTTCCGTCGCAGTCCATGGTGACGGCGGCGTCGGCTTCGCGGCAGGCTGGCATCAAGCGATTTCTAAAGGAATCCATCTATAACCGAATGCCGTTTGAAGTGTCGGCGATTGGCTACTTTCTCTTCCGGTACATTGTGCAACTCGGCTTTCTGGATGGTCGGGAAGGGCTGGTGTATCACGCGCTGCAGGGGTTCTGGTATCGCTTCCTGGTGGGCGCGAAGCTGCGCGAGTTGGAGAAAGCCGTCCGGAATGCTGCGTCGCGAGAGGCTGCCCTGCGCGAGGTAGAGCGCCTGACACGGCAGCCAATCGACAAGCTGCGAGAGCCTGATTCGATTTCAACTTAGAACGCAACCAGCGTCTTTTCCGCTCCGGCTTCGCTCTCGCACCTTCACCGCCGGGGTTCCCGCATAGACTCCCCACGCCTCCAGGTCGCGCGTCGCGACCGATCCCAAGCCCAGTACAGAGCCCTCAGCCAGGTTGACCCCCGGGCAGACCGATGCCCGGGCGCAGACCCATGCATAAGCGCCTATCGTCATGGAGTAGGCGAGCAGCGGAAAGGCAGGATCATCGAGGTCGTGGGTGGCGCCGCAGAGGTAAGCCTGCTGCGAGAGAATTGCGTGCGAGCCAAGATGGACGGGAGCCGGGTTGTATATCTCGACGCCATCGGCTGCGGTGACCTGATCGGCGCAGGTCAGGTTCCAGGGTGCCCAGATCTTCGAGCCGGGGTAGAAGTGGCAGTTCGGCCCCATGCCGGCTCCAAAGAGTCGAAGAAGCAGAGAGCGCCAGGCATGAAACGGGCGCGGAGACGGCCGATAGAGAAGCAGCCAGCAGAGATTCCACAGCAGGCGCACGAGGCGAACACGAAGCGAGAAGGAAGGACGAAGATAGGGGTCGGCTGCGCCCGGGCGGGATTGCAAATCTGCCGCGGTGTAATGGATTTGCTTTGCCACTGCTGCCTCCCTTGCCCTCATCCCTGCCGGTAGCGTGTCATCCCCAACGGCTGCCACCTGCTCTTCGTCCTGCCATGACGCCCTTCCATGGTACGGATCGGTGAAGGGCTGCGGCGGCGATTGCGGGTGTTGCGCTTCTGCCGGAGCAGGTTATCTCATTCTAGGGTCTGAACGGTGCGCATGCACGAAGCTGACTGGATGCACATTTCCTTTGTGCGGACTGCGGGCCGGAAGATGCGCATCCCGAGCGGCTTCGCGGCGTGCGACTGTATGTGCAAGCTGCACATTCTCAAAGACTAAAGAGGCGACCTGTGTCCGCCTTGGTCTGCGTCCCCCGGCATGGATGCCGCCTGCAATTCTGCCGTGACGAAAAGAGCGGTTGACTGCAGCGAAAATATTGGGAGTGCTCCTCTTGCATTTCCGCTGACTTAGCGTCAAAATCCTTCCACAATTCACCGGATCCTGCTTTTGGGTTCTGAAAAGACGCTCTGCATGCGTGTCCATGCTTGCGCGGATGGCTGCTGCACAGCGCAGGAGCTAGACATGGCCGGCAACGCGGAAGCGTCACGTCAGCGGGTTCTTGGTATCGATGCAGGAGCGGAGACGCTGAAACTGGTGGAACTGGCGCAGATTGATGGCCAGTGGACGATCCAGCGGCGTTATCGCATGGAACATGGCAAGGAACCGCAGGCCCTTCTGGACCGCCTGTATCGCGAATGGGATGCAACCACTTTCAGCAGCGCAGCGCTGACGGGCAGGCTGGGCCGCCAGTTCAGCTTTGCCCGGGTTCCGCTGCAACAGGCGCAATCCCGGGCATTTCGGTTTTTCTATCCCAAAACCGCTGGGACACTGGTGTCCATTGGCAGCCATGGCTTCTCGGTCTTGGAAGTGAGGGCGAATGGTCGCGAGGTGTTTCGCGAGAACAGCCGGTGCTCGCAGGGGACCGGCAACTTTCTGCGTCAGTTGACGGGAAGGTTTTCCCTGGCGGTGGAAGAGGCCAGCGCACTGTGCGCCGATGTGGAGCATGCCGCGGCACTTTCAGGCCGCTGCCCCGTGATTCTGAAGACGGATATGACGCATCTTGCCAACAAGGGCGAGAACCGGGCAGAGATACTGGCCGGGCTGTTTGATGCGGTGTGCGAAAACGTACTGAACCTGATCAAGCCGGGGATCAGCCCGGGACCGATTGTGCTGATAGGCGGAGTGAGCCAGTCGCCTCGCGTACAGCGGACGTTTCGGGACCGGCTGGCGAAGCATGGCTATGAACTGCTGGTACCGGGCGAGGATGGCCTGCACTGGGAGGCGCTGGGCGCGGCGCTGCTGGCAGCGGAGCAGACGCTGCAGGCACCCGGTGTGGACCAGTTGATGAGCAATCATGCGGGGGCGACACTGGAGCGCACGCCGGCCCTTGCGACCTGCCTGGGCCGCGTGCGGCGCATGCCGTCTGTGCCATGGGAGGCGCGCAACGGATCGGCACGCAATCTGATTCTGGGATTGGATATCGGGTCAACCGGAGCGAAGGCGGTTGCCCTGAATGCGAACACAAAGGCGATTGTGTGGGACGCCTACCGCGAGACGCGCGGCGCTCCGGTGGAAGCAGCACAGGCGCTGTGGCGTGAATTTCTGGAGAGCCCGATGGGCAGCGAGCCGGTGCGTGGCGCAAGCGTGACCGGCAGCGGACGCGAGATTGTTGGATCGCTGCTGACGAAATGCTATGGGCCGAGTGCGGTCTTTATCCAGAATGAGATTGCGGCGCATGCGGAGGGCGCCTGCCACTATGATCCGCGCGTGGATACGATCTTTGAGATCGGTGGCCAGGATGCGAAGTACATCCGCCTGGAACAGGGACGCGTGATTGACTGCGCGATGAATGAAGCCTGCAGCGCAGGGACTGGATCGTTTATTGAAGAACAGGGGCGCAAGTTTGCCGGTATTGAGCGCGTGGCGCAACTGGGCAAGGTCGCGTTGACGGCAGGGGAAGGCGTGTCCCTGGGACAGCACTGCTCGGTGTTCATGGCGGAGATCATCGATGAGGCCGTGGCAGCGGGACTGCCGCAGAACACGATCATCGCGGGGCTGTATGACTCGATTATTCAGAACTATCTGAATCGCGTGAAAGGTAGCCGCTCTGTGGGGCAGGTGATCTTTTGTCAGGGCATGCCCTTCAGCGCCGATGCGCTGGCCGCCGCGGTTGCGCGGCAGACAGGAAGCGAGGTCATCATTCCGCCGAATCCGGGAACGGTGGGAGCACTGGGCATAACGCTCCTGGCGCATGCAGACTTGGCGTGGAGTGAAGTGCCGCCGCTGGATTTGAATCGCTTTCTGGAAGCCAAAGTGGAGGAACGAAGCACCTTTATCTGTAATGCTACGGTTGGCTGCGGAGCGCCGGGAAATCGCTGCAGGATCGACAGACTGCGCACGGTGGTGGCGGGCAAGGGCGGAATGTTTACGTGGGGTGGCGCATGCTCACTGCATGAGAAGGCGACACGGCGCCGCAAGCTGCCGGATCGCGCGCCGCAGCCTTTCCAGGAGCGCGAGCAACTGATTGCGCAGATGCTTGCGGAGTTCGGTCCGGATCGCGGCGGTGTGCGCGTTGCCCTAACGGACGAGTTTGTCTTGAAGGAACTCTATCCCTTCTTTGCTACGTTTCTGCATGAACTGGGATGTGACCTTACGTCTGTGAGCGGCACGGATCCGGCAACACTGAAGCGAGGTATCCAGGAATCCAATGTTCCCTTCTGCGCGCCAATGCAACTGTTCCACGGCGTGGCGGCACAACTGCGCGAGATGGATGCGGACATGGTGCTGGCGCCGATTCTGCGGAACACGTTGCGTGCCGTGGATGAGCCATATGCCAAGGTGTGCCCGGTGGTGCAATCTGCACCTTACCTGCTGCGCATGGATCTGAATGGCAAGGGGCACGCGCGATGGCTATCTCCTGAGATCAAGATGGGGCCGCGCGGACTGCAGTCAGAGGAGTTCAAGAAGAGCTGTGCGGAGTTGGCGCGCATGCTGGGCTTTGCAGGCGACGCATGGCAGCGCGCTCACGCGGTGGGTATAAGAGCGCAGCAGCGCTTTATGGATGAGTGCACTGAGATTGGCAGGCGCGCGCTGGAGTATTGCGGGCAGCAAAGCATTACGCCGGTGGTTGTGCTGGGACGTCCTTACACCATCTATAACCCGATTCTGAACTCGAACGTGCCGGCCATTCTGCGGGAACAGGGGGCCATCGCGATTCCAGCGGACTGCTTCCCGGTGGATGGAGATGCGCCGGTGCTGCGGCGCGTGTATTGGGGATATGCGCAACGATTACTCCGCGCGGCGCACCAGATTCGCCGCACGCCCGGCGTGTACAGCGTGTATTGCAGCAATTATTCCTGCGGTCCGGACAGTTTTAATCTGCACTTCTTCGCCTACGTGATGGAGGGTAAGCCGTTTGCGATTATCGAAACCGACGGGCATGCGGGCGATGCGGGAACCAAGACGCGCATTGAAGCCTTTCTGCATTGTGTGGCGCAGGATCGCGCAGCACGCGGCACTCGCGGAGCAGCCAGGGATCTGCCGTCGCTGGAAGAACGCGTCTGCGACTTTTCCGGCATCGACAAAGCGAGGGAGACGGTACTGGTGCCGTGGATGGGACCCGGCACATACGTTGCAGCCGCATGCTTGCGCGCTGCTGGCTTCAAGGCGGAGGCCCTGGCGATTCCGGATCGGAATGCATTGCAGCTTGGCCGGCGCCACACCTCCGGCAAGGAATGCGTTCCGGTAAGCCTGACGCTGGGGCGGCTGCTGCAGAAACTGCAGAGCGAGCCCGAGGGACGATTTGCGTACATGATGCCGCGCACGAATGGGCCGTGCCGCATGGGCATGTATCACCTGTTGCAGAAGATTGTGGTGGAGCGCCTGGGAGCAGGAGAGCGATGCCGCTTTGTATCGCCGAACGAGGCGGATTATTTTGAGGGATTGCCGCTTGGATTTACCGCGCTTTTTTTGTCGGGCATCCTGGCGCACGATATGCTGCATGAGGCTCTGCTGCACGTGCGGCCAACCGAGCGGCGCGCGGGGGCTGCGAATGAGATCTATGCGCGCTATACAGAAAAGCTGTTTGCGCTGGTCGAGCGGCAACAGCAGGCGATCCAGTCGCGGGCGCAGGCGGTGATGCAGGTGATGACAGGGAAGCTGTTCGGCATGCGTACGCTGCTGCGACGAGCAGCCGAGGAGTTTGCGGCAGAATGCGGAGAAGGTTCTTTGCCCATTGTGCAACTGGTGGGTGAGATTTACGTCCGTAATGATGCCTTCGCCAATGAAGGCGTGATCTCAAAGCTGGAAGCGCGCGGCATGCGGGTGCGATGCGCCACGCTTGGAGAATGGTTTGAGTATACGGAGCACTGCCAGCAGGAGGTCACGCCTCCCACGCCGATTGATCGGGCGATTGACGCGCTGCGGCAGCGTATCCGCATGGTTACCTGGCAGGCAATGGCCGGGCATTTGCCTTTGGCCGCACCGCTGCACGTGGAGGAAGTGACGGACGCCGCGAGTGAGTACGTGGAGGGCGATGTTGGCGGCGAGGCCGTGTTGACGCTGGGCGTGCCGCTGCACGACTGGCGGAATGGCGAGATTGATGCGGCAGTGAACGTTGGCCCGCTGGAGTGCATGCCAACACGCATCGCCGAATCGCAGTTCTTCCATGCTGCCGAGCGCGAGGGATTGCCGACCCTGACGCTGGCCTTTAACGGTGACCCGCTTGCCGAGGATGCGCTGGACAATTTTGCGTTCGAGGTGCATGCGCGCCATCGGCAAAGCCAGCTAACAACTGCCTGAACATCAGCTGCTGACAGCCATATGCCGGCGGACAACGGATAACTCAACCGGAAGCTATGTCTTCTGGAAGTATGTGGTGTACGTTTCCTGCCGCACGCGATAGATAGGGACAAGAATGCGGCTCGATCCTGCACTTGAGGCGGAGAGATAGCCGCTGAGATGAGCTATGTTCTGCAGACGATCGAGAGGCATCAGCGGAGACGATCCCGCGGGCGGATTGAGTTCGACATACACCAGAGGGCCACGCAGCACGGCCACCGTATCTGGATGGAGATCGTCAATTGCTACTGTATGGAGATTCTGCGGAAGGTTGATTTGGATCTTGTCGCCGCTGGTCCATGTGCGATGCAGCATTGCCCAGCCGCGCTGCTGCCGAAACTCCACAGGGATGCCGTTTACATGAATCGTGGCTGGTCCGGCAAGCCATTCGGGCAGTCGGAAGCCGAGTGTGAATGCAGTAGGTACCGATGCGCGGATATGTAGAAGAACGTTTTCGCCCAGCGGGTAATCGGTCTGCTGCGTGAGTGTAATGCTTGCGCCGCCGTGTTGCCATTGAACTGTGGATGGGGCATAGAGATTGACGCGAATGCCATCCGGAGCTCGAAAGTAGATGTTCTTTACGTAGTCTGCGACGCCCTGCACGAGTGTGCCCGAGCAGCATGGCCATTTTTGTGGATAGTAGACTTTGCGCGCGGCTGCGCTGTAGGTGGAGTAATACGGATAGTCCCCGTCGCTGTCTGGTTCTCTTGCGGCGAGGAGTGCATTGTAGAGAACACGCTCGAGGCCATCGCCATAGTGAGCTTCGCCGGTGGCACAGAGCAAGTAGCGCGCCAGTTTGGTGGCAGCATAGCTTCCGCAGGGTGTCTCAAAGTGATCCTGCGTGGTGAGAAGGCTGGAATAGAGCTGGCCTCTGTGCGGTTCAATGAACTGTTCGTTTGGTCCCCAGCCGCCGGTTGCGTATTGTTGCGTTTGAGTAAGCAGCGTCCATGCGGTTTGCATGGCTTTCAGATACTTCTCCTCGTGCAGTACCCGATGCGCCTTGCCCGCAGAGCTGAGCGCAATGGCGTGGCTGTATGCATGGCGGCCGGGCAGCACATCCTGGCCTCGCGACAGCGGGTCAAAGAAATCACGATCGAGCAGATAGCGCATGGCACGATCGCGCATGGCAGGGTCACCAGTCAATTCTGCCGCGGCAAACAGGCTCTCTGGGAGCACGTACGTTTCATCGTAGGGCGGGTCTTTCTTGCCGATACGATCGCGGCCTTGCGCTGGAATGAAGGGAAGTGCGGCGCTGTAGACTCGCGGCAGAAGATCCCGCGCCGAGTCCATGTGGCTCAATGCCACTGCGTCGATGAGGCCCGCGATGTGCTTGTCGAGAATATAGCAAGGCCAGACCTTCTCAGCGTTCGCCGCGGCGTAAACACTGTGGCTGCGCTGCATGGCGGATGCGAAGCCCTCGACGAGCGCAGCCACCTTTGCATGGCAGGATGCGTCGCCTGTGCTTGCGCCGATGCGCGCGAGGCCTGAGATGTACTGGCCCAGCGAATGACCGGGGACGAAGCCATCGGCGTCATACCATCCGCCCATGTCGGCACCGGGTGCGGACATGCCTGCGCGCTGGCGGTAGACCTTAAGGAGCCTGTCGTTGTCGAGGGCAAGATACGTCGCGTGGATGCGGTCGTACTGCGCCTTGAGCGGTCCGCCTTCCAGATGGACCTGTGCGTAGTCGAACTCCTGGAGCATGGGAGCAGCCACTTCAGTCGAGCGCGCTGACAGGGGGCGATGAAGAGCAACTGCTGCGGCGCCGGCAAGGAACTCTCTGCGCGTGATTGGATTCAGGTCGGTCACGGATTCAGATCTACTTTTCTATCTCCTGATTATGCTATGCGTGTCATAGCCTTACCGGGAAGCCGATGCCGGGGAACGGGGATATTCCAGAATGCGGAATTTTTCTGTAATCCAATATGTCCTTGCCGGGCTTTCTGAATCGCGTTGCCGGGAACAGCAACGCAGCTTATGCTGAAAATGATGCAGAGGCGAATTCTCCAACTCGTGGCATGCGTATTCTTCCTGCTGGTCGCATTGACTCCTGTGCTGGAGTGCTTTGACGGGTGGGATGGTCCGACGACGCCGATGACGGATACCGAGTTGCGCGTGACGGCGTGGCTGATCGTGGCGGGTACGGTTGGGGCAGTGATGCAGATTGTGCGCGCTGCTGCACGAGTGGCAAGTGTGCATCGATGGATCGCGCCCGCGCTTCCGGTAAACACGGGTTGCGTGACTCGGACGCAGGAAGCGGTGCTGTCGCCAAGCCCGCCCATTGTCCCTCTTCGAATCTGATTCCTGAATGTGAATTCACCTGCAGGGGAGAGCAGGCGCGTGGTCGTGCGTCTGGACTTTTCCGAACGTAGCCGTGTGAAAGCCACCACATCCCAGGAGTTTCCAGGTGCATGATTTGCAGCTGACCGCAAGATTGCGGTTCTTCCTCATTTTTCTTTTTCTTCTGCCCAATCTATCTTCTTCGGCCCAAACCGGCCTTGTGAAGGGAAGTGTTTCCGGTGTTGTGCTGGACGCAACCGGTGCTGCCATTCCTGCTGCCCGTATCACGCTTTCCACGGCAGACAAGACGATCGAACGCCACGCAATGTCGGGCGCGGACGGCACATTTTCCATCAGCAATCTGCTGAGCGGAACGTATCAAATTGACATCGAAGCCGCTGGATTCGCGCCTTATCGCAATGTGTCCGTCGCGGTTGCGGTTGGCAGAGATTCGCGCATGGAGGCAAGCCTTGTTCTTGCGCAGGCTGCACAGCAGGTGACCGTGCAGGCACAGGCTGCGACGCTGGATGTGTCGCAGTCTTCCCCCGTCACAAACATCGACAAGGATCGCATTGAGGAACTGCCGATTCCGAGCCGGAACTATCTGAACTTTACGCTCTTGTCTCCTGCCCTTGCCGGGGCCAATCCGGTGCTGGCGCGACAGGCGCCTTTTGCCGCGGAAGGTGGCTTTACCGCGGGTGGATTGCGTCCGTCGAGCAACGCCCTCTATATAGACGGGGTTGACGATAATGATGAGTACACAGGGTTGAGCCGCACTGAGTTGTCGCCGGAGGCCATCAGTGACTTTCAGGTGGTGAATCACGGCTATGCGGCGCAGGCGGGTGGTTCGGCTGGAGGATCTGTTGACGTAGAGACCCGCGCGGGCGCGAATACGCAACATGGCGACGCATTCTTCTTTGTGCAGAATGGCGCGCTGAATGGCACGCCTGCGCTGGAGGTTGCGCCCGGCAAGCCGGATGAGAGCCGCATGCGTGCAGGTGTATCAACTGGCGGAGCCTTGCGGCGCGACAAGCTGTTCTACTACGCAGCGGCCGAGCAGGAGATGGCGCGAGGCGAAGAAGCAAGCGACTTTAGCGCAAACAAGGCAGCGGGGATTGATTCCGCATTGCGGCAAAGTGGCCCTCTGCAAGGGTTCCGCCTGCAACAGGGTTTTTATCCTACGACCAATGAAGAGACGGAACTGTCTGGCAGGCTGGATTTCGGCAACAGCGGCAACGGCCTGATGCTGCGCTATGCGCTGACGAACAACAGAGCAGTGAACGATGCCTTTCATATGGACGATTTGACCGATCTGAGTGCGCGCGGCTCTGCATTCTATGACGACAACAGCGTGAATGGGGCATGGAGTGATTCCATTACATCGCACCTGGAGAGCCAGAGCACATTCGAGGTTGCACAGCGACGCGTGGCTTTGCGGACGGGATCCACGTATGGCCCCGGCGTGGTGGTGACGGGGATAGCGGCATTGGGCACTCCCTATGACGGAAACAGCCGCCGCTATGAAACCCATGTTGATGTGGGAGATGCCCTGATCTGGCAGCACGGCGCGCACCTGATGCAGGCCGGAGCCGCTGTGAGTCATACCGGACTGCGCGCGGCCGATAGAGATGGATTCGGAGGCCTGTACATTTTTCCTTCGGTCGATGCGCTGGCGGCGGGGCAGGCGGATTTTTACGTGCAGAGCTTTGGCAATCCGAATACGAACTTTGGCGAACTGCGGAGTTCGGCGTTCGTGCAGGACCATTGGACTCCCTGGCGGAGCCTTGCGCTTGATTTTGGCATGCGCTACGAGAGCAGTCAGCTTCCGTCGCCGATTCCGGATCATGCTCTGAACCTCAGTCCGCGCTTCGGATTTGCATGGTCTCCGCAGAAGCAGTGGGTGGTGCGAGGAGGCTTTGGCATTTTCTACGATCGCTATCTGCTGGGGACGATCAACCGCGTGGAAGAATGGAATGGGAAGGGCGCCGAGCAGCAGATTGCCGAAGGGCAAAGCGCCGCCGCACTCTATCAGTCGTCTACATTCTTCACCAGACCGGATGCGGATATTGCGCCGAGCATATGGCAAGCGCAAAGGTCGCTTGCCAATCCATATGCGGAGACTGCATCGCTTGGCTTTGAGCGATCCTTGCCGGGCGACTGGACCATCGGCGGAGAATATCGCTTTGTGCACGGTGTGAAGATGGGGCGCACGGTAAACAGCAATTTGCTGCCGCCCGTGCAGATGACCGAAGGAGATGCGGGTAGTCTGGGCGTCAGCAATCCCACGCCACAGCAGATTGGGCGGCTGGTATTTTCTTCGCAGCGCCGGAACCCTCTGTATGATGCGACAAACGAATTCCAGACAGCGGCCAGCTCAAGCTACAACGGCGCTACGGTGACGGTGAATCGCCAGTTTACGGAAGATCTGGAACTGATGGCAGGCTATACCTTCGCCAAGACAATCGATGATGCCTCGTACGACGCGGAGCAGCCACAGAACCCATATGCGCTGAACCAGGAACGGGCACTGTCTTTGCAGAATCAGCGTCAACGTTTTGTGCTGAGCGGGCTATGGGTGATTGGGCCAGACCTGGATGACGCACAGAATGCGGCAATGGCTGCCAAACCGAATGCCTTTGAGAGGCTGGTGTACGGATTGGAGTTTGCCCCGATTCTTGTTGCAGGCAGCGGTATGCCTGACAATCCGCTGACGGGCATGGACAGTGCTGATGAGCATATCTATCCCTTTGCCGCGCGTCCGCTGGGCATGGCGCGAAACAGCATGCTAACGCCAAGCACGCTGGATTTTGATCTACGCGTGCTGAAGATGATTCCAATCTGGCGCGGCCACCTGGATGTTGTGGCCGAATCATTCAACTTGCTGAACCGGCAGAACGTGGAGATGAACAACGATGTCTTCGGATCGAACCTGAGCCCAAGCGCGAACTTTGATACTCCCACGCAGGAGTCGGATCCACGCAGAGTGCAGTTCTCGCTGGACTTTGAGTACTAAGAAGACAGCGCTCCGGATCGAACTGCAATCAGATGAAACGCGGCAGCATGAGGCTCAACTGCTGAGACCCACGCTGTAACGCGGCCACCTGGGGCGGATGGAGTGATGATCGACCACGGGTGGCTGGTCGCACTCGCAGGCGATGACGGTGACCGGATCGTCGATGGGCTGCTCCGGCAACCCTGTGATGCGCAAGGATAATTCGTCTTGCGTGAATGTGACGGGGTGCCCTGTCTTGAGCAGCCTTGCTGAAAGCACACTGGCATGCAGACCGCCCACTGCGACGACGGTGGGCGGCTGAAAGAAGCGGAGCCACTGGGCTGCTGGTGTGCCGGAGGGCCAGAAGTAAACGTGGATGTACAGGGTGTTTCCCTTGCGAGTGAAGTTTGTGTAGTTGCCAAAGCTGAGGGCGGCCCCGCCCTGCGTGTCGTAAATGGACTCGCCGTTGACTGAGAGCCACCGGCCGACAGTCTCAAGCGTACGAACCGATTCGTCCGGTACCGTGCCGTCGGGTTCCGGGCCGATGTTGAGCAGATAGTTGCCGCCCTGCTGTGCGCAGGTGGCGAGGTCCTTGAGGATGCGGCGCGCGGATTTCCATTCGTTGTCGGCTTGCTGATAGCCCCAGCCAAGATTCATCGTTTCGCAGGATTCCCATGCGCGCTTGTCGGCCTGGATCTTGTGCTCGGGTGTAGAAAAGTCTCCATCGAGGCCGTTGCGGTTATTGACGATGATCTCGGGTTGCAGTTCGAAGACCATGCGATTCATGCGATCCGCCTCCCACTGCTCGGGAGTAAGTGGCTGGGCTACGTCGTACCAGAGGATGTCGATCTTGCCGTAATTCGTCATCAACTCACGAAGCAGGCCGTGTGTGTAATCGACGAAGCGCCTGCGCGCATTCTCATCGGTGGCGCAGCGCATGCCGTCTGGATGATGCCAGTCCATGAGGGAGTAATAGAAGCCGATGCGCATGCCTGCGGCGCGTGCCGCCTCGACGTACTCGCGGACGAGGTCCCGGCCCGGACCCGTTCGGGCGGCGCTGAAGTTGGTGAGCTTTGTATCCCAAAGGCAATAGCCCTCGTGGTGCTTGGTGGTGAGCACCATATATTTTTGACCAGCACGCCGAGCAAGGCGGACCCACTCCTGCGCGAATCCGGCCCTGGGCTTGAAGTGCTGCGCGAGGAGTTCGTATTGCGGAATGGGAATGCCCTCCGACTCCATGACCCACTCCTGCTGGCCGATGACGCTGTAAAGCCCGAAATGGATGAACATGCCGAAGCGTGCCGCCTGCCACCAGGCCAGGCGGCGGGCCCGCGTCTGCTCCTGATAAGCGAGCCTGCCGTGCACGGTGCTGGGCGGGCTGGCTCCAGCCTCCTGTGCTGCGAGGGATGCGGCCGGGCTGACCAAGGCAGCAGCGGCAGAAGCTTTCATAAAAGAGCGGCGCGAGATCCGATCGAGCGTCATGCATCCTCCGTTTGGAAAGCGCATGGTAACAAAGCGTGCCTGGACGAGTGCAGTGCGTTCTCTGCGGAATGCCCGGGAACGAACGATGTTCTGCCGGCGTGAAAAAAGCTGCGGGAACGCGCTTGACATGACGTGAGGCGGCACCGGGATAATCGTTGCGATGCGATGGCTGACGTACTTCCTACTGATAATGGCAGCAGCGATGCCGTGGGCACAGCAGGCCACGGAGCTGCCGCGAGTTGCGGACTCTAACAATGCGGCGGGTATCCCGTTTCGCTTTGCCGCGGATGGCCCAGCCGGTCCGGGATGGGCGCGTCCGGATGAGATTGCGCGGTCGTATTTCCACGAGGACCTGACGGCGCTGTTTGAGCGAACGCTTCGGCTGGATCGCGGGCTGCCGGAGAGGACGGCATTGCGCTGGATCTTCACGGGGCCGAATGCAGGATTCACGGTGGAGCTGACGTCGAGCTCGGTCCGGATAGCGGAACGCTACTACAACTCGATGGGGTTCTATGGGGGCCAGGGGAACTATCCGGTCAAGGAGGTTCTTGCGCTGCAGAAGCAGTTCACTGGCGAAGCGCGCACGGTTACGGTGATTGCGGATGCGCATCTGGCTGTGAGAGTGCTTGTGAACGGCGTACAGATGTTGGAGGCGCCAATGCTCTTTGACGTGACGCGCCATCAGCTGATGTATGCGGCGCCGCGCACGGCGCATCTGGTTGTTGCAGGAGTGATGACGAAACCGGAGCAACAGGCCGTCACGGTGACGCTGCGGCCGTCCGAGAAGCACCAGACGATGCTCGGCTTTGGCGGCAGTCCAAGCATTCCGGCTTATGCGGAACTGAGCGACGCGGGCAAGCGGCAGTACTGGGACATTTTGAAGAGATACAACCTGCTGCTGTCGCGCGAGTATCCGATGGGGACGGCGCTCAAGCAGGATTTGAGCAATCTGGAAGATCTGCACGATGCGGCGCCACACTACTACGGCGATAACTTCCCGAACGGAGAGGTGTCGAGCTTTGCGTATAGCCGGCATGTGCTGGCACTGGGCGGGGATGTGGTGTATGAGATGTGGGCGCTGCCGGCATGGGCAACGGCGCCATACCAACGCGCGGGAGTGATTGACGCATGGAACAAGCCCCTGAAGCGCGCTGCGAATCCGGAGGAGTATGCGCGGATCGTTGTGGAGTATTGCCGGAAGGCGAAGGCGGCGACGGGGCACGCTCCGCTGATTGTGGGCATTCAGAATGAAGCTGAGGAGCCACCGGAAGTCTTTGCCCAGATGACACGGACGCTACGGCACAGGCTGGATGAGGCGGGCTTTCAAACGACGCAGATCCACATGGCTGACGCGAGCTTTATGTTCCTGGGCATTGGGCGTGCGAAGGAACTCAAGAAAGATTCGGCTGCATGGAACGCGACCGACTACTCCGCGACACACGAGTACGATTTTCAGGAGTTTCTGGCGAATCCGGACCTTTATGACGCGCGCATGCGCGCCATGCACGAGGCGAGTGCAGGCAAGCCATTTCTGGCGACGGAGATCTGCATTAACGATCCACATTATCAGGAGCCGTCGTATCGCATTGCTCTGCAGACGGGGCAGCTATATCACAAGAATCTGACCGAGCTGGACGCTGTGGCGCTGATGTATTGCTGGCTGTTGCTGGATGTGGAACAACCAACATTTGCAGGATCGCGCGCGCTGCTGGAGCCGGACCGGACGCGAGGCTGGGTGCCGGTGGCCACGAGCTTTCAACTGCGCGTGCTGGGCGCGTACAGCCGGCACGTTCTGAAGGGCATGCAGCGCATTGGCGCTGAGAGCGATGACCACGATTTGCTGACGACCGCATTTGCCAGTGACCGTGGCGAGACGCTTGTCCTGCTGAACCGTTCGGTTACGCCGAAGATGGTCAAGGTAGATGGAGCGCACGGGGCGTGGGTTCAGATGGAGCGCACGGGGCTGGAAGAGGAGAATGCCGTGGCTGCGCCTGCTGCCGAGGTTGTGGTTCAGCCGGGTGAGATCGTCGTGCTCTCCACCTATGCATCGCCCACCGCGGACGCGGCGAAATAGGGACTGCCAGGCGGACTGTGCGTGCATTCGACGCTGCACGCGCGGCGGATCGCGCTCGATAGAAGAATGGCAAGAGGTGAGATGTGAGTTTTGGCTTGAGAGCTGCGTGGGGATGCGTTTTCATGATGACGGCCATGGCTGGCTCTGCCCAGGTGGTTATTGATCATCACTGGTCGAATACAGACGCACAGAGCCTGATCGGTCTGCCGATGGGCAGCCACAAGACAATCGTGGACAAGCAGGGGAATCTGAAATGGTCGCAGTGGAGCCTGAAGCGCAGGCCCCTGGACTCTCCCATTGGCTTTAGCAGCCAGATGGATGGCGAGCTGGCGATACAGGCCTTCGCGGGCGGGCAGGCTCTTGCGATGAAGAGCCAGGAGTTGTATCGAGGAAGATATCCATTCGTTGAATCGAAGCTGGAGGCCGGGAGCGTTGTTTTGGATGAGCTGGCCTTTGCCGTGGATCCTGACGCCAAGCGGGGCGCGATACCCACGGCCAGTTCCGGAGCACGCGGCCTTGATGTTGTGCGATTGAGACTGACGAACAACGGAGAGAACGCGATCGACACCACGCTGAAGCTGAACGGTCGTGAACGCAATCTGCCTGGCCATGTGGTCAGCACGATGCTGGAAAACGGCGCGGGTGAGGATGTTGCCCTGGTGACCGAGGCTGCGGGCGCGACAGTCAGTGCGGAGGATCGAGGCCTGACGTTGGCTTTGCATATCACTCTGCCTGCACATGCGACCAGAGATGTTTGTGTTCATGTGCCGTACGAGTGGCCGGCGAAACGGAATATGGAGTTATCCCAGGAAAGCCCGGAGGTGCTGCTGCGCAAGGCTGTTGAGCAGTGGGATGGACTGTGGGCGCAGGCGACGAAGTTCGACTTTCCGCAGCGTGAAATGAGCGACTTCTACTATTCCTCGCTTGCCTACGTGCTGATTCTGACGGAGTATGATGCGCGCGGTGATCTGTGGACGCTTGATGGTCCCGCAGTATATCGGCAGTACTGGGGGCGCGGCGAATATTTTCAGGCGCGCGCTCTCGAAGTGGGCGGATTTTTGCGACCCGCGCGCGAAAGTGTGGAGCATGCATTTCACATCATCAATGATGATGGCGAGTGGGATGGGCCACCCGCGAGCGGCTGGCCCGCGTGGGACAACGCCGGTGGCAATGTGGCTGCGGCGTGGGACTACTACCTGTTTACACGAGACCGGAAGTGGCTGGCGGCGGCTTATCCTTACATGCTGCATGCATCGGAGTGGATTCGCGATCATCGCGAAGAGAGTTCGCTGGAGGGCGTGAGCGACGTGCCGGAGGGCGCGCGGCCTGTGCGGCGCATGATTGCTTCGCGATGCAGGCCGGAGCCGGATCCTCCGCTACAGCCCGGAGAGAAGCCGTACTGGTATGGCCTGTTGCCGTGGAGCTATGGGGACTCGGGGCTTCCGGAAGGTCACTCGTTCTCGCATAATTTTCTTGCTGCGTATGCGGAGCAAGCGACAGCAGAGGCCGCGCAGACACTTGGTTATATGAACGATGCAACGTGGGTCCGTAAAGAGTATGACGCGTATACGGGCGCGATTCGCGAGAGTGTCCGCCGCGCCGTAACACTGGAAAAGGAGACGCCGCCGTATCTTCCTGCGATGCCAACGTATCCGCAGGGAGCGTATTCGCAAGGCTTTCTTGCGGTGTATCCCACGCAACTCTATTCGCCGGAGGATCCGCTCGTCTCGGGTTTGATTGCGCGCATGGAGCGGGAAGAGAAGCAGGGTTTGCCGACCAATGTGGCGTGGGCCGGTCCGGCGGGCGTGTGGGCGGGCGAGTCCATGAATATGGCTGAGACGTATCTGTTGCGAGGAGAGAAGCAGAAGGCGGCGAACATGCTTGCGGCAGCACTGAACCACAGCTACACGACGAAGGTGTGGAAAGAAGAGATCCTGGTGGATGTGACCCTGCCGCGTGCGTGCGAGACTCCGCACAGCAAGCACAGCAATATGGAGGGCACGGGGGACATGCCGGAGGCGTGGGCGAATGCAAACCTTGTGCTGCTGCTGCGCGACATGCTGGTGAATGAGCGCGACGGCAAGTTGCATCTGCTGGCAGGCTTGCCGGCAAGCTGGGTTCCGGTGGGCAAGTTGGTTGTGGTGCAGGATGCTCCGGTGACAACCGGCGGAACGGTGAGCCTGCGCGCAGAGCATGTATCCAAGAAGGTGTGGCGCATCGCGATAGATCCGCATGGTGTGTCGCGCGGTGTGGTACTGCATGCGCCGATTGAGGCGGGAGAGCGTATTCGTGCAGTTCGTATCGACGGGCGCGCGGTTGCGGCGCAGGCAGAGATTGCTGCTACAGTTGCAGCCCCGAGCGTGGTGGAGGTTGAGCTCGAATGAAGCGCCGTCTCTTTCTGCACATGGCTGGATGCTCTCTGGCATCCGCGACACTTCGCTCCAGATGGTTGCATGCCGAGCAAGCATCAGGCGTGCTTGAGGCGGCGCTCAGCGTAAATCGCAATGTGCCTCAGTCAACGGTTCCGGCCGACTTTATCGGCTTGAGTTATGAGTCGGCACAGCTGGCGAATCCTGCCTTCTTTGCCGCGGAGAACACTGCGTTGATTACGCTCTTTCGTGAACTTGGAGAACAGGGCGTACTGCGGCTCGGCGGAGGGACGAGCGAGTTTACAAGCTTCACGACAGAAGAGCCGAAGGAACCGGTGCCGTTCGATGCGGTGGGTCCGGATACGAGCAAGAATGTGAAGGGCGACACGCGGATCACTCCGCGTAGTCTGCGCAATCTGCGCGCTTTTCTGGATGCGACGAACTGGGGTTGCCTGTATGGATTGAATCTTGGGCGTGGTACGGCGATGCGCGCGGCGGAGGAGGCTGCGTACGTGCGGCGCATCCTGGGGCCGCGGCTGATTGCGTTTCAACTCGGCAACGAGCCGGATGCGTGGCGCAACCGCTATCGGCCATCGACGTGGAGCTATGAGGACTACTGGAAAGAGTGGATTGCGGCGCACGCAGCGGTTGTTGCGAAGGTGCCGCAGGCGAAGTTTGCCGGGCCGGATGTCTCCAACAAGATCAACTATCTGACCGGCTTTGCGGAAGATGTAAAGCGGAGTTGCAACGATGTGGTGTTGCTGACCTCACACTATTACGCGATGGGACCTGCAGGCGCGAAGGGAGTGACGGTTGAGAAGCTGCTGTCTCCGGATCCGAAGCTTGCAAGAGACGCGCGCGCTGCCGTGGAAGCAGCGCGCAGCCTGGGCGTGCCGTATCGCATGAGCGAGGGCAACTCGTGCTGGAATGGCGGCCAACCGGGCGTGAGCGATACGCTGGCGAGCGCACTGTGGGTGGTGGATATGATGCTGCAGTTTGCGACGCTGGGATGTGCGGGCGTGAATCTGCATGGCGGCGGCAATGGTTACTACACGCCGATTGCGGGCAGCGTGTCGAGCGGATTTACGCAGCGGCCGGAGTACTTTGGCATGCAACTGGCGCGGGAGTTTGTGGGTGGAACGCTGTTGAAATCGGAACTGAGCTGTAACGACGCGCGTGTGAGCGCCTATGCTGGACATAAGGGTGGAGCGGAGCAGGTGCTTGCGATCAACAAGACGGAGCACGATGTGGCAATGCGCGTGCCGTTGCGGAAGGCGCATCAGCACTGGTTGTTGGCGGGTCCATCCCTGGATGCGCGAGAGGGTGTGTCGCTGACCAGGAGTGAGGGCAATGCAGTGCACAAAGGCATGTTGCGCGTGCAGCCCTGGAGCGCAGTGTTGATTCGGGCCTGAGGAGAGACAATGGCGAGACGCGGTTGGAGCAGGCGGAGATTTTTGCGCGATGGAGCACTGAGCAGCATGCTGGCGGCTCGTGTGCGAAGGCTGCATGCACTGAGCGTGGGTTTGCACGAGGCGGGTGTAGAGACGGAGGCGACGACGATCTTCTACAAACAGCCTGCGCAGGTGTGGCCGGATGCGCTGCCGGTGGGCAATGGGCGATTGGGCGCGATGGTGTTTGGCGGAACGGCTAAGGAACGTCTCCAACTGAATGAGGAGACGGTGTGGATGGGCGAGCGGAGGGATCGCGACAATCCGAAGGCGGCGCGAACGGCGGACGTACGCGCGCTGCTGATGGCGGGGAAAGTACACGAGGCGGAGGCGCTGGCGGCGGAGGTGATGATGGGCATTCCCGATCGTCTGCCCTGCTACCAGACGCTCGGAGACCTTTGGCTGAGTTTTGATGGTCTTGCGGATGCCGCGCAGGACTATCGCCTGGAACTGAATCTGGATGACGCGGTTGCGAGGACGAGCTTTGCGGCGGATGGTGCGCGATGGACACGGGAGGTGTTTAGTTCGGCGCCTCGGAATGTGATTGTGGTGCGGCTGGAGTGCGAGCAGCCGATGCGGTTGACGGTGCAGATGGACCGCCCGGTGCATAGCGAGACGCAGGCGGTGGGCACGAATCGTCTGGTGATGACGGGGGCAGCTCGGCCAGCAAAGCCGACGATGGATGCGGCGGTGCAGGAGCGGCAGGTGGGCGTTGCATTTCGCGCAGAGGTTGTGGCGCATGCCGAGGATGGTGAGGTGCGCGCTGCGGGAGATGCCTTGCGGATTGAAGATGCGCGGCGGGTGACACTGCTGGTGACGGCGGCGACGGAGTTTCGCGAACGCGATTCGGAGGGAATGGCTGCTGCGTGCGCGCGCTGGTTGCGAGGCGCGGAGTCGCTCTCGTACGCGGAGTTGAAGCGTGAGCATGTGCACGATTACCGGAGCTATGCGCGCCGGGTGGAGATTGACCTGCTGAAGGGACCGGACTCGCAGCGAGACGTGCCGACGGATGTGCGGATGCAGCGCGTGAAAGCTGGTGGCGAGGATGTTGGACTGCTGCAGACCTATTTTCAATATGGCCGCTACATGCTGATCAGCAGCAGCAGACCGGGTACGCTGCCGGCGAATCTGCAGGGCATTTGGAACGAGAGCATTGATCCGCCGTGGGGTTCGAAGTATACGGTGAACATCAATGCGGAGATGAACTACTGGCTGGCTGAGCCGGGGAACCTGGCAGATCTGCATCCGCAGCTGTTTGACCTGCTGGACAGCACACGCAGCCAGGGCGCGGCGACGGCGAAGAAGTACTACAACGCGCGGGGATTCGTGGTGCACCACAACACGGACATCTGGGGTGACTCGATTCCGGTGGACCATGTGCAGGCAGGCGTTTGGGCGATGGGCGCGGCGTGGATGTCGCTGCACCTGTGGGAGCACTACGAGTTTGGGCAGGACAGGATTTTTCTGCGCGAGCGGGCGTATCCGCGGCTGAAGGAGATTGCGGAGTTTCTGCTGGACTACCTGGTGGAGGCGAAGGACGGAGGGCTGCTGAGCGGGCCGAGCCAGTCGCCGGAGAACAAGTATCGATTGCCGGATGGAAGCACGGCGAGTTTGTGCATGTCGCCGGCGATGGACACGGAGATCATTCGCGCGGTGTTTGATCGCGTGGAGCGCGGCGGCGAGTTGCTGGGCGTGGATGAAGCACTGCGGCGCGAGGTGCGGGCTGCGGCGAAGCGATTGCCCCCGCTGAAGATTGGCGCGAATGGAGCGCTGCAGGAGTGGAATGAAGACTATGCCGAGACGGAGCCGGGACACCGGCACATCTCGCACCTGTTTGCGCTGTATCCGGAGGACCAGATCACGCTGCGCGGTACGCCGGAGCTGGCGAGTGCGGCGCGCCGGGTGCTGGAGCGAAGGCTAAGCCACGGCGGCGGCAGCACGGGCTGGAGCCGGGCCTGGATTGTGAACTGCTGGGCGCGGCTGGAAGACGGCGAGGCGGCCTATGGCAGCATGATGGATATGCTGCGATATTCGACACGCGGGAATCTGTTTGACGTGTGCGGCATGAAGGCGAACTCGCCGTTCCAGATTGATGGGAACCTGGGCGGATCGGCCGGCCTGATGGAGATGCTGCTGCAGAGCCACGGCGGCGTGGTGCGATTGCTGCCTGCACTGCCCAAGGCGCTGGAGACGGGAAGCTTTCGCGGTCTGCGCGCGCGCGGCGGCGTTGAGGTGGACTGCGCGTGGCGCGGCGGAAAGGCCGTGCGCGCGACACTGCGTGCGCAGGCCGACGGGAAGGTTCGCCTTGCGGCTCCGGCAGGCCAAGGTGTGGCGCAGGTGACGCGCGGTGGACGAGCGGTGACGCTGCGCCGTGCCGATGGCGATGTGGCCGAGTTTCCGGTGACGGCAGGCGCTCCTTACAGCGTGCGATTCCGGTAAAGCGCCGGCTGCGCAAGAGGCGAAGACTTTTCGAATCGGACCTCGTAATTTTTCGCACGATTTTCTGTGGAAAACAAAATTTTCAGGGGGGGGTGGGGGGTACCCCCTGGTTTCCGGCTTGCTGCGGGTTGGCGTGCGTGGTTCGGCATAGTTCAAGGTTAACGAAATGGGTGGAAATGGTTCGCACGTTGGGGTGCGGGAATTTTCGTTTTGTTTTGAG
>JAJXWS010000104.1 GCA_021781495.1 Acidobacteriota bacterium | reverse complement strand
GGGCCATGATGCCGGAACCAAGGCTTGTGGGAATGCCTGCGGGCACGAGCACCGGCTTGTTGAGCACGTTGGCGTACACGCGATTCAGCACCTCATTGCGCTGCGGAATGCCTCCGGCATTGATGACGCGGTCGACGCGCACGCCATGCTCGGCCATGCGTTCAAGAATGATGCGGGTGTGGAACGCGGTGCCTTCAATGGCGGCGAAGAGCTCGTCCTGCGCGGTGTGAATCAGGTTCCAGCCCAGGGTGACGCCGCCCAGTTCGGGATTCACCAGCACGGTGCGGTCGCCATTGTCCCAGCTCAGGCGCAGCAGGCCGGTCTGTCCAGCCTTGTACGCGTCCAGGCCCTCTGACAGTGCGGCAACGGTGGTCTGGGCGCGCCGGGCGATCGCGTCGAAGATATCGCCGGTTGCGGAGAGGCCGGCCTCAATGCCCGTGAAGCCGGGATGGACGCTCCCCGGCACAACACCGCAGACGCCGGGCACCAGCTCCGCTTCGCGCGCCATGGCAATGATGCAGGTGGACGTGCCGACGACATTCACCACGTCGCCTTCGCGGATGTTGGACCCGATTGCGTCCCAGTGCGCGTCAAAGGCTCCCACGGGGATCGGGATTCCGGCCTTCAGGCCCAGCTTTGCCGCCCACTCCGGCGCCAGCTTGCCGGCCGGGTGATCGCTGGTCAGATACTCGCCGCCCATCCTGGCGCGCACACCGGCCAGCAGCGGATCGACGGCAACCAGGAACTCCTCTGAGGGCAGGCCGTCCCACTTGGGATTCCACATCCACTTGTGACCCATGGCGCATACGCTGCGCTTCAGTTCCGACACGGTCTTGATGCCGCTGAGCGTGGCGGCCACCATGTCGCAGTGCTCCAGAGCAGTGACAAAGCGGTCGCGCTTTTCCGGGTTGTGCCGCAGCCAGTGGAGGAGCTTGGCGAAGCCCCACTCGTGGGAGTAGACGCCGCCGCACCACTCGATTGCCTCAATGCCCATGGCGTGGGCCTTGGTGGTAATCTCCTCGGCCTCAGAGTGGGCGCGGTGATCGCACCAGAGATAGTAGTCGTCCAGGGGCTCCAGCCCCTCGCCGACGGGGATGACGCTGGAACCGGTTGTGTCGAGAGCAATGGCCTCGACGGCGTTGCCGTCCACGCCGGTGTTTTTGAGTACTTCGCGGGTGGCCGCGGCCAGTGCTTCCATCTGATCCTGGTGCGACTGGGTAGCGAAATCGGGGTCCTCGCGCCGGCGGTGCAACGGGTAGGGAGCAGAGGCAGTCCCGATTGGACCTTGTTTGCTGTCAACCAACGTTACGCGCACGCTGAGCGTGCCGAAATCGACCCCGGCCACGATGGACATGAAGAACCCTCCAGTAAACGCTTACTTATTGTCCAACAGAGTACACCATCCGCCCATACGGGAGGCAAATATTCGTTTGAGAAAGCCAGGTTCTCCAGGTCTGCGCGTCAGATGCCCTTGCACTGCGGCTGTTCAGCTTCCGCTGGACTGCTGAGGGGCAGGTGCACGATGAAGCGGGTCTTGCCGGGTTCGGACTCCACGTTGATGCAGCCGCGGAATTTCTGCGTCACGATGCGATGAACGATCTCCAGCCCGAGGCCTGTGCCGGCGCCCTGCGGCTTGGTGGTAAAGAAGGCGTCAAAGATGTGCGGTAACACGTCGGGCGCAATGCCCGTGCCGTGGTCGGTGATGCTTACCCCCAGCCTGTCCGGAGTTGCATCCCCGGCGGAGGCCGGTTCGGTCCAGGTGGAGATCTGGATAGTGCCGTGATCCGGGGAGGCATCCACGGCATTGTCGATCAGGTTGGTCCAGACCTGGCTGAGTGCAGAGCCGCGCGTGAAGATGGTGGAGGGAGATGCCGCAAAGTTCTTCTCCACCGTGATCTGTTTCAGGCGCAGCTTGTGGCCCAGGATGGTGAGCGTGCTTTGCAGGCTGTCGTGCACATCGAGCGTGCGGGCGGGGGAGCGCTCGTCGTAGGCGAATTTCTTCACGGCCATCACGAGATCGGAGATGCGGGTGATGCTTTCCTCAATGGCGCAGACCAGGGACATGCTGGAGACGAGTGCGCCGAGCCAGTTGAGTGCATCCGAAAAGGCGTCTGCCTCAAAGTATTCCTTGGCGCAGGCCAGTTCCTGTTGATCGAAGCCCATGCTGACGAAGACCGGCGCAATGGAGTAAGCGTTCTCCACCCCGGCCGCGGCCAGCCACTCGGCCATGGCCTCTTCGGCGTCTGCCTGTTCCAGACTGCTGAGCGCAGTGAGCCGGCAGCCCTTCACGGTGTGCTCCAGCAGACCTTTCATGCACTCGAGCTGAGCGGGGGTCTTGGGCTTGCTGCCGCTGCGCAGCGAGAGTTGCTGGAGCCGCAGGAGGTTTTCCCGTAACTGCGATGCGGAGCGCTTGGCGGCCGAGCCGGGATTGTGCAACTCGTGCATAAGGCCGGCGGCCAGGGTGCCGAGGGAGACGAGCTTTTCGCGATGCAGCGCTTCCACCTGGTAGGTGTGCAGGCGCTTGGCAAAGTCGGCCAGCACGGTGGTGCGCATCGCAGGGCAGCCGGCCATCAGCACCCAGAACTGATCGGCGGTGAAGCGCGCCAGTTGCGAGTCTTCCACCGCGGTGACGAGGAATGGGACCTGCGCTTTGCCGGTGAGAAGAGGCACCTCGCCGAAGCCGTCGCCGGTGTGCGACTCGCCTACCGCAGAGCGGGAGCCGTCGCTTTCGACGCGTTCGGCGCTGACCAGGCCGCGCAGTACAAGCCAGTAATACGCGGCTGGATCGCCGGGTTGGATAAGCACGGTGCCGGCCGGCGCGGCGACGCGTTCCAGGTGATCAAGGCCGCGCAACGACTCCAGATCCGCGCCGCAAAAGGTGCGCGTCTGGAGCAACTCCGCAGCGATATCGGCCAAGGCGACCGGTTCGATGACCGCGGTTTGTGAATGCTCGTTCATTGCCTCTGCTGCCACTCCTACTAAAAGCCGGCCAGGTACTGATGTACAAACTGCACCGCGATCGAGCCCTCGCCTACGGCGGATGCGACCCGTTTGACGGAGCCGTGCCGCAGATCGCCCGCGACGAAGACGCCGGGCACGCTGGACTCCAGCAGGAACGGCTCGCGCTGTTCCTGCCATGCGGCGGGCAGCTTGCCCTCCCGTCGCAGATCCGGCCCTGCCAGTACGAAGCCTTTCTCGTCCCGCAGGATGCCGGGTGGAAGCCAATCTACCCCGGGCGCCGCGCCGATGAACACAAAGAGCGACGTGGCGGGCACGCGATACTCGCCTTGCGGGCCGCGTAACCGCAGTGCCTCCAGGTGCTCTTCTCCCTCTGCCGCGACGACCTCCGTCAGGGGCGTTAACACAATATTGGATGTGCGTTCGATCTCATCGATTAAGTATTTCGACATGGTTGCGGAAAGTCCGGGTCCCCGCACCAGCATGGTTACCTTGCAGGCGAACTTGGCGAAGTGGAGGGCGGCCTGTCCGGCGGAGTTGGCGCCTCCGACGACGTAGACCTCTTCGTCCTTGCAGGCGGCGGCTTCCACCAGGGCCGCGCCGTAGTAGATGCCGCGGCCGGTGAGGTGGTCGGCTCCGGGAACATCGAGCTTGCGATATTGCACGCCGAGGGCGAGCAGGACGACGTGCGAGGCGACTTCGCGGCCGTCGGCGAGCTGGACGAAGCGGTACTGGCCGTCGATGCGCAGGCCGGTGGCGCGCTGGGTGAGGAACTCCGCGCCGAAGCGGGATGCCTGAATGTGCGCGCGGCGACCGAGATCGGCTCCGGTGATGCCGGAGGGGAATCCGAGGTAGTTTTCGATGCGGGAGGTGGAGCCGGCCTGTCCGCCGGGGGCTTCGGGTTCGATGACTAGGGTCTTCAGGCCTTCACTGGCGCCGTAGACGGCGGCGGCGAGTCCGGCGGGGCCGGCGCCGACGACGACCATGTCGTAGAACTCCTGTGTGGCCTGGGTCCGCAGGCCGACGCGGACGGCAAGCGTGTCGGGGTCGGCTGAGACGAGGACGCTGCCGTCGGCAAAGAGGACGGCGGGGAGCTGGTCCGGCTGCAGGCCGCGCTCCTGGAGCAGGGTTTGCGCGTCGGCGCTGCCGGCGGCGTCCAGCCAGCGATAGGGGACGTGGTTGCGGGAGAGGAAGTTCCGCAGGGTGTGGTCTTTGAGCGACCAGCGGTTGCCGATGACGCGAAGGCCCTCAAACGGCGGACGATAGCCGGCCTTCCAGTCTTCAAGCAGATCGGTGAGGACCGGATAGAGGCGTTCCTCCGGCGGGTCCCAGGGCTTGTTGAGGTAGTAGTGGATGCGCGCGGTGTTGATGGCGCGGATGGCGGCCTCAGTATCGGCGTAGGCGGTGAGCAGGACGCGGCGGGCGTCGGCGTAGAGTTCGCGCGAGCGCTCGAGGAAGTCAACGCCGCTCATGCCGGGCATGCGCTGGTCGCTGACGATGAGGGCGACGGGCTCTTCGCGGGCTTTCAACTGCGAGAGGATGTCGAGGGCAGCCTGGCCGCTGGCGGCCCGCATAACCCGATAGGTGGCTCCGTATTGGCGCCGGAGGTCCTGGACTACGGCCTCAAGCACGCTGACGTCGTCGTCTACCGCAAGTAGGATTGGCCTTGCCATATGCTCCTAGTCTAGGGCCTGCGGTGGCTGGCTGCCCGGGTTGCGTTGCCATGGTCTTCGATGGAGCCCGTGCCGGGCAAGGCCAACTTTGGTGGAATAACCCCCACGAAAGGTGCATCGTGGCGCTGTCGGCAAAGTGGTAACATGAGACGTTACTTTGGATTGTGGTGGTTGCTTGCAACGCAGTGACAAAAGGAACGGGCCCTTATAAATGAGCGCGCTGCCGGCCACCCGTGGGCGGATGTCCTCAGGGAATGGTGGCTTACCGGCCAGCAGGCAGTGCCGATTGGATGGCGGGGCGCCGTTGGAGGCGAAGGTGAACGATTCGACGTCCACTGGCGTTGCCGCCGGAGCATGGCGGCAGATGGGGCAAGAGCGATGAACAAGCTCATTCTGGCAGACTCCCAGGCGATCTTTCGCGCGGGCACGGCCAAGGTGCTGGCCATGGACGACGATATGCGCATTATTGCGCAGTGCACGGACGTGGACCGGATGCTGCACGCCATCCAGACGTTTCCGGGAGCGATGGTGATCTTTGCCGCCTCACTGAAGCCCGACATGGCCGTGGTTCGTGCGGCGCTGGATACGGCGGGGAGTCGAGGCATTGTGATTGCAGAGAATGGCGACTCGCCGATTACATTCATTCAGCAGGGTTGCCGGGGCGTTGTGTTTCGCAACGTGACGGGGCCTTCGCTGCTGGAGTGCGTGCGCAAGGTGGCCGCGGGGGCAGTGTGGACGCCGCCACAGGTGTCGCTGCCGGAGTCTCCGGAAGAGGACCTGGTGGGCACGCGGGTGCGCGACCGGCTGACGCCGAAAGAGATGCGCATTGTGGCGCTGATTGTGCAGGGATGCAAGAACCGCGAGATTGCCACGCGGCTGAAGACCACCGAGCAGGTCATCAAGAACTATCTGCGCTCCATCTATGACAAGACGGGCGTGAGCGACCGGCTGGAGCTGGCGCTGTTTACGATCCACCACCGCGTGCTGGCGCAGGCCGCGGCGGAGGCGGGCAACCGGCTGGACCAGGAAGACGAGCCGCAGACGGCACAGGCCGCTTACTAGGGTCTCCGCGGGGAGACCCTGGCAAGCAACAGGCTGCTTTACTGCAGTTTTTCCGCGACGCTCTTGGCCTGGGTGAAGAGCAGAAGGTAGTCCGGGCCGCCCGCCTTGGAGTCTGTTCCGCTCATATTGAAACCGCCGAAGGGGTGCGCGCCAACCATGGCGCCGGTGCACTTGCGGTTGAAGTAGAGATTGCCGACATGGAAGTCGCGACGGGCTCGTTCGAGCCGCTCGCAATCGCTGGTGTAGAGCGCGCCGGTGAGGCCGTACTCCGTGTTGTTGGCGACGTCGAGGCCATCCTCAAAGCTGCTGACCTTGATTACGGCGAGGACCGGGCCGAAGATCTCCTCCTGTGCGAGGACGGCGGTGGGCGCGACGTCAGCGATGACGGTGGGCTGGAGGAAGTAGCCGTTCTCGTCCGTCGGAACGGGCTGCCCGCCGGTGATGAGGCGACCCTCCTTCTTTCCCGTTTCAATGTAGCCGAGGATGGTGTTCATCGCAGCCTTGTTGATGACGGGGCCCATGTTGGGATTTTTGGCGGGGTCGCCGACGGTGAGCTGTTCGACGCGCTCGCGGAGGCGCTCGACGAAGGCGTCGTAGATGGGCGCCTCGACGATGGCGCGCGAGCAGGCGGAGCACTTCTGTCCGCTGAAGCCGAAGGCGGAGGCTACGACTCCGTCGACGGCGGCGTCGAGGTCGGCATCGGCGCAGACGAGGATGGAGTCCTTGCCGCCCATCTCGAGGATGGTGCGCTTGATCCACTTCTGGCCGGGCTGGGTTTTGGCGGCGCGCTCGTGAATCTCAAGGCCGACGGACTTGGAGCCGGTGAAGGCGATGAAGCGGGTCATGGGGTGCTCGACGATGGCGTTGCCGAAGGTGGCGCCGGAGCCGGGGCAGAAGTTGACCACGCCGCCGGGCATGCCGGCCTCTTCGAGGACATCGACGAAGCGGGCGGCGATGGTGGGCGAGTCGCTGGAGGGCTTGAGGATGACAGTGTTGCCGGCGACGATGGAGGCGGCGGTCATGCCGGCCATGATGGCGAAGGGGAAGTTCCACGGGGAAATGACGGCGCCGACGCCGAGCGGGATGTAGAGGAGCTCGTCGCGCTCGCCGTGGTACTGGATGGTGGGTTTGGCGGCGGCGAGACGGAGGGCTTCGCGGGCGTAGTACTCGAGGAAGTCGATGGTTTCGCCGACGTCGGCGTCAGCCTCGGCCCAGTTTTTGCCGACCTCGAAGGTGAGCCAGGCCATGAACTCGAACTTGCGGCGGCGGATGATGTCGGCCGCGTGGAGCAGCAGTGAGGCGCGGGTTTCGACGGAGGCGTGGCTCCAGGCGGGAAAGGCGGCGAGTGCGGCCTGCATGGCGTCGGCGGCGTGCTGCGCCTCAGCGCGCTGATGGATGCCGACGACCTGGTCGGGACGCGAGGGGTTGAGGGAGCGGATCTTGCCCTCAGTCTTGATGCGGTGGCCGCCGAGGATGAGTTCGTACTCGCGGCCAAGCTGGACGGCGACGAGGTCGAGAGCGGCGTGCATGCGGCGGACGTTGTCGGGGTCCTTGAAGTTGGTGAAGGGCTCGTTGGCGAAGGCGCCCTGAGGCGAGCGCAGCGGAATGGCGGTGGTGAGCGTTTCAGTAGCCATGACCGCCTATTTTAGACCAGGTTGGAGCCGGCGGGGTGTGACGGGTGAGAGGACTGTGCGCGATGCCCGGTGATTGGGGCGGGAAGAGCGCAAGGAGTGGGAGCGGCGGCGCGAATTTGTTCTTGACACGGAAATAGCGCGATTGTTCAATTTATCGCATGCAGGTACAGGCGATTTGGTTGAGCGAGAGGGTCGGCGAGGGTAGCGGTTTTAAAGAGATGAGCGCAGCCTGGGCTGTGAAAAGCACCCTTTATCGATTGAAGTACAGGTTGAATGGCAATACGGTTCAGTTCAAACCGGGAGATGATCTGATGCTGATAGGAGGCAGATCGTCGCTTGAGGAAGCCTTCAAAGATGCTCCGGTGAAGGACTTCAACTTTGCTCCCGCGCAGGGAGAGACGCTGTACATCACGGCGCGCCGCAAGACGCATAAGATGGGGAAGATGCTTTCCCTGCTTCCGGGAATCGGCCTGAAGATGATGACCGACTCGTCGGCGCGTACTTCGAATGTCAAGGATAAGATGGGCAAGCTCATAGGCGCGCACATGAAGACCTACACGGAAGTCCACATCATCTCAGGGCACCCGGATACGGATGAATACACGCTGCCGCCGTCGATGTCGGGCGCGCAGATGTCGTTGCTGCTGAAACACTACTTCAAATCCGAGTTGTAGATCTCGTTTCGTAATTCAGGGCATTTGTGGCGGCGGCTGGGAAGACACCAGCCGCCGCGCTCGTTTGTGCGCGAACTTGGGGCGGCGCTAAGTAGAACGGACTGGATTGGTCTGGATTGAGGTGCGGAATTTTTCGCACGATTTTCTGTGGAAAACAAAATTTTCAGGGGGGGGGGTACCCCCTGTTTCTGTTTCCGCTCCTGGTTGTTGGCTGTGGTTCGGCATAGTTCAAGGTTAGCGAAATGGGTGGAAATTGTTCGCACGTTGGGTGGAGAGAATTTTCGTTTTGTTTTCAG
>JAJXWS010000103.1 GCA_021781495.1 Acidobacteriota bacterium | reverse complement strand
AGTCTCCGAGGTGGAGTCGGCGATGCGCAGTTCGCGCATCAAGCGTACCAAGACGGTGTGTACCTATTGCGGCGTTGGCTGCAGCTTTGATATCTGGACTCGCGATCGGCACATCCTGAAGGTGGAACCGCTGGATGGCCCGGCCAATGGGATTTCGACATGCGTTAAGGGCAAATTTGCCTGGGGCCATGTGAACAGTCCTGATCGACTGACGATGCCGCTCATTCGCGAAGGAGACAGATTTCGCGCGGCAACCTGGGATGAAGCACTCTCGCTGATTGAGCGTCGTTTTACTGAGATCAAAGGGTCGAGCGGCCCAGATGCGCTGGCATTTATCTCGTCGTCGAAGTGTACGAATGAAGAAAGCTACCTGATGCAGAAGCTGGCGCGAGCGGTTATCGGCACGAATAACGTGGATAACTGTTCGCGCTACTGCCAGGCTCCGGCAACCGCGGGACTCTTTCGCACGGTAGGGTATGGCGGCGATTCCGGGTCCATTGCGGATATTGAGCAGGCCGATCTGGTGCTGATTGTTGGCAGCAACACGAGCGAGAGTCATCCTGTGCTGGCTACGCGCGTGAAGCGAGCGCATAAGCAGGGACGGATGAAGCTGATTGTTGCGGATCTGCGCCGGCATGAGATGGCACAGCGCGCTGACATCTTTCTGCATCCGCGTCCGGGTACGGATCTCATCTGGCTGTCGGCAGTGACGCGCTATCTACTGGAGAACGGACTGGCGAAGCAGGACTTTATACGGCAGTGGGTCAACGGCGCGGAGGAGTATCGCAAGAGTCTGGAACCATTCACGATGGAGATGGCGAGTGAGCGCTGCGGCCTGTCGCAGGAAACGCTGATCTCCGTTGCGAAAGAAATCGCAGCCGCGGATCGCATGTGCGTGCTGTGGGCCATGGGCGTAACACAGCACACAATGGGCTCCGATACATCGACGGCAATCTCCAATCTGCTTTTAGCAACGGGCAATTACATGCGGCCCGGGACTGGCGCTTATCCTTTGCGCGGGCACAACAATGTGCAGGGAGCGAGCGATCATGGGGCGATGCCGAATCTCTTTCCCGGCTACCAGCCTGTCGAGGATTCGATGATCCGCGGGAAGTTTGAACAGGCGTGGGGCGTGACACTGCCCAGCAAGCCCGGACTGAACAACCACCAGATGATTGATGCCATTTACGAGGGAAGACTGAAGAGCATGTATCTGTTTGGGGAAGAGATGAGCATGGTGGACTCCAATGCGAACTATGTGAGCGGCGCTCTCTCGAAGCTCGATTTTTTTGTTGTTCAGGATATCTTCTTTACGGAGACATGCCGCTTTGCCGATGTTGTTCTTCCGGCATCTCCAAGCCTGGAGAAGGAAGGAACCTTCACCAGCACGGAGCGGCGCATACAACGGCTGTACCAGGTCTTTGAGCCGTTGGGCGAAAGTCGTCCGGACTGGCAGATTCTTCAGCAGATTGCGAACCGGCTCGGCGCCGACTGGAGCTATCAGCATCCGTCGGAAATCTACGAGGAGATTGCGCGGCTGACCCCCCTGGTGGCGGGCGTGAGCTACGAGCGGCTGGAGGGATACAAGTCCTTGCAGTGGCCAGTTGCGGAGGATGGGAGTGATCAGCCGCTTCTTTATACGAAGCAGTTCCACATGCCCGATGGCAAGGCGAAGTTCTTTCCGCTGGCGTGGACGGAGCCAAGCGAGCAGCCGGATGAAGAATTCGATCTTCACCTGAACAACGGCCGCATGCTCGAACACTTCCACGAAGGCAATATGACGTATCGCACGGATGGAATTCGCGAGAAGGTTCCGTGCACGTTTGTTGAGATATCACCGGAACTGGCGATGGAGCGAGGCGTGCAGAGCGGCAGTTGGATTGAACTTGCTTCGCGCTACGGCAAGATTCGCGCACAGGCACTGATTACGGATCGCGTGAAGGGCAAGGAGCTTTACATGCCGATGAACTCCGTGGATGAGCCTGTGAATCGCCTTACCAGCAGCTTTACCGACAAGGAAACGCACACGCCAGCGTACAAGGAGACCGCGGTGCGATTGAAGCGACTGGAGGATACGGGCGAGAGTCCGTTGCCGGGCAACAACTCGCGCTTTGGCAAGCCCACTCCACAGAAGGGCGTAGAGGTGGAACGCAAATGGAAGCGTGCGGATTATCGGATGCCGGGTGCTTCCCTGGTGCAGATTCAGAAATCCTGAGGTCCGATTTGCAGAGAAGCAGAACCATGTTGCGCTTGCGGTGCGACGCATATAGAAGCTCCAGCGGAAGGAGAAGACAGAATGGCTCGACCGATTGCTTTTGAGATGCCTGCGCGCGATCCGCGCAAGGAACTGCTTGCGCGGCTGGAGAGCGCGCCTGCCGAGCATGCCGAGGCGTTGCTGGACGCCTATGAGTTACTGCAGCAACTGCATGAGAAGCGCGTCCTGGGCTTGCTGCGTGGTGCTCTTGGCGCGAGCGACAGGATTCTGGAAACTGCGGTCACAGCGGCGGAGGCGCCGGACTCCGTGCGCGCGCTGCGCAACGCGATCATCCTGGGGAAGATGCTTGGCTCCATCAATCCTGAGCTGTTGCAGTGCGTTGCCGTGGCCGTGAGTGAAACGCTGGGCAGCGAGAAGAAACCGGTGATCGATCCGCCCGGTCTTTTTTCACTGCTGAGTGAGTTCAGGCAGCCGGAACTTCGCCGCAGTATTGCTTTGATCAATCGCTTCCTCGATGTGCTTGGAAACGAGTTGAAGCAGGCGGGAGGCGGCCAACGTGAGTGATCTGAGCTGGGTGGGGTTTTCCGGTCATGCGTGGGCATTCGCTGCACGCGCATGACCGGATGCTGCGCTGGAATCTGTGCGCGCCTAGCTGGCGTCTCGCCAATCGAGAACAACCTTGCCGGAGTTGCCCGTACGCATGGCCTGGAAGCCCTGCTCATAGTCGCGCCAGTTGAAGCGGTGCGTGATGACGGGCTTGATATTCAGTCCTGATTCCAGCATGACGGTCATCTTGTACCAGGTCTCATACATCTCGCGGCCATAGATGCCGCGGATGGTGAGCTGGTTGAAGATGACCTGGCTCCAGTCGATGGTCATCTCGGACGGCGAAGGGATTCCGAGCATTGCGATCTTGCCGCCATGGCTCATGTTGCTGAGCATGTCGCGAAAGGCCTGCGCATTGCCGGACATCTCCATGCCTACGTCAAACCCCTCGGCCATGCCCAGTTTCTTCTGCACGTCTGCGAGCGAGGTTTCACGCGGATTGACGGCAAGCGTTACGCCGATCTTCTGTGCTAGTTCAAGGCGATGCGGATTGACGTCTGTGATTACAACGTAGCGCGCGCCGGCATGCCGCGCCACGGCGGCCGCCATGATACCGATGGGGCCCGCGCCAGTAATCAGCACGTCTTCGCCCAGCACGGGGAACTCGAGGGCGGTGTGCACCGCGTTTCCAAAGGGGTCGAAGATGGCGGCAATCTCGCGATCGATGCCGGCGCTATGGCGCCAGATGTTGCTCATCGGCAGAGCAATGTATTCCGCGAATGCGCCGGCGCGGTTTACGCCCACGCCTTGCGTCAGCGCGCACAGATGGCGACGCCCGGCCAGGCAGTTGCGGCAGCGTCCGCAGACCACGTGGCCTTCGCCGCTTACCAGATCTCCCGGATGGAAGTCGTTTACGTTTGAACCCACGCTGACGACTTCGCCCACAAACTCATGGCCTATGGCGAGAGGAACGTGAATGGTGCGCTGAGCCCACTGATCCCAGTCGTAGATATGAACATCGGTACCGCAGATCCCGGTGTGGTGTACGCGCACCAGAACATCGTTGATGCCCACGGTCGGCATGGGAATATCTTCCAGCCACAGTCCCACTTCAGCTTTGCTTTTGACCAACGCTTTCATTGCATCCTCCGGCACTCCAGCTTGTTTGCCCATGGGTTACGGCGATTCCAAAACAGGCGCACCTTGTTGAGGCTCTGCGAGGTCGCCGGCATCCTGGTGGTCATGTCGACTTGAGGGTATCGGCTTCGAGGCATAGTCCTCCCGGAATCGCTGTCGCGGAAAAAAGAAAGAGACTACATGCAATGCATACGGCGCAAGATGTGGATGCGCGCTTTCTTTGATTATGCTCCTCCGGGCTGGCGCTGCGGGCTTTGGTGTGCAGGGAGGACATTGGCGAGGCGTACGGAGAAGACTCTGATTTGCGAGGGAGCGGAGATGTGCAATTCCGCTTGTGAGCCGGGGAAAGGGCCGCGTATACTTGCGGCGATTCTGAACCCTGATTTTTTGAAGATACAGATGGCGTTCAGGCTGCGCCTGAGGGCCGGATGGAGTGATGATGAAAACATTTTCACGCCGCGACATGATCAAGTCCTCGCTGCTTGCTCCCGCTGCCGTAGCCGCTGCCCAGGGCCTTGGTCCCATCGACTCCGCGGCTCAGGCCATTGCTGAACCCGCAGGGCCGCTCAGCCCAGACCGCTCTCCCGCCTCTGCCACGCCGGGCGCGGGCAGGGAACGCCTGCTGCTGGACCATGGCTGGCGATTCCACCTTGGCCATGCCTGTGACCCTGCCAGGGACTTTGAATACGGAAGTGCCGGAGCAGGGAACTTTCAAAAGACCGGGCACTTTATGCCGGCCGCGGCCATTGCTTTTGATGACGGCGACTGGCGCGGCATTGATCTGCCGCATGACTGGGCCATCGAACTGCCCTTCAAGAACGATCCCGACCTGCAGAGCAAGGGTTTTTATCCGCTTGGCCGTAAATATCCCGAGACCAGCGTTGGCTGGTACAGGCGTGTATTCGATCTGCCGGCGGAGGATGCGGGCAAGCGCATCTCGATCGAGTTTGACGGCGCTTATCGCGACACGCTGGTGGTCTTTAACGGTTTTTACATTGGACAGCACAGTGGCGGGTACGATCCGTTTCGCTTTGATGTTTCCGATTTCATCTATCCGGGACAGCCGAATGTGCTGCTGGTGCGCGTGGATGCGACGGAGAGCGACGGGTGGTTCTATGAAGGCGCGGGCATCTACCGCCACGTATGGCTGACAAAGACCAATCCGGTACATGTGAAGCAGTGGGGAACCTTTGTCCGCTCAGAGGTGCGCAAAACGGAGGCCACTCTTTCGATTCGCACCGAGGTCTGCAACGATGCGACCGGAGACAGCCAGGCGCGTGTCCTGTCCACGATTCTTGATCCATCCGGCGCGGTGGTGGGCAAGGATATTGCAGCGACAGCACCTGTGCCCTCGGGCGCGGGCCACGACTACGAGCAGAAGATTGTGGTGCGCCAGCCGCGGCTGTGGTCGCTGGAGGAACGCAACCTGTACAAGCTGGTTACGGAGGTGCAGGCCGGCGGCAAAGTGGTGGACCGCTATGAGACATCCTTCGGTATCCGCACTGTGGAGTTTGACGCCAGCCGCGGTTTCCTGTTGAACGGATCGCCGGTGAAGCTGAAGGGCACCTGCAATCATCAGGACCACGCCGGGCTAGGCGTGGCGCTGCCGGATGCCGTGCAGTACTACCGTGTGCGCAAGCTGCAGGAGATGGGCTGCAACTCGATCCGTACTTCGCACAATCCGCCCACGCCGGAGCTGCTGGATGCATGCGATCAACTCGGGCTGCTGGTTTTTGACGAGACCCGCATGATGTCGTCGAACCCGGAGGGGCTGGGCCAGTTTGAGAATCTTGTCCGGCGGGATCGCAATCATCCGTCGGTCTTCATGTGGTCCATGGGCAATGAAGAGGGGCAGGCCAACACGGCAAAGGGCGTGCTGATTCTGAGCTCGATGAAGGCCGTGTCCACGAAGCATGACGGTTCACGGCCCGTTTCCATTGCGCCGACCGGAGCGATTGGAACAGGCGGCCTGGCGGTTTGTGACGTGATTGGCTACAACTACATGGACCCGCAGGCCGAGGCTTACCATAAGGCGCATCCGGACAAGCCGGTGATGGGCACGGAGACGGTGAGCGCGGTGGGCACGCGCGGCATTTACATTACGGATGCCTCGAAGGGCTTTGTCAGTGCCTACGACCCGTACACCACGACGGGGCGCGCCTCGGCGGAGGGATGGTGGCGATTCTGCAATGCGCGGCAGTGGCTCTCCGGTGGCTTTGTCTGGACCGGCTTTGACTATCGTGGCGAACCCTCGCCCGATGGCTGGCCGAATATCAGCTCGCAGTACGGAATTGTGGACACGTGCGGCTTTCCCAAGGACTCGTTTTACTACTACCAGTCCTGGTGGACGGCGAAGCCGGTGCTGCATCTGTTTCCACACTGGAACTGGCCGGGCATGGAAGGCAAGGAGATTGCTGTCTGGGTGTACTCCAACCTGGACAGGGTTGAGCTGCTGGTGAACGGGAAGAGCCTGGGTGCCAAAGACGTGCCACGGGACTCGCATGTTGCGTGGGTGGTTCCCTACGCTCCCGGCGCGATTGAGGCACGCGGCTGGAAAGACGGCAAGCAGGTGATGACGACCCGGCGGGAGACCACCGGCGCCGCGTCAAAGCTGGTGTTGCGCGCTGACCGCACGGCCGTGGCAGCTGATGGCGAAGATGTGGCCATGTTTGCCGTTGAGGTGCAGGACGCACAGGGACGCACGGTTCCGGTTACGGACAACGAGGTTACCTTTCGCGTGTCGGGAGATGGACGACTTATCGGCGTGGGCAACGGAGACCCGACGGATCATGCATCGGACAAGGGAAGCGTGCGCAAGGCCTTCTCCGGCTACTGCATGGCACTGGTGCAGTCTACAAAGCAGGCAGGCAGCATTCAGGTGGAAGCCACGTCTCCGGGGCTGAGTTCGGCATCGGCGACTATTTCTTCCACGCACGTGACGCTGCGCCCGCAGGTGGCGGCGTGGGAGCGCGAGGTGCCGAAAGGGCCTGGTATTACAGGGCTGTGGAGGCCGTTGCCGGAACCTGCCGGGCAGAATGCAGGCTTGATTGCGAGGATCATTGGCGGCAGCTCGGTCTTCACCTTCCACCAGCAGGGTGAGAAGCTGGCAGGCACGGTTGAGGGAAGTGGCGGATTCTTTGGCGGCGATGACGTCCCTGTTCCCATCACGGAGGGCGTCGTGTCCGGCAATCATGTCACGTTCCACGCCGGCATGAACAGCTTTACAGGAGAGCTGAAGGGAGATCGCATCGAGCTGCAGCGTTCGGTCAAAATCCCCTGGCATTTGCCTGTTCCTGCCAAGGAAGATCCGAATCGGCCTGCGATTGGTCCCGCTCCGGATGGGTCTGATCCATCTTTCGGCAACTCGTTCCACATTCCGTCCAGCATCCCTGTGGTTTTGCAACGCGTGGATCGCTGAAGCAGACGAGCCGGCCCGGAGAGGCCGGCTCGTCTGCTTCGCTGTCGGAATGCGAACGGTGCAAGAATTCTTACTGTGTTTGACACACAGATGTTCTTTGCACCTATTGTTTGCCGGGGTAGGTGTAAAGCCGGACGCGGTAGACCTGAAACGCGTGAGGATCCATCAGCAGCTGCCGTCCCTGGTTGCTCTGATCCCCGTTCAGGCGGCGCTCGGCTCGCCATTGCCCGTTCACTTTGGATACCTGCTCGATGCTGGCGATGCCCGCAATCTGGTTGTCGGCATCGGGGTCGCGCACAAAGTCCACCGTCAATCCGCTGCCTGCCAGCAGGAATTCATCGGGCGCGGTTTGCAGGATCATCATGGCGCCGTTGGTGGCAACAAGCTGCCTGGCGGGCCATGAACGCGAGAGGGTGGCGCGGAACAAGTAGCCGCCAAGTGCGACGCTTTGACTGGGCCGTGGGCTGTTCTCGTGCAGCACGAGCGCACGAATCCGGCCCATTGGCTGTGCCTGCAGCACGTCGCCGGAAAGGCTGCTCATCATGGCATAGAGGCTGGCCATGCTTGTGTCATCCGCGGAGCTTGCGGGCAGCGAGTCCACCGCGAAGGGTGAGAAGCCGAATCCCTGCGCTTCCCCGTAGGCGTACAGAGCATTCCAGGGAGCCGCATCGAGCCGCGCTTCGGGAATGAAGACGGGATTTCCGGCCTCGCGGTAGAGGCTTACCCAGTGCGCAAAGTCTGGCCAGTAGATATCCGGCGCGTAGAAATCGATGGACGGCGCCTCAGCGCGGTAGACAGCCTGGTAGAGCGGATGCGGGCCTCCACTGGGATATTCGCCGGGCTGTTCCAGCGGCGCGGGAAGCTGAGCGTTCATATACATGGGCAGGGGGTAGGCCGCCTTTCCGGCCTTTGCTACCTGGTTGATGAACAGGCCGTAGTGCCATGCCATGAACACCTCATCAGCCGAATCGCCGAACATCTCCTTCCACGTGTGGCCATTC
>JAJXWS010000102.1 GCA_021781495.1 Acidobacteriota bacterium | reverse complement strand
GCGAGGTCCACGCGTCGAGCGGGACAAAGGCGTGGGTGGCGCGGTAGCGGGCGATGAGCTGGCCGGCGGCGGCGACGGACGGGCCACGGTTGGCCCCGAGCGCGAGATGGCCGCCGTCGTGGAGGACGATGTTGGTGGCGAAGCCGCGGCGCTGGTTGGCGTCGATTTTATGCGCGATCCGGGCGGCGATGCGGTCGGCGGAGGGCTCGGCCCAGTCGTTGGTGATGGCGTTCCAGAGGACGGGCTCCATGCCGAGTTGCCGGGCGGCGCGGAGCACGAAGGGGCGGCGGGCGCCGAAGGGCGGGCGGAAGTAGCGGACGGGCGCGCCGAGGATCTGCTGGAGGACGTCGGCGGTTTGGGCCAGCTCAGATTGCACTTTGGCGGCGGCGGTGAAGGCGAGGTTGGGGTGGCTGAAGGAGTGGTTGCCGATGAGGTGGCCCGCCTGAGCGATGCGGCGGACGAGGTCCGGCTGCGCCTGAGCGTAGCGGCCGACGAGGAAGAAGGTGGCGCGGATGCCGTGGCTGGCGAGGGTGTCGAGAAGCTGGGGCGTCCAGGCCGGGTTGGGACCGTCATCGAAGGTGAGGGCGAGCTGGCCGGGGCGGCGCGGAGCGATGAGCGCCGGGCCGAAGAGGCGCGAGGCGGGCCACATGGCCGCGTAGGCGTATCCGCCGGCCGCCAGGCCGAGCCCGGCAGCGGCGCCTAATCCCGTGTAAATTCCGGATGCCAGCAGAGAAGGCATTGCATCTACCAGTGTGAGGCGCTGAGGGGATGGAGAGCAAGCCTGAGCCGAAGAGGGCCGGCCTGCCCGCGGTTTTTACGCCGGGCGGGGCGAAGAGGCGTATACTCCAACTGTTCGGGTCGCATCCTGCGTGAACGGAGCGGCACTGGAGACAACCATGAGCTTGACGAACTTCCCTGGCGGTGGCGGCTCAGCCACCGGAACCCCCGCAACCAAGGTAACAATGCCTGCGCTGGCCGAGATGAAGCGGCAGGGCAAGCCAATCAGCGCGCTGACGGCGTATGACTATGCCACTTCGCGGCTGGTGGACGAGGCGGGCATCGACATGGTGCTGGTGGGCGACTCGCTGGCCATGGTGGTGCTGGGCCACGACAACACGCTGGCCGTAACCGTGGACGAGATGCTGCACCATACGCGCGCCGTGCGCCGGGCCGTGCGCCGGGCGCTGGTGGTGGCCGATATGCCGTTTGGCAGCTATCACGGCACGGTGGCGGAAGGGCTGGCAAACGCCGTGCGCTTTGTGAAAGAGGCGGGCGCGGAGGCGGTGAAGATTGAAGGTCCGCGCGTGGAGCTGGTGCGCGCGCTGACGGAGGCCGAGATTCCGGTGGTGGGACACCTGGGGCTGACGCCGCAAAGCATCCACCGCATGGGCGGCTACCGCGTGCAGGCGCGCACGGCAGAGACGGTGGAACGGCTGAAGCGCGACGCGCTGGCGCTGGCTGAGGCCGGGGCAGGCGCGCTGGTGCTGGAAGGCGTTCCGCGCGAGGTGGCTGCCGCCATTACGGCAGAGCTGCCGATTCCGACCATCGGGATTGGCGCGGGGCCGGACTGCGACGGACAGATCCTCGTCTTCCACGACCTGGTGAACCTGACGTTTGCCCCGGCGGCGAAGTTTGTGCGCCGCTATGGCGATGCGGCGGCCGTGATTCGCTCGGCGGTGGAGCACTATCGCGAAGACGTGGAGCGGCGGGCGTTCCCCTCGGACGAGGAGAGCTATCACCTGCCGGAGGCGGCGCGGCGGGCGCTGGAGCCCAAGACCGAAGCGGCCCGGAAACTCCACACCCTGCGGAAGGCCTGATGCGAATTGTACGAACGGTAGAGGAGCTTCGCCGGTGGTCGCGCGAGGCACGACGGAGCGGGCTGGTGGGGCTGGTGCCGACCATGGGCGCGCTGCACGCGGGACACGCTTCGTTGATTCGCGCAGCCAGCGCTGCCTGCGAGCACGTGGCCGTGAGCGTGTTTGTGAACCCCACGCAGTTTGGGCCGAACGAGGACTATGCGCGCTATCCGCGCACCTTTGACGCCGATTGCGCACTGGCCGAGGCGGAGGGTGCGAGCGTGGTGTTTGCGCCGCCGGTGGAGGAGATGTATCCGGCAGGGGCGGCGACCTTTGTGGACGTGGACGGGCTAAGCGCGCGTCTGGATGGGGCGTCGCGGCCGGGACACTTTCGCGGAGTGGCCACGGTGGTGACCAAGCTGCTGATTGCCGCGGAGGCCGACCGCGCCTACTTTGGGCAGAAGGACGCGGCGCAGGTGGCCGTGCTGCGGCGCATGGCGGCGGATCTGCGGCTGGGCACGGAGCTGGTGGTGTGTCCCATTGTGCGCGAACCGGATGGGCTGGCGCTAAGCTCGCGCAACATCTACCTGAGCGCCACGGAACGGGCACAGGCGCTGACGCTGAGCCGGGCGATTCGCAGAGCCGAGGAACTGGTGGCGCAGGGCGAGCGGCGAGCCAGCGAACTGACCGGCGCGGCGCGGAGCATCTTTGCGGCCGAGCCCGGCGTCCGCGTGGACTACGTGGAGCTGGTGAACTGGGCGACGCTGGAGCCGGTGGAGACGGCCGCGCCGGGGTCGCTGTTTGCCGTAGCGGCCTGGGTGGGCAATACGCGGCTGATTGACAATACGATCTTGCATTGATGTACAGCGGAGCCTGGGAAGCGGGCTGCGCATTTGACACAAGAGCCCGTATTTGCGAGACTCAAAGTTACTGCCGGTCTGGCAAATGCAGTGCGCCAGACTTGTGTCCCGTGCCGAAGTGGCGGAATTGGCAGACGCGCATGGTTCAGGTCCATGTACTCGCAAGGGTGTGGGGGTTCGAGTCCCTTCTTCGGCACCAAAATTCCAGTTAAGTTCTTCTCTTTCAGAACAATCCCATTCACAATCTTTCGCTTTAGCCCCGGGGGACGGCGTGTGCCCGGGCGAAGCCGCAGCGGGCGAGCCTAGACCTTGCCGGCGCAGCAGAGCTTGAACTTTTTGCCGCTGCCGCAGGGGCAGGGATCGTTGCGTTGCGCATGCTGAAATGCGTTGCGCGCATCCTGCGCGGCAACCCAGCGCATGACGTTGGCGGGCGCACGGCCGCTAGCCAGCTCCGCCGTCATGAAGCGCATGCAGGGATCGATGTGGTGGAAGAACATCTTGTAGCCAGCGCAGAGGTAGTTGAGCCCCGGCTCGCCATCGGGCGTGGTGCCGAAGCGATGCTTGGGACACTCGCCGTTGCAAGCAAAGCGCACATCGCACTGGCGGCAGTATGCGGGCAGCGTGGACTCTTTTGCTTCGCCGAATGCCCGCTGCTGGTCTGAGTCCACCAGCGACCGGAGCGGGGACTCCAGAATGTTGCCCAGCCTGTTCTGCGGGTAGACGAAGTGGTCGCAGGAGTAGACGTCGCCGCAGTGCTCGATGGCCAGCGCCGAGCCGCACTGCCGCCGGAAGATGCAAAGGCTGGCCTCGCGGCCGGTCCACATCTCCAGGCTCACATCGAAGAGCTGCACGAAGCATCGGCCCACATCGTTGCGTACCCACTCGTCGAAGATGGTGCAGAGGAAGCGGCCGAACTGACGCGGCTCCACGGACCAGGGCGCCACGCGCGCGGCACCAGCGAAGTCGGGCGAGATGAGTTGCAGACCGTCGGCTGTAGCCTGATGCGCGATCCGCTCGACGATGGGGATGAACTGCATGTAGCCGCTGCCGTACTGCCGGAGAAATCGGTAGACCTCGAGCGGGTGGTCGGCATTGCCGCGATGCACGGTGGTGAGGGTATTGAACTCGACGCCGTTGCGCTGCAGCGTCTCCATGCCGCGCAGGACGCGGTCGAAGGTGGACTGGCCTCCCTTGTCCACGCGATAGGCATCGTGCAGTTGTCGCGGGCCATCGATGGAAAGGCCGATGAGAAAATCATTCTCCCGGAAGAGTGCGGCCCAGGCATCATTGAGCAGTACGCCGTTGGTCTGGAAGGCGTTCTGGATGCGCTTGCCGCCGGCGTATCTCTGCTGGAGCGTGACGATCTTCTGGAAGTACTCCACGCCGAGCAGCGTGGGCTCGCCGCCCTGCCAGGCGAAGCTGACCACGGGCGTATCGTGCGCCTGGATGTACTGCCGGATGTAGCTCTCAAGCACCTCGTCGGGCATGGCCCACTTTTCGACTTGCGGATAGAGAGACTCCTTCTCGAGATAGAAGCAGTACTTGCAGTCGAGATTGCAGATGGGCCCGATGGGCTTGGCGAGGACGTGAAAGCCGGTGCTGCTCATGTACACCTCAGCGGTGCGTTCCCTGCCCTCGGATGACGTGCGCGACAACCGGAGATGAGCGGGGAATGCTCATACAAGCGATGGTACATGGAAATCGCCTGTGATCCGAAGCTCAGCGCGGTCAGCTGAGTTCGCGATGATGCTAGGCAGGATCGGATACGGCGTTGACGATGTTGTAGCTGGCGGCGAGCGCTGTGCCAGAGGTTTGCAGGTTGTCAGGCCTGTAGGTGGAATCATGCTGGTATCGAATCTGCACGCTGTTGGCGACAGAGGAGGTATCGGCAATTTCTCTGGAACGCGGGAAGCCCCAGTAGAGCGCCCACGAATCATGCAGCTGGTCGAGCGAGTGCTTGGCATCCACCTGCGCGTACTGCGCTGCAATGCCGGAATCCACCTGCAGGTGCAGCGCAAGGGCTTTGTTGAGCATCCAGGCAAAGGTGATATCGGACAGGCCTTGCTCCGGGTAGCCTCCGCCCACGTCACAGTGAACGCCGGTGAACCAGACCTGCTCCAACTGTTGATGCGGTGCGGAGGGACCGGTCCACAGGGTTGCGGGAAACTCCGCGCGTCGCTCATCCACGGCCAGGGCTTGAAATGCATTCAGGACGTCGGGGTGCAAGGAAGTATCGAGAAAGCCGTAAATCAACGGAGACACCGCGCCAAAGATAGCAGGGATGCCAAGGGAGCCAACCGTATCCCACACGCCGACCATCGTAATCCTGGCATCGTCCATGCCATAGGGCGCCTGCAGTTGAGCCAATATCTGCGCGCGCTGATCGCGATTGCGATAGGCCTGGAATGCGGCCTCGACCAGCTGCGTATCGAAGTCTTTTGTGGGCAGGCCAGCAATGGCGATGAGGCCCGCCAGGCTGCGCGCGGTGTATGCCCCGCGGCTGAATCCGAAGAGGAAGATGGAGTCGCCCTGCTCATAGACGTGAGCGATTTGCGCATACCCGTCCTTGATCTTTTGAAAGAGGCCCGTGCCGAATGCGCCGCCGAGCAGCTTCTCAATCGGTGTTCCGTCCGAGCCTACTCCGTCATCGTAAAACGGGATCTGGCTGGCGGTGGTGAGGCAGGCCTTGAACATCTTGTAGACGTTGGTCCGGTTCGCGCTTGTATCCCAGGTACCGTCGGCACAAAAGACAATATTTTTGCTCATCTCGTACTCCTCCCTCTGAGCGCAGGCCCGCGTCCGGTTGCGCATTGGCGGCCTTTGCGAACAAGGCGTTGCATGGTTGCATGTGTACGACGCGGAACGGGGAAGGTTCCCCGGCCGGATTGCACTTGCGCCGGAGAACGAAATTGAGTGGGAGCATAGCACCGATTCAGACAAAAACAAGTAACCGCCACGCTAACAGCGAAGTAGAAAACGGCCTGCCGGCCTGCGCACATGCTGGCGGGCACAGGCCGGGGTTCGACTCCGTTGCGACGGCGTGGACCGCGGCCGTCCCTGGAAGTGCATTTTTTGACTTCGAATTCTGTTCGGTGTATAACATGACCGTCGGTCATGTTTGAACTTTGGTCATTCTATAGATGAAGCGGGACAAACAAATCGAAGCCCTGGTCAAGGCGCTGGACGCAACCGGGCGGAGCTCGCACCCGCCGGGGGGAAGACGTCACCGGCGAGCTGAGGAGACGCGATTGCGGCTCTTCCGCACGGCAATGGATCTGTTTGCCGAGCGCGGCTTTTCCAGCGTAACGGTGGGCGACATTACGGAAGCCGCGGATGTGGGCAAGGGAACATTCTTCAACTACTTCGAGAGCAAGGACCATGTTCTGGGAGTGATGGGGGAGATTCAGCTGGCGAAGATTCGCGAAGCAGCCAGGCGGGCCAAGGAAGAGCAGACGCCTATCCGCGAGGTGCTGTACGACCTTGCGCATCGACTGATGGAAGAACCGGGACGCAGTCCGGAGCTGGCGCGGGCTTTGATCGCATCGTTTGTCGCCAGTGATGTGGTGCGCGGAATCATACGCAAACGCATTGTTGAGGCACGGCTTGTGATTGCGCAGCTTGTGGAACAGGGGCAAAGGCGTGGAGAGATTGCACCGGAGCTGAAGAAGCGGGCCGTGGCACTGCAACTGCAGCAGGCGGTGATGGGAACCATCCTGCTGTGGTCGCTGGAAGGCAAGCCCTCGCCCGCGACCCGGATGGACAGCACCTTTGAGCACTTTTGGCGTGCAGTGGCAATGTAACGCCGGGAGCGGAAATGATGAAGTCACTACGATATGCCGGGCTGATCCTGCTGGTGAGCCTGACGTTGGGTGCGCAGCATGTGGCGCTGGCGCAGACGCAGCAGGTCTATCGGCTGACGCTGCAGGATGCCATTCAACGTGCGCTGGCGGCGAATGTGAATACGCTCCTGGCCAACGAAAGAATTGCCGAGGCGGAGGGCACGCGCGCGCGGCGCTATGCGGCAGCCATGCTGCCGCGCGTGAATGCGCAGACATATGCCAATGTGCAGAATCGAGACCTGCAAGCCTTTGGCATTTCAGCACCGGGATTCCCGGATGTGGTTGGGCCGTTTTCCAACTACGACATTCGCATCTATGGCCAGCAGAATCTGATTGATCTGGCGAGCTATCGCAGCCTGAAGGCATCAGAGCGCGCATTGGACTCCAGCAAGCTGGATAGCCAGGATGTGCGCGACTGGATTGTTCGCAGCGTTGCGGAGATGTATCTGGTAGCCGAGTCGGCTACTGCACGCGCCAGCGCTGCACAGACACGTGTCACAGACGCGGAGACTCTGCTGAAGCTGGCCACCGACAAGCATGACGCGGGCTCCGCGACGGGCGTGGATGTGCTGCGCGCGCAGGTGCAACTAGCCAACGAACAACAGGCATTGCTGATTGCCGAGAATGCGCGCAAGCAATCTCTGCTGGTGCTGGCGCGCAACCTGGGATTGAGTCCCAGTGTTCCCCTGGAACTGGCCGAGACGCTGCGCTATGCAGCGCTTGCGCCCAGGGGCCCGGACCTGCTGGTGCAGGATGCACTCAGCACACGGGCGGACTATCTGGCGCTAATGAGCCAGAGGCAGAGCCTGGTGGAACAGCAGCGCGCGAACCAGGCACGCTGGTATCCCAAGCTGAGCCTGAACGGAAACTTTGGGGGAATTGGACGCAACATCGGCAGCATGCGCCCAACCGGCCTGCTACAGGGACAGGTGGACGTGCCCGTCTTTGACCGCGATCGCGATGGAGAAGCGCAGGAACTGGCAAGCCGTGTGCGGTCGATTGATGACCGGCTCGCGGATATGCGCCGCGGAGTGGATGAGGAGGTGCGCGAGGCACTGCTGAATCTGGACTCGGCCGCACAGCAGGTTGAGGTGTCGGAGCAGGGGCAGGCACTGGCACAGCGAGAGCTGGCGCTGGCGCAGGACCGCTTTCAGGAAGGCACCGCCAACAACGTTGAGGTGGTGACGGCACAGGACGAGTTGGCACGGGCGCAGGAGAACTACATTCTTGCGGTGTCGAGTCATGTGGACGCCAAATTCGCATTGGCGCGGGCGCTTGGCAACACAGAGAAGAATCTTGCGGCATTTGCGCAGGGCCAGTGAGCGAGGGTGAGAACGATGAAGCGTGTGATTCCGATATTGATCATCGTGGCAGTGGCGATAACGGCGGGCATCTTTTTATATAAGCGGATGCATAACACGCCACAGGACAGTAATACGTTGAAGCTCTCCGGCAATATTGAAGCGCATGAAAGCCTGGTGAGCTTCAAGGTGCAGGGCCGCATTGTGGATCTGCCGGTGCAGGAAGGCGCGGTGGTGCAGCAGGGCACGCTGCTGGCCAGGCTGGATAACGGTGACTCCGAACAGCGTGTGCGCATCGACGAGGCACGCGTGCACGTGAGCCAATCGAACCTGGCGCTGAAGCTGGCAGGCACCCGCGAGCAGGAACAGAAGGCCTCGCAGCAGAGTGTGCTGGACGCACAGGCTGACCTGGAGCAAAAGAAGCTGGATAACGCGAGAGCACAGAGGCTGTTTGCCAAGGACGAGATCTCCGCGCAGGATCGGGATCTGGCAGCAACCGCATTGAAGCGCTCAGAGGCCGCATACGAAGCGGCGCAACAGCGCTACAGCGAGCAACTGGAGGGCACGCGCAAAGAAGAGATTGCGGTGGCTCGCGCAAATGTGAAAGAGGCCGATGCCAGCCTTGGATTGTCGCGCATCAACCTGGA
>JAJXWS010000029.1 GCA_021781495.1 Acidobacteriota bacterium | reverse complement strand
GGTCTCCAAAGGCATCAACGCGCTGCCTGCGCAGTACTTCTCGCTGGGCTCCTCGGTGCTCAACAGCAAGGTTGCCAACCCAATGGCTGGCCTGATCCCAAGCAACGGCAACCTGAACGGCTCCACGATTACCTACCAGAATCTACTGGTGCCCTATCCGGAGTTCACCGGCATCACGCTCTACAACCGCCCGCTGGGCAAGACTTCCTATAACGCCCTGCAGGTCAAAATCAACAAGCGCTTCAGCCATGGCTTCAGTGCGCAGGCAGACTACACCTGGGCAAAGGAGATGGTGCAGACCAGCTATCTGAATGCACAGGACTCCTGGGATAACATCAACCGCCATGAGTCTTCCACGCCAAACCGCATTCTGAACATCTTCGGCAGTTACACCTTCCCGACCCTCTTTCAGCAGAATCACATGAGCCGTCTGCTGCTGGGCAACTGGACGGTGAATGCGATTGTGCGCACGAACAACGGTTCTCTCATCAACAACCCGGGCGGTGCGGCCATCCTCATCGGCACGCCGCAAACTGCTCCGCACATGCGCACCATGAATCACCAGTTCAATACCTGTTATCTGGATATTGCAGGCACGATTCATCCCGGTGGAACCGACCCGGCCACGCAGACCGGCGCATGCGACTACGGCGATCCGGCTCCGGCATGGCAGCAGCTTCCCGGCAGCTTTACGCTGGCAACCGCAGGCCCGTTCATGCACAATATCCGCACCTGGGTCCACCCGGTCGCAGATGCTTCGTTGTTCAAGAAGTTCGTGGTGCATGAGAAGTTCAACTGCGAGCTGCGCGGCGAATTCTTTAACTTGCTGAACCAGGTCAACTGGGGCGGTCCTAACACCAGCCTGACCGCGACCGGCAAAGCCGGCTTCGGCGTGCTGGCGGCAAACCAGGCCAATGACCCGCGCATTGGGCAGGTAACCGCTCGTATCAACTTCTAACGTTCACACCTCAGGCGGCGCCCATTGACGACCATGGGCGCTGCCTGATTCATTGATGTAGACTTCTGTCCTAATTTCTCGGTGGATTCATGAAGAGCCTCGGTCTGTTTGCTTCCTTCCTTTTTCTTTCTTTTGCGCAGTTTCTATCAGCCGGTCCAGCAAGTTCTAGTCCTCCAGTTCTGCCTCCAAGTCAAAAGGATTCCTTGCATGAAGGATTCGCTCATCCGCCTAAGTCTGCCGAGTTGCGTTGCTACTGGTGGTGGCTGAACGGGAATACCACGAAAGAAACCATTACGCGCGATCTGGAGGGCATGAAAGCCAAAGGCTACGCCGGCGCCATACTGGTGGATGCAGACGGCTCAGGGCAACAGGGAAATCAGGAAGTGCCAAACGGACCCGCGATCGGCAGTCCGCAGTGGAACGATTTGTTTGTCCATGCGCTGAAGGTCGCGCAGCAACTGGGCCTTGAGATCAGCCTCAACGTCACCAGCCGTTGGGACGTAGGAATCATCGGAGGAGCAACTGTAACGCCGCAGGATGCGCTTAAGCTCCTCACCTATTCGCGAACCACGGTGCGCGGCGGCGACACCAGAACAGTTTCATTGAGCAATCCTCCAGCCGAGGACGGCTTCTATCGAAAGATTGCCACACTCGCATATCCTCTGCATCACGGCGCGCCGCTTGCGGGCATGCAGGGAAGCGGACGAACAGCCATTCGAAATCTGCGATTCAAAACCGCTGCGGAAGAAACCGGCTTTTCAATGCCTTCGTCTGATAGGGTGATGCGGAATGCTCCCGCGAGGGTCGGCGAACAGGATGCCGATATCCACGAAGTGGTGGACGTGAGTGATCGTGTGAACGCACAGGGTGTGCTCACCTGGGCATTTCCAGCGGGCACGTGGGAGATACTTCAAGTCGGCTATACCGATACATCCAAGCACCTAACAGATGCTACTGGAACACCTCTCGGCCTGCCGCTGGATGTGATGAGCGCATCGGCCTTCGATCACTACTGGCAACAGGCAGTCACGCCTTTGCTTGAAGTTGCAAAGCCGTACGTGGGCAAGAGCCTCCGCTATCTTGTGACAGACAGCTGGGAGGCAGGTGGAACAAATTGGACAGATGGATTCCGTGCGGAGTTTCAGCGCAGGCGCGGATATGACCCTCTGCCCTATCTGCCGATTGTTGCCGGACGCATCCTCGGCAGTCGAGATACCAGCAACCGTTTCCTCTTCGACCTGCGACGGACTGTAGCCGATCTAATTGCGGAGAACTATTACGATCGTTTTGCACGATACGCCGAACAGAACGGCCTGGGAACTCATCCTGAGGGCGGCGGGCCTCACGGTGCTCCAATGGATGCCCTGGAGAACTTTCGCAGCACAACGTACCCGCAAACAGAATTCTGGGCGGTGTCTGGAACGCACCGGGTGACGGACGTGCAACGCTTCTTCGTCAAAGAGGCTGCCAGCGCGGCCCATATTTACGGTAAACCGTACGTCGCTGCGGAAGGACTTACCAGCATGAGCCTAAGTGCGTGGTCAGAATCCCCCGGGCGAAATCTTCAGCCAACATTTGACCATGCGCTTACAGAAGGATTGAACAGGCTCTTCTGGCATGAGTTCACCTCTTCACCCGCGCAATACGGCATGCCCGGCGAAGAGTACTTTGCCGGCACACACCTGAATCCGAATGTCACCTGGTGGAATCAGGCGGGGCCTTTGCTACTGGCATTCAACCGCGCACAGTTTCTTTTGCAGCAGGGGCATTCGGTGTCTGATCTTCTGTACTTCTACGGAGATCAGATTCCCGGGCAAGTGCGCGTCAAGCAGGACGATCCCGCGCGAGTCTTGCCGGGGTACGACTACGACGTGACGAATGAAGATGCTCTGCTGCATCGGATACAGTTCTCTGGCGCTGATCTGCTTACACCGGAGGGCTTGCATTATCGCGCGCTGACGCTGCCTGCATCGCGTGCCTTGTCCTATCCCGCTCTGCAATGGGTCAGCACATTCCTTCATCAGGGCGGGAACGTGATCGGCCTTAAACCGCTAGGTCCTCTTGGGCTCATGCCGGATGATCAACGTGCTGCCTATGCGCAGCTAGCGAACGCCATCTGGGGCGCGTGCGATCCCAGTGGCGCAGGCGAAACGAAATACGGAGATGGCCATGTTTACTGCACATCCGATTCTCGCGCCGCGCTCGCATCCATGCGCGTAGCCCCAGACTTCTCGTATCACCTGCAGGTTGGCACCGATGAAACGGACACAGGACAGGCATTCGACTATATCCATCGCAAGGTCGGTAATACAGACGTCTACTTTGTTCGCAGCGGACTGAATCACAGCGTAAGAGCCAGCTTATCGTTTCGCGTTCGCGGCCGTGAACCGGAGCTATGGATGCCGGACGATGGATCGACCAGACCAGCACTCGTCTATCGCGAGACCAAGGAGGACCGCACGGAAGTCCCACTGATGTTCCCTGCCTTCGGGTCCGTCTTCTTCATCTTTCAGCATGCTTCAGGGACTCACACGGTGGACATAGTGAGAAATGGTTCGCCTGTCTATCCCTCTTCATCAGCGGCAGGCAATGTGTTCGCTCCAGATCACTCGACGTGGGTAGCGTTCGATTCCGGAAGCTATCAACTGCAATATTCCGATGGCAGCAGCCGCTCTAAGGCCGTGCATCCCCTGGATGCATCTGCGCCGGTGCTTGGCCCATGGACATTGATGTTTCCTGCCGGATGGGGAGCACCGCAGTCTGTTCCGGTGCATCAATTTCAGTCCTGGACCATGTGGAAAGATCCCGGCGTTCGCTACTTCTCAGGTACGGCTACCTACCGTGCAAACTTGCATGTCCCGGAGCAAAGCACAATGCATCAGAAACAGATATGGCTGGACCTTGGAAGCGTGCGAGAAATTGCATCCGTCGTTATCAACGGAACAGCAGTACAGACAGTGTGGCGAGCGCCATTTCTGGTTCGAATCGATCAGCAAATCCACACTGGCGATAACGAAGTCGAAATCAAGGTCACCAATCTCTGGCCCAATCGGATCATCGGCGATCTGCAGCCTTCCGCCACAACCCACTACACAAAAACAAACGTGCGGGCATACACACAAGACTCCCCTTTAATGCCCTCCGGACTTCTGGAACAGGTTCGCGTATTGGTCGGCCAGGAATTCAACCAACCATGATTTAACCACGAGTTGATTAACAATATTGACTGCGGCGCCTGTGTTCCGTTTCCCCGCCTAGGGACAGTGCCATTGGATCTCGCAATCACCCGGCAGAGTCACAGGGCGTCGAGATCCACAAGTGGATGTTACTTGCTGCACTTCGAATCAGAAGTAGTCCGGCAATATGCAAGAGAGGGCAGCGCCAATTTGCCGTGCCGCCTTGCCCTCGTACGGCACATGCACCTTGATGGTTGCGCTTTACTGCTGTTGCTGCATCTGCTCCATCTCCACCGGCACGGTAGGGCGCGAAGCCGGTTTATGAGCGCGCTCTACCAACACCGACCAGTCTTCTGGAATCGGCAACTTGCGGTCCAGCGCAGGCGGATGCTCTCCTGCTTCCACCTGCACCGCGACGTAGAGTTCGCTTTCCGCGCTGCCACGAAAGATGCCGTGCGTAGGAGGCACATCCGCGTAGTCGCACCCCAGCGCTGTTCGAATATGTCTCCTCGATGCAATCAGATTGTTGGTCGGATCAAAGCCTGCCCACCCTACGTGCGGTAGGAATGCTTCGACCCATGCATGCGTTGCATCCGGCGTCGAACGATCATGGTCATCCCGATTGCGATAAAGATACCCAGATACGTAGCGCGCCGGAATGCCTACATGCCGAAGCAGGGCGATCATTGTGTGAGCAAAATCCTGACACACTCCCTTGCCACTCACAATGGCATCATCGATCGGTGAATCAACCCGCGTATGGCTGGGCACATACTCAAAATACTCATAGAGTCTCTGATTCAATTCGCGAACCAGGCTCAGCGGATCATCGCGCCGCCTCACATCCAATCTCTCTGCCAGCCCGAGCAGCGCCGGCGTCTCCCGCGCAAATGTACTGGGCAGGAGCATCTCCCAGAAGTCTCCCGTTTGCACGGACTCGTCGAGAGCATCCCAGGCATCGGGCGAGAGCCACCCAGGTAGTTCCGGAACATCCTGCTGCTCCACCACTGACTCGGCAACAATGACCAGTTGCGAATGATCACCGGGAATATCGAAGTGATGCACGTGATTGCCCAGATGATCTCTGTAAGTAAAAACGCGGCATCGCGGGCTGACGGCCAGCGTAAACGAGAGGCAATGTTGATGAGCATCGGAACGAGGATGCATCCGCGTCTCCATAATGCTCTCGCTGATCGGATTGGAATACTGGTAGCGAGTGAGATGGCGAACTGAATAGAAATTCATAGCAGGTCCTATCTGGTCAGCCAGGCTTAAGCGGAAAGCGCCGAGTGAATGGAGTAATGCACGTAGTAGCGGTAGATAAGCCCATGGATATACAGACACTGCTGCCGTATCGAGTGCAGAAACGCAACAGGATTGCCAGTCATCACTTCGTTGATGGTCGTAAACCCCAGCATGGCATGCAAACGGCCAATGCAGGCGATCAGTTCGTCTGGCGGCTTGCGATTGCTGTTTCGCTGAATGGATTGAATTGCATGAAGCGTGCTTTCCACGGAGTACAGAATGGCATGCGGAAAGAGCCGGTTCAGCAGCAGGAATTCAAGAATGCGATCGCCCGAAAGGTCAGCTGTGTAGACCTGGCAGTAGGCTTCGAATGCCGTACAGCTGCGCAGCACACCCACCTGTTCCAGGTAGCGATAGCTCGTGCTCTCACGCTCGGACAATGTAAGGCCCGGCTGGAACACTTCCAGCAGAGTTGCCGTCGCATAGGCACGCTCCAGATATCTGCCGAGGCGAATGAAATGCCAGCCCTGCCCGTGAAGCATCGTTGTATCACTCACGCCTTTGAAGAGATGAATGCCATCCACTATGGAACTGAGCATGTCTCCCGTGGTGCGATGAAACTGTTCCGTAGCATGCGCCGAGTGGATGTGATGAAACAGGCGATTCAGCCTTTGCCACTGCTCCGTGGAGATTTCCTCTCGCACCTGGCGCGCATTCTCACGAGCCAGATCAATGCAATACTTCACCGAAGCACGATTCGCACCGTCGAAGACCAGCATCTGCGCCATGCTGTCCAAATCGCCGTTCCATTCCAGCCCAGGAGGATCGCCCAGTGCAGCAACCAGTCTGCGCCATCGAGCCTCAGTACTGGCTTCTCCCGGATCAAGCATCTGCGTCAGCGTCACATCCAGCAGGCGCGTCGTGTTCTCCGCGCGTTCCAAATAGCGGCTCATCCAGTAAAGGCTGTCTGCGACCCTGCTGAGCATTCTGCTGTTCTCCCCATGCAAGCATTGTTCGTTACTGCAATACCCAGGTGTCTTTGCTGCCGCCACCCTGCGATGAGTTCACCACCAGCGAGCCTCGTTCGAGTGCCACACGGGTCAGTCCTCCGGGAACAATATGAATCTTGTCGCCAAAGAGTATGTAGGGACGCAGATCGACATGGCGTGGCTCCAGCTTGTCTCCAATCAGACATGGCGCGCGCGAAAAATCAAGCGTCGGCTGCGCGATGTAATTGCGGGGATTGGCCTCTATCTGGCGTGCGAACTCCTCCTGCTGCTTGGCAGTCGATTGCGGTCCAATCAACATTCCATAGCCACCGCTCTCGCCCACAGCCTTCACCACCAGCTTGTCAAGGTTGGCAATCACGTGGCGCCGCTGGATATCCTCTGTCATCAGGAACGTCTCCACGTTATTCAGAATCGGATCCTCATTGAGGTAATACCGAATGATCTTTGGCACGTAAGCATAGAGCGCCTTGTCATCCGCAAGCCCCGTGCCGAATGCATTTGCCACAGTGACGTTGGCGGCACGATACGCATTAAAGAGCCCCGGGCATCCGAGAGCAGAATCGGGCCGAAACGCAAGCGGATCGCTAAAGTCATCATCCACGCGCCGGTAGATGACATCCACGCGCTTCAGCCCATCGGTCGTGCGCATGTACACCACGTTGTCATGAGTCACCAGGTCGCGGCCTTCTACCAGTTCAACCCCCATCTGCCGTGCCAGATACGTATGTTCAAAGTACGCGGAGTTGAAAACACCCGGCGTCAGCAGGACGATGTTCGGCTCCGTGCGTCCCTCCGGGGCCAGAGAGCGCAGCGTCGCCAGCAGTTGCTGCGGATAGTGCTCAATAGGGCGCACCCCATAACTGTGAAAGAGCTTTGGAAACGTGCGCTTCATGACGCGGCGGTTCGTGAGCATGTAGCTCACCCCCGAGGGCACACGCAGGTTATCTTCCAGCACAACAAACTCGCCGGAGTTCAGCCGGAGCAGATCGGATCCGACCACAGCAATGTATACGTTGCGCGGCACCTGGAACTCACGCATCTGTCTGCGGTAATGCCGGCAACTGTAAACAAGCTCTCTGGGTACAACGCGATCGGCCAGAATCTTTGCATCCGAGTAGACGTCTCGAAGGAACTCGTTTAACGCCATAATGCGCTGTGTCAGGCCCTTCTCAATGCGACTCCACTCCTGGGCCGTCACCACGCGCGGCAACAGGTCGTAAGGAAAGATGCGTTCTGTACCCTCTTCGCGGCCATAGACCGTGAAGGTGATGCCCTGCGTCAGAAAGGAGAGATCGGCAGACTGTTTTCTCCGCTGCAACTCCTCAACGGGAAGACGGGCAATATCCTCTATCAGGGCCTGATAGTGAGGCCGCACCGCCCCATCGGCATCGCGCATCTCGTCAAACGCGCCATCGAGCGGATAGTTGCCAAACAGAAAGTCAAACTGCGAGGAAACACCGGCATCCATCCCAAACTCCTGTATGGCAAACTCTACAGGAGTGTCTCAACATATCGCCAGGGCAAAACCAGCATACTGGTCTGCGAGACGAGCCTTCCAACCGCGGCACCTCTCCTGTTCCTACGCTTCTATCACGCCCTGAATAAGGACGATATAAGAACAGCCCGCTATTCCATCCGTACACACAGGCACAGATGGCGTGGCCGCGAACAGCCATGCGCAGACGCCGTCCGCTATTCAAGGCCATGCGCTTGCTCAGGTGTCGTGTCCGCCGCTGCAGCGGATCACGAAGCTGGACTCTCCGGATAGACGCGGTCTTTCCATCCGCCTCCGCGGCCTGCATGGTGTCGCACAGCAGAGGCCACCGTCGCGCCCAGGTAGAACATGCTGATGCAGGGCAGGACAACGCCCCATAGGGGCGAACAGCGGTAGCGGTGCAACGTGGGCTGAAATGCCACCGCCATCATCAGCCAGGACAAAATCCCCAGCATGCACGGTACGCCATGCGCGAACACTGTCAGAATTGGCGGCGCACAATACATGATCCCCATCGCCAGCATGCAACCTGCCAGCATCGCCGGAGAGTGTCCGAGTTGCACATAGGCGGTTCGCGCAATCATGTTCCACACATCGCGCCAGTCAGGGTACACGCGCCTCGATATCGCGCTCTCAGAATGGCCAAGCCATATGCGCCCGCCAGACGATTTGATTGCTTTCGCAAGCGCGCAGTCGTCAATCAGATGATGCCGAATGCAGGAGACGCCTTCCGTGCGCTCCAGAGCAGCACGGGAGATGAGCATCGTCCCTCCCGCAGCCCCGGCCAATCGCTTCTTCGGATCGGCTACCCAGGCAAAGGGATAGAGCATCTCAAAGAAGAACACGAAAGCGGGTATCAGCGCGCGCTCGGCCCATGTGGCGCAGTTCAGGCGGACCATCTCGGAGACAAGGTCAAGCCCATCCGTCTCGGCCTTCGCCACCAGCATCGACACATGACTTTGCCCATGCTCGATATCCGCATCGGTCAGCAGCACATAGTCGGCGGCCTTTGCTGTCTCATGGGCAAGTCCCTGGTGCACCGCCCACAGTTTTCCGCTCCAGCCGTGTGGCAGGGGCTCGCCGACGAGGATAGTCAGTCGCTCTCCGGCCCCGAGCGATGCAGCGATTGCGCCCGTGCCGTCGTTGCTGTTGTCGTCCACCAGGATGATCGAGAGTTCCCCTGGATAGTCCTGCGCCTGCAGCGAGCCAAGGCTTTGCCGGATGCTCTCTTCCTCATTGCGCGCAGGCACAACCACGACTACTTTGCTCTTCCCCGATGGTGCGCGTTTGGGCAGCACGGGGCCTGAGAGCCAGAATCGCCCGTGCAATCCAAACAGGTACACCCAGATGGCAAAGGAGAGCAGCGCAACCAAAGTCGTCATACGATATCCGTTCTCAAGAAAGGAGCAGGCCCGGTCTCACTCCTATTGTCTGCTGGAACACCCGCTAATCGATGGTAACGGCACGGTCGAGGAAAGAGAAGACATGCTGCAGTCACACATGCACTCTGCGGATAGAGATCAAGCCAAGCATGAGATCTGCATTCCTCGCCGACCACAGCGCCGGATTGCAGTATTTTTCTGGATGCGCTGTTCATCTTTCTACAAACTTGGCTACGATGTTGACATTGCAATCTCGGGGAGTTCAGGCCTTGTCTATTCCATTTCTGTCATCCTGCACACGCCGTCATTTTCTCAGCCAGGCAGCCTTTGCTGGACTTGCATCCTCCCTTCCCATCCGCGGCATTCCGGCATATGCAAGTCCGCACTCTGCTGACAACTCGCAAAGTGCTACGCCCGAGACCGGCGCAATTCGCAATCGCGCACCATTGTCGCCGAGCGCGTTTTACTTTCTCCCGCTGGGCTCCATACGGCCTGCGGGATGGCTCAAGAATCAGTTGCAGATTCAGGCTTCCGGTCTCAGCGGTCACCTTGGCGAAACCTGGGCTGACGTGGGCCCCAACAGCGGCTGGCTTGGTGGAACAGGCGAATCCTGGGAGCGCGGACCATACTACCTGGACGGGCTGGTGCCGCTTGCATGGCTGCTCGACGATGCGCGATTAAAAGCAATAGCGCAGCAGTTCATCGACTGGACACTCACGCATCAGGCCACCAGCGGCATCTTCGGGCCGTCTTCCAACGATGACTGGTGGCCTCGCATCGTGATGCTCAAAGCGCTCATGCAATATCAGGAACTCACCGGAGACCCGCGCGTTATCCCACTCATGGATCGATATCTGCGCTATCAACTCCGCGAGTTGCCCACGCGCCCGCTGCGGGACTGGGGCAAGTTCCGCTGGCAGGATCAATTGCTCAGTGTCGTGTGGCTGTATAACCGCACCGGCTCCTCTTATTTGCTCGATCTCGCAAACCTGCTGCACCAGCAAGGCCATGACTGGATGGCCCAGTTCGACAACTTCCAGTACACGCAGCGCATCACAGCAGACTATCTCAAACTCGAACAGGGCAATGGCTTGAAGGATCTTTCGCTCTCCACGCACGGTGTGAACAATGGGCAAGCCATCAAAACCGGCCCCGTCTGGTCCCTTATCTCCGACTCGAAGGCTGATCGCGGTGCCGCACAAAAAATGATCGGACTGCTGAACCGCTACCATGGCATGCCCAACGGCATGTTCTCCTGCGACGAGCATCTCTCCGGACTCGATCCAACGCAGGGTTCCGAGCTCTGCACCGTTGTCGAGTACATGTTCTCGCTCGAGCAGTCGCTGGCGATTACTGGCGATGCTTCCCTCGGGGACATTCTTGAAAAGCTTGCGTTCAATGCATTGCCCGGCACGTTTACCGATGACATGTGGGCGCATCAATACAACCAGGAATCCAATCAGGTCGAGTGCAGCCTGCATCACAAGCCATGGGTGACAGACGGACCAGAGTCCAATCTTTACGGTCTGGAACCGAACTTCGGATGCTGCACGGCAAACTTTCATCAGGGATGGCCAAAGTTGACCAACAGCCTGTTTCTATTTGCAGGCGCACAGAATACGGACGCACAGGACGGACTCTTCGCCGCTGTGTATGCTCCCTGTGAAGTGCGAACCCGGATACACAACACATCCGTGCATCTTATCGAAGAGACGGAGTATCCCTTCCGCGAAACTGTTCGCATCACCGTGCGTCCTGCATCGCCCGTGTCGTTTCCGCTGCATCTCCGCATACCTGCCTGGGCCACGGAAGCCACACTGCGCATCAACGGAAAGCCGCAGCCCAAGCCAGCGCCCGGCACATTCGCAGTGGTCGAGCGTACCTGGAACGCAGGAGATCAAGTAGAGCTGACCTTCCCTATGACTCCGCGCATCTCCCGCTGGTTCAAGAACTCAGTTGCGGTTGAGCGAGGCCCACTGGTCTTTTCCTACGGCATTGGAGAAAGCTGGGTGAAGCTTCGTGACCGCGGCCTGACGGCCGATTGGCAGGTCTTCCCGGCCACCCCTTGGAACTATGCGCTACGCATCGACGAGAATGCTCCTGAAAAGAGCTTTACGGTCACGGAGTCAGAAATCGGCAACACGGCGTTCGCACGTCGCAACGCCCCAGTGCAATTGCATGCCAAAGCCCGCCGCGTCAACGCATGGCAAGCTACAGACGGTGCAACGGATCCTCTACCGGAAAGCCCGGTCGCAACCGACCAAGCGGAAGAAACAATTCAGTTAATTCCCTATGCCTCTGCAAAACTGCGAATTACCGCATTCCCGCAACTTAAGTTACACAGGGAATCTGCATGATCTAAGTCAGAGATAGCTCTTGTCAACTTGCATAAGAATCAACATGAAAGTTGCATGCATGCACAGCCCCGGGTATCCGCGCACAAGCCGGGACAACTTAGTTCGCGGCCGAATCCATATCCCTCTTGGCGCGGCGGTCCGTCTTATTCACGCGCCGTTCGGTCTTGATAAGGCGCCAGTCAGGAGCATTGACACGACGATCCGTCCTGTTTGCACGACGGTCGATATTGATGCCCACACTCTGATTCGAATGATCCTCGGCGCTCTCCGGAGGGAAAGGCGGTATCTCTGGAATTGATGCCGCACTGTCGACTTCTGAGCCGCTCGTCAACAGCTTGTTCAGAACCGGAATGTTGACACGCTGCGTCTCTACAAAATCGACGCCCTGCGCAGTAAGTGCAAAATCTGAGTTATCCGCTCGTGTAATATAGCCTTTCTTCAGCAGATACCACAGCGTAAAATCGAGGTAGTCGCGCGGAAAGCCCATGAGCGCTTCAATCTCAGCCAGAGATACCTCGGGTGTATATGAGTTTGCCCGGCGCCGAAAATAGAGCACTGCCAGCACGGCAAGGCGCCGATTCAACTCGCCTTCCATAATGTCCATAAAGTCTATCGATGCAGATAGAGGCGCTCTCTTCGGCCTGTCCTTCTCGCGGGATGCGTCGTACTCGGCACGGCGCGCAGTATCCGAAAGTACGTCGTACGCCGTCTTTAATTGCTCGAACATCTCCACATTGCCTGATTTTGGATTATCAGGATGGAAACGAGCCGCCAGAAAGCGGTAGACACGATGAACCGTATCCTGGTCCGCACGAGGACTTATCTGGAGAAATTCGTAATAATCAACTTTATTCATTTCTTGGGTGAGTGCTGACAATCAGCAGGCTTCGACGAATTCTACCATCCTTCCTGCTGAAACGCAGATAAAACATATAGTCCCGCAGCTCGGCGGATCACTCAGTTATTCTTCAATAAATACTTGCGCGTCTGTCCGGCAGTGGTCAGAGCGCGACGATATTGCAGCATCAGCAGCTTCTCGTTATCCGGCACCCAGCCATCGCGCAAGAGTTGCCACGCCTGCCTCTCATGCACAGCATGACGAAGGTTCCCCGCGAATAGCGCTAGAAGAGCAAGGTGGCATCCAGCACTCTTCCACTCGCGCCAGCCAGTCTTGACAGGCATACGCCGAAAGAATACTGATGGATGGCATTAGAAGCTCAAGGTGATACGCGATACCAGCAAGCATCACCCCTGCGGCGCTCAACACGTTTTGCCATTCTTGCAAAGGAAATATCCATGACGTTTGCGAAATGCTTCTGCGCTCTGGTCCTGATGGCGGGTGCCATGCCATCCATCTCATTGGCTCAATCCGCAAAATCAGCGGCATCCTCTTCGCCCGCCGCACCAGCTAGTTCGCGCGCCGTAAAGATCACCGCGCTGCAGGTGGACTGGCTTGATGCATCCAGCCATCGAATCATTCCATCCACGGCAAAGCTTGAGCGCGTGGCAACCGGCTTCAAATGGCTGGAAGGTCCAGTCTGGGCAAATGGCAGCCTTTACTTTGCCGACATCCCCGGAAACAGCATTCGCAAGTGGACGCCCGGCGCAGGCGTAAGCACGCTGCTCACTCCCAGCGGCTACAAAGGCTCGGCTCCGTTTCGCGGCCCTGAGCCTGGATCGAATGGCATGACCCTCGATGCTCGCGGCCGCCTGACGGTTGCAGGTCACGCACAGCGCGATGTCTACCGGCTCGAATCGTTTCGTCCCGGCGCGGATATTACCGTGCTTGCGGATTCCTACCACGGCAAGCGACTGAACAGTCCCAACGATCTCGTGTATCGCTCCGATGGCTCGCTCTATTTCACCGACCCGCCCTACGGACTGGCCACGCAGAGCGACAGCGATCCTCAAAAGCAGCTCCACATGAACGGGGTGTATCGGATTCCGCACGCGCTCGAACAAAAGCCCGGCGCAGCGCCCTCAAACGGCGACTTGCAATTGCTGATTACAGATCTTCCGCGCCCCAACGGCATAGCCTTCTCGCCGGACGAAAAGTACCTGTACGTGAATAACTCCGAGCCGAAAAAGATATGGATGCGCTATCGTGTGTTGCCGGATGGTTCTCTGACAGACGCCAAGCTGCTCTACGACGCCACTGCGGACAAGCGCGAAGGCGCGCCCGATGGGATGAAAGTTGACCGTGAAGGCAACATCTACAGTGCCGGTCCTGGCGGAGTCTGGATCTTCTCACCGGAAGGGAAACCACTTGCCACCATCATCGTCCCGGAGCGTGTCGGAAATCTGGCCTGGGGAGATGCGGACAGAAAGACTCTCTACATCATGGCAAGCAGCAGCATCTATCGAGTCCACTTAAATATCGCAGGCGCGCCTGTTGTCCGGCCTCGATGATCGCACCGCGGGCCCGGGCCACCTAATCAAACCCGGGCCATGTTCTCTCTTATTGCGCCTGCTTGTCTTGCGGCACAATCTCAATCACGCGCATCATCTCGCGTGACTCCTGCTCATTCTTATCCTTCACGGCCTCAAAGCGCTTTGCCTGATCGGCCCGCCGCTTATCTCCCGTGCGCACGTAGAGTTGCAGCAAACCAAAGTTGGCCGCGTAACTGTCAGGATCCAGCGCCAGCGCGGCATTCAATTGCTTCTCTGCATCCGTATACCGCTTCATCTGCACGTAAATCTGTCCTAGCTCGGCCATCACCTCGGGTTGATGCGGCTTCAGCCGATCCGATTCGGTTAAGTCCGCAATGGCCTCCTCCAGGTTTCCCTTCTCGCGCGCAATGCTGCCCAGATAATATTTCGCGAGCGCAGCCGTGCCAGGCTTCGCGGCCGCTTGCTTCAGCCACGGAGCAGCATTGTCATAGTCCTTTGCGCGAAAGTAAGTCGTGCCCAACGCCAGAAGCCCCTCCGCATCGTCGGGACGAAGCGCGTGATACTTTTCCAGATAAGGCAGAGCCTGCATGGGGTCGTGCTCAAACGACGCGACCGTTCCCATGCCAAGGTTGTACCGCGGATTCTCCGGCTCCATCGCGACGGCCTCGCTGATGGCCTTGCGCGCTTCTCCAAACAGATTCAGTTGCGCGCACGTGATTCCAAACTCGTAGGCAAGGCTGGCGTCCCTGGGCCGCATCACCCGTGCATGCGCCAGGTACCCCAACGCGCCACGATAGTCCTTGCTGGCATTTGCAACGCGCGCCAGGTCCACCAGCGGAACGACCGACGAGGGATCAGCGGAGTAGGCGCGTTCCAGCGTACTCCGAGCCTCCACCAGCTTTCCTTCAGCCTCCTGCGCAAGCCCCAGGACGCGAAGCCCCTGCACCGAAAGCGCATGTCGATCGCCTGCTGCCGCAAAGATGCGCTCCACCAGATCCGCACGCCTTGCCGAGCGCAGCGCAGGCAAGATAATCATCGCAATCTGCTCATTCAAATCGGGACTGGCAATCACGTTTGCGGCGGCGCGATTCGCAGCTTCCTTATGCCCAAGCCCGGCCTCGTCGGCGCAAATCAGACTTTGTACGCCAACTCCACTCCGTGCCTGTGCATTCAACCGGGCCAGATGATTCAGCGAGCCTTGATACTGCTTCGACCACATCATCAAGGTTGCAGCTTGATAGTTCGCCTCGGGATTCTCGGGCTCAAATTTCAAAAGCTTTTCGTAGACATTCAGGGCCTGTGCTCGACCGCCCGGATCTTCCGCTGCCGTCTCCATCTCCACGCGGCCCAGGTTCAGATATGCGCTTACAAGTCTTGGGCTATTCTGTATCGCTGCGGAAAATGCCTGCCGTGCGCGATCCGCATGTCCCTGCTGAATCTCCACCACGCCGAGCAGATTCTCGATGCCTCCGTCGTTCGGGAATCGTGCGATCGCATCCGAGATCAGGACACGTGCGCCTTCCAGATCGTTCGCTTCAATGTGCTGCTGAATTGCGAGTAGCGCCTGCTGATAGCGCACATCCGAACTTTGTGGCCACGCAGGAGACGCGAGCACAATTCCTACCCACACGATTCCCGCCCAGCCGAGGCCGCGCAAGATTCTGTTGCATGTCCGCGATGGATGCTTTTGAGTTCGACCCGGCACTATCTTGCTCCTGCTCCAGTTTACTAAAATGCGTGTATGGCAAGGCTAGGCGGAAAAATGCTTTTCGGATGTCTGGCGGCTTTTCTGTTGTCGAATGGCCTTGTTCCGCATGCCGCCTGTCAGGCGATTTCTGAAGAGCCGGTTCCCGCCACCGTCACCATCGGCTCTTTGGGACTTAGCACTGCTGAAGCGGACATGCTAAGTAAGGCGATCAGCAGCCATGACTATGTAGCGGCTGAGAAGCTGCTGCTTGCCGAGATCGAACGCGAGCCCCACTCCCCGTTCGCGGCGAATCGATTGTCGTATGCAGGCAGCATCTACTTTCTGGATCACGATTATTGGAACGCTGCAATCGCATGGAAGAAGTCTGAATCCCTTGCGCCGCTCACACCCACGCTACGATTCTCACTGGCCATGGCGTATATCCGCATCGGACATCCTGACTGGGCGCGGAAGGAACTTGAATCACTTGCGGAACAGGATAAGACCAACGCGCTCTTCCCGTATTGGCTAGGCCGCCTGGATTACGATGGGCACTTATACAACAACGCAATCCGGCGCTTTCAACAGGCCATTCAACTCGCTCCGACTATGGCCCGCGCCTATGACAACCTTGGCCTCTGCTATTACTACCAGAACCAGAACGCACTTGCCGTTGAGAGTTATAAAAAGGCGATTGCACTCGATCACGACTCGCCGCATCCCTCTCCCTGGCCTTATTTGAACCTTGCGATTACGCAGCAGTTTCTCAATCAGCTGCCTGACGCCGAAACAAACCTGCGAGAGGCAATTCGCCTTGACCCATCGCTGCCGCAGGCACATTTCCAGCTAGGCAGCGTGCTGGAAGACGACCATCGTCTGAAGGAAGCCATCACCGAGTTCCAACAGGCTGCAAGCCTCGACTCCACTTACGCGGAACCGCATATGGCCATGGCCCGCGTTTACCACAAACTTGGACAAGAGCCTGCCGCGCGCGAGGAAGTGCAGACCTACCTCCGCCTCCATCGCAAGTCCACCACTTCAGACCCCACGCAGCCCGCTCGCTAGATTTTTTGCGACGCTCATCAATGTTGCATCCGTTCCTGTTCTACGTCTATTCACGGTCCCTTCGGATGAAGCCCCCGCCATTTTGCCGGTATATGCCAACAAAAAATTAGCGCTATCCGTCCAAGGAAGGGTCCGGACGGATAGCGCTAGGAGTGAAACCGCAAGCTAGATCGAGTTAGAACTCGATACGTCCTGCGAACTGGATGGTACGCGGAGTGCTTACCGCGTGATTCCAGCTTCCAAATGGGGTAGAGGTACTGGTCGTTCCCACGTCAGTTACAAACGCAACCGAGGGACCGCCGTAGTTGCCGCCCTGCGAACTAATCAGGTAGTGGTTGTTGAACGTGTTGAAGAAGTTGGCGCTGAGCTTGAAGTTTACCTTTTCAGTAATCTTCGTGTTCTTCGTCAATGCCATGTCCAGATCCTTGAACGAAGGACCATAGACCGTGGTAACAGCCCGTCCTGTTCCCGTGTAACCGAACGACGTGAAGTCCTTCTCAAACGCGGCCGAACTAAAGAACGTCGAGCCGGTCGACGGATTGAATCCGTTGCGGCCGTGAGGTTGAACCATCTGGCCAGGGAGGAATCCGGGCACGCAGCCCTCGCGGAACTGCGGAACCAGGCTCGACGTCGGGCAGCTGGAGGAGAAGAACGAGAACGGCGTGCCGTACTCGTAACGCCACAGCGGACTTACCTGCCATCCACCCAGAATCATGTTGGCCGGACCAGCCGTATTCAGGAAGCGTTGCTTGCTTCCGAAGGGCAGGTCATACACCACCGCGATCTGAACGGTTGCCGGAACGTTGTCAGGAGCAATGGCCCATGCCCGCGGGAACAGATTGAAGGGCGAGAACTGGCCGTTGTTTCCCTGGTTGCCTTCTCCGGTTGTATTGGTGGCCTGCGTCGTATCTGAAGCGTCCGTGTAGAGCTTCTGGAGAGTCAGCGAAGCCAGCGCGTACAAGCCGTTGCTGAAGTGCCGTTCCAGGCGACCCTGGAAGGAGTTGTACATGGAGGTTGCATGCTCTTCGTTCTGGCCCTGCAGCACGCCGCAGAACATCGGGTAGGGCAGCAGTGCCTGAGCAATGGTGGGTTTGCACGACTTCATCTGCGACTCCCAGCCGATATAGGGAGTTTTGACGCCATGCGCGAGGAACGTAGCCGGGCCGTTGGGATCGGTATAGCTGACTGCGAGGTCAGGACCGATTGCAGCAATGGCTGGATCGTTCGGGTTCAGCACGTTCAGCGGGCTCATCGCGGAGGGCAGATGCGTTCCCTTGGTGCCCACGTACGACAGGGCAACAAAGAAGCTCTTCGGCAGCTGCCGTTCCACAGTCAGATTCCACTGTGAGGAGTACGGTCTCTTGTTGCCGTCGAGCGGACGATACATCGACGGGGTCTGACCATTGTCGAAGTCCGACGCAATGTGCTGTGTCTGTCCTACCTGGCCCGCGCTGACACCCGAATCCAGATAGAGTGCCGGAACCTTGAATGAGCCGCTCGCGGCTTCGTTCAGATTCAGCGTCTTGTTGAATCCATCCTGGCTCATACCACCGTTCCAGCCGGGATAGAATGCCTGTCCGAAGTAGATGCCGTAACCGGCGCGCACCACGGTCTTGTCATTGAGCGAGTAGGCAAAGCCCACGCGCGGAGCAAGTGCCGACTTGAAGGGCTGCTCAGGATACGCAGCTCCGTAGCTGGCTGCTCCCCACTTGTCACCCGCAAATGCAAGGCGGCCGCGTAGCATCGTACCGTTGGTCGTAATGGCACCCGGGTTCAGGCCAAGCGGATCAAAGAAGGAGAGGTTGTTGTACTTCTCCTTGAAGGGCGTGATGTAGTCCCAGCGCAGGCTGTAGTTCAGCGTGAGCTTGGGGCTGAAGCGCCAGGAATCGCCAATATGAGCCGCGTAAGCGTACTGGCGCGGATACTCCGCCTTGACGTTGTAGTAGTTCACCGTGGCAGAAGCAGCGGCGCCCAGATAGAAGCTCGCCATGGCGTCGCCAGGGCAAGGCGAATCCGACGAGCAGGCCGTGTTCCCCGTAGTGTCCGGTTCAAAGTGGAAGCTGCCGCCCTGGTTGTTGCCCGTGTGGATCGCCGTACCTGCCATGTGATACTCGAAGCCGGCCTTCAGCGTGTGCTTGCCGACCACTCGCGTAATCACATCGTTCAGCGCGTACGTTCCGCGGGTCGTCTTGTCCAGCGCCGAATCCGGCACCGTCGAGTTGCCCAGCGAGGAGTATCCGTTGAAGTTGAACTCGGGCAGGTAGTTGGGATTGGCAACACCCTGCACCTTAGCCAGATTGGCATGGCCATTCAACGCATAGTAGCCCTCGTTGCGGTTCAGGTAACCGAGGGTCAGGTGGTTGGTCATCACGTCTGAGAAGTTGTGCTCCCAGTTCAAACGCTGAATCGGAGCATTCTCAGGATTGGCAGGGCTGGCCGTAGACACGGCAACCGGAAGATCGCTGCCCGTGTTCACGCCGGCATACTGCCACCAGTAGGTGTAGTAAACGTGGTCCTTGTCGCCAATGTTGAAGTCCGTGCGCCAGAAGTACACGTTCTCGCTGTTGGTCAGCGAACCCTGGCCGGACTTGGGAACAAAGTAGTTATTTGCCGTGCCGCCGTTTGTAGGCGTGGGCAGCGCGCCGAACCACGATTTGGCAACGGTTGACTCATACGCGGGGTTGATGACGTTCTTGTTGCCATTCCATGCGATGGGCTGGCCGGCATCTTCGCCGTACTTGCTCGGATCGTTGGGATAGTACAGCTGGCTGCTGATCGCGCTGAAGTCGCCGCCGCGGGCTGCTGTAGAGGCGATGGAAAGCGTGGCGGAGTTCGCCGCGCCGTGGTCCTGGAATCCTTCCCAGTTGAAGTAGAAGTATCCCTTCAGGAACGAGTGATCCCCGTGAAATCCGGGAAGCAGGATCGGGCCGCCGATGTTGGCGCCGAAGTCATTTTCCTTATCGCCAGGCTTCTTGATGCCCTTGGCAGCGCCGTACTGGAAGGCGTTGAAATAGTCGTTGCGCAGATACTCAAACCCGGCGCCATGGAACTTCTCCCCGCCGCTCTTGGTGGAGATGATCAGCTGGCCCGAGGTGGTGTTGCCGTACTGAGCGTCATAGTTCGCCGTCAGCACCTTCACTTCGCTCGTGATGTCCGGAGACATGCCAAAGTCGGTCTGCAAGCTCACCATACCGCTCTGGTTCATGTAACCTTCGGTTGCGGTTGCACCGTCCACAACAGCTTCGTCACCGGTTACCAGGCCGCCATTGATGCGTGCGTTAAATGCGTTGCCGCCGCCACCGGTGGTGACGCCGGGCATCATGATGGCCACGGCCACAGACGAACGAGGCGCGCCCGACACCGTCAGCGGAAACTGCTGCAGTGTCTCCGGACTCACACCGCCTTCCAGCGTCTGGTTCTCATAGTTGATCAGCGAAGCATCGCCGATAACCGTGACCGTCTCGTCCGCCTTACCAATGGAAAGATGAACGTCCAAACGAGCCGTCTGGTTCAAGGACAACTCAATACCGGTCTGCGTCGCCGACTTGAAGCCGTTCGCAGTAGCCGAAAGATTGTACTTTCCAGGTGTGAGGTTACGGAACGTATAGTTTCCAGCATCGTCAGACACAAAGTTCGATGCGAACCCGGTCGCGACGTTGGTCAACGTGAGCTGTGCACCCGGAATTGCTGCATTGCTTGGATCCGTGACGGTTCCACTGAGCGAAGCGTTGGTATCTTGTCCAAAGCTCCTCAGGTTCCCAGCCACCAGAAATACTCCAAGAAGTGCCAGCAAAAGGTAGCGCGTCACTCTTGATACCTTCATTGCCATAGCGTCTCCTTTGATTGTTAGGCCTCAATCCTCAGCAGAGAATTGCTCGCACTGTCGAGGCACCGAAAAACATCTTCGATACCCACCGATTCAATCGTGATTGCTCACGATTTCCCGGCGATATGCTTGCCTCGCCGGTTTTACGGTCGGCCTACGCCAGCATCTTGCCTGGCATTCGGCCTTGTGTTTGCCAATACCGCCTGACCAAACAGGAATCATGTACCCGTCTTTTTCTCCGCGGGCTCTTCCCTGTTGGCTCCGGTCAGCTAAACCGGACACATCTCTTGGCATTCGGGCTAATACTCGAAACCTCCACTGATTACGTTTACATTGCACACCTGAAACAAAGTGCGCTTGGAAACGTTATCAATAACTGCCTCTCGTGAACCCCATACATGAGTCGTGTGGCAGATTATTGCAACTCAAATACCCCTGTCAATACAATTTTTTCGCTTAAGTATGTACATTGATATATACATATTGATGTATTTCTACTACACAAATTCATACTTTTGGAGGAGTACGCTTCTCTCCAATTCCGCACCCTTGGATTTCTTCTTAGTGGTTTTGTTATCAGTCTCTTAAGCAACTTCCTGCTTTACATCCTCTGGCCACACCCGTTTACCATTGTGTTGTTCAATCTATGGAAAGTCATTTCCGAGGGCACGCGTCGCAACCCACATGGCTCACCTGACCCGAAGATCGTTATTGGCCGCCATCGCCGCCAGCCTGCCCGGCTTCGGCATCCGGCGGCTGTTTGCCCAGAGCCAGATTTCCCCGCCTTTGCCCTCGCCCGCATCCCATCCGGCCCCGGTTTCCCAGTCCGGCAGCCCCGCTCCGCAGGGGCCCGCCTGGTTCACCGACATTGCCAAACAATCTTCCCTCACCTACCGCGCGAACAACGACTTTACCGGGCGCAAGTATTTTCCGCAGCCCATGTGCGGCGGCGTCGCAGTCATCGACTACGACAACGACGGCAAGATGGACCTTTTCTTCACCAACGGCGCCAAGCTGCCCGAGCTCAAAAAGATTTCGCCCTCCTACTACAACTGCCTGCTGCACAACAACGGCGATGGCACATTCACCGACGTCACAGCCAGGGCCGGGCTGAACGGCGAAACGCTCGGGTTTTGCTTCGGCACCGCCGTGGCCGACTACGACAACGATGGCTACGATGACATCTTCATCTGCAACGCCGGCACCAACACCCTCTACCACAACAACGGCGACGGCACATTTACAGATGTCACCCTCGGCTCCGGGCTGGAGCACAAGCCGACCGACGTCCTGAGCGTAGGCGCCGCATGGTTTGACTACAACAACGATGGCCTTCTGGACCTCATCGTCACCAACTACACCAACTGGACGCCGCAGACAGACAAGCAATGCTTCATGAGCCCCCAGCAGGAGGAGTACTGCAGCCCCACCGTCTACAAGAGCGTGGCATCGCGGCTCTACCGCAATCTGGGCAATGGCCGCTTTGAGGACGTGACCGACAAGAGCGGCATCGGCAAGGCACTCGGCAAGGGCATGGGCATATCCATTGCAGACTTCAACCACGACGGATGGATGGATATCTTCGTCGCGAACGATACAGAGCCCAACTTCCTCTTCCTGAACCAGGGCAACGGCACCTTCAAGGAAGTCGGCCTTGACTATGGCGTGGCGTATAACACGCAGGGCGACTCCGTCTCCGGCATGGGCTGCGATGCCAAAGACTTCGACAACGATGGCTGGGTTGATATCGTCTACAACGATCTGTCGGGGCAGGTCTTCGGCATGCTCAAGAATGAAGGCGGCAAGTCCTTCACCGATATCACCTGGTCCAGCCGCCTCGGGCCTCTCAGCCGCAACCTCTCGGGATGGAGCATCGGCTTTATCGACTACAACAACGATGGCTGGAAGGACATCTACTCTGCCAACGGCGATGTGGACAACCTGACCGCCACCTCACAGCAGCATGACACCATGTTCGAGAACGCCGATGGCAAAAAGCTCGTCGATGTCACGCAAAGCATGGGTCCCGACTTCAACTTCGTCGGCTATCAGCGTGGCTCTGCCTTCGTCGATCTAAACAACGATGGCTTCCTCGATATCGTCGTCACCTCGCTGGGCCAGCCACCGCGCATTCTGCGCAACAACGCCCTTGTCCGGAATCACTGGATCCTGTTTCATCTGCGGGGGCGCAAGAGCAACCGCAACGCAATCGGCGCGGTCATCAAGGTGCAAACCGCGTCCGGCCGCACCCTATACAACCACATCACAACCAGCGTTGGATTCATGTCTTCGAGCGATCGCCGCGCGCATTTTGGTCTTGGCGCAGAGACGCGTATCGATCATGTTGAGATTCGCTGGCCCAGCGGCATCGTGCAACGGATTGCACATCCTGCTGTCGATCAGATTCTCACTGTCGAAGAGCCCGGCGCCTGAGCTCCGTCACTTTGGCTCGGTTACAGTAAACACCTGGTCCGCCTTCACGTTCGTGATCGTCTGCTTCACGCCTGTGGGCCAGTTCAACTCGATTTTGTCGATTACAGTCGCCTTGCCCAGGCCAAAATGCACGCGCTTATCGCTGGACGAGCTGTAACCCACGGCCGTGGTTGCCTGGTTATATTGCACGCCCTCGGCAGTCGTAATCTTGACCCTCGTGCCCAGCCCATCGCGATTGTCCTTCGTGCCAACCAGCTTCAGCATGATCCAGTGATTGCCATTCTGCGAGGTGTTCATCAGCAGCTGCGGCTTTTCATTCAGCGCGCTCACCACAATGTCGATTCTGCCGTCGTTGTTCAAGTCGCCAAAGGCCGCACCACGGTGCGCTTTGGCCGTCATGAAGTCCTTACCGGCTTCTTCGCTCGCGTCGGTGAACTGAAAGCCGCCCATATTGCGCAGCATGCCATCCGGCAAGCGAAACGGCCGATGCAGCACTTCCATCTCGTTGTCCAGAATGGCCGAACCTGCGGTGAACAGATCCTTGTTGCCATCGTTGTCAAAGTCGAACGCGCCGGTTCCCCACGCCGTTAACCGATGGCTGAAGGATGTGATGCCGGATGTCTCGGTCACATCCTCGAAGAGATCACCCGTGTTCCGATAAATCGGAAATGCATCGCCCGTCATCGCGGTATGGAAGATATCCGGCCGGCCATCGTTGTCCAGGTCGCGAAACTCCGCGCCCATGCCGGCCACATAGCTACCGTTTGCCGTGTACGCCACGCCCATCTCCAGGGCCACGTCCTTGAAGGTTCCATCGCCATTGTTGTGCAGCAGAAAGTTGGGCGAGGTGTCGTTGGAAACAAAGATGTCTGTGTAGCCATCGTTGTCGTAATCGGCAAAGGCAACGCCCATGCCCTTGCCGATGTACTGCGCGATATGCGACTGCGCCGACACATCGGTAAACGTACCGTCGCCGTTGTTGCGATACAGAATATTCGGCGTGCCCTTGAAGTTATCCGGCGAACAATAGGTAGGAATCCCGTCAATCGAGCAAAGCTTGCAGTTCTTGATGTCGTAGTCCAGGTAGTTGATCACCAGCAGATCGAGCAGGCCATCGTTATTGTAGTCAAACCAGCCCGCGGTCACGGCCCAGGCTTTTCCCTTCCCCGGAACGATGCCGGGCACGCCTGCCTTCTGCGTCACATCGGTAAACGTGCCATCGCCGTTGTTGTGCAGCAGCTGGTTGTAGTTGACGCCGGCAATGTACAGGTCCACGTAGCCATCGTTGTCATAGTCGCCGGCGGCCACGCCCATCGAGTAGCCAATGCCCTTGACCCCAGCCTGCTCCGTCACATCCGTAAAGGTGCCGTCACCATTGTTGCGGTACAGACGGTTATAGAAACTCGGATCGGACTTCTGCAACGACGGAATGGCGGCGCCGTTGGTGAAAAAAATGTCCAGTAAGCCGTCATTGTTGTAGTCAAAGACGGCAACGCCTCCCAGCATCGTCTCAATTGAATAGCGCTGCGGACTGATGCTGTTCTTCAGTTGAAAGGCGATGTGCGAAGCATCTATCCGATCCTCGAATCGAATCGTGCTCCGCGTGGCAGGCACCGCTTTGGCAACCGCGTTATGCTGCCCTGCCGGGGCCTGCGCTGCGGCGGCGGGCGCCTGCTGCCCCAGCCCGCTCAGTTGCAAAAGGGGCAAAACGAGCAGGAACCTGCCCAGTGCAACCAGCTTGTCCGTGCAACGCGAGTTCTTCCTCATGCCAATCTGTGGTGACTCCGGCGGTTGTGGGGATTCCCGTAGTCCTTTCAGGACCCGCACAGGGTTTCATGGTATCGATGCAATGCATCCGTGTCCACCGCGGCAACCGGGCTTATCACTCGGCAGGTTAGCAGGCATGCGCAGACCGAAATCCGCTACAATTCGGCACGCCGGATGTGCCCCTGGACGAAAGATTTTGAAAGAGCGCATTCGCGGCGCAGCTGCACGCAACAGCAGCACTCAGTTGGGAGGAAAAGAGGATGCCCGGACATCACAATCGGCAAAATGGAATCGTCACACTTGCCACCACATGCCTTGCTCTACTTCTCGGTCTTGGGATAACGGCGCCGAGTTTTGGCCAGAGCTTCGCCGGCAATTGGGCGGCAACCGGAAGAACGCTGGATAACGGAGAACAAGAGCATTACATCCTCCAGTTGAAACAGGACGGAGGCAGTCTTACAGGCAAGCTGTCCAGCCTGGGTTTTGCAACAGACGTGAAGGGCACTGCAAGCGGCAATCACTTTGAGCTCTTTGGGCCATGGGATGCGAAAAAGCCCTTCGTCACGGGCGAACTGGTGAATGGCGAACTGCACGGCGCTGTGTTCGACAATCACAACTGGGTTGCCAGGCCAGCCACCGCCGCCGATGCACTGCCCACTGTGCCTTACATCGAGCCTCCAGCGCTGCATAAGGTGGCAGACAACGGACTTGCAAAGACACCACCGATGGGATGGAACAGCTGGAACCTGTTTGCCGGCAAGGTGGATGATGCCACTGTGCGCTCCATCGCGGATGCAATGGTTTCCAGCGGCATGCGCGATGCAGGCTATGTCTATGTGAATATAGACGACACCTGGGAGGGCGTGCGAGACGCCAATGGCAATCTGCAGACGAACCATAAATTCCCTGACATGAAAGCGCTTGCGGATTACGTGCACTCCAAGGGGCTGAAGCTCGGCATCTACTCTTCGCCCGGTCCGCGCACGTGCGCCGGATACCCCGCCAGCTACGGCCATGAGGCGCAGGATGCCAAAACCTTTGCCGCATGGGGTATCGACTACCTGAAGTACGACTGGTGCAGCGCCGGCATGGTTTACAAGAATGACCAGTTGCAGGCCGTCTACCAGAAGATGGGAGATGCTCTGCAGTCGACCGGTCGCCCCATCGTCTACAGCCTCTGCGAATACGGCCTTGGAGGCGTGGAGAAGTGGGGACCGGAAGTTGGCGGAAACCTGTGGCGCACCACGGACGACATTCGCGATGAGTGGGACAGCATGATCGCCAATGTGGAAAAGCAAGTGCCGACCGCTCCCTACGCGGGCCCCGGCCACTGGAACGATCCGGACATGCTTGAGATCGGCAACGGCCACATGACAGACGATGAGTACCGCACGCACATGAGCCTGTGGGCACTGGTTGCAGCGCCGCTGCTTGCCGGCAACGACATTCGCAATATGTCCGCGGCGACCAAGGCCATCCTGATGAACAAGGATGTGATCGCCGTCGATCAGGATCCTCTCGGCAAGCAGGCTTCGCCGGTCAAGAATGGAAACTTTGAAACGTGGATCAAGCCGCTAGCCGATGGCAGCGTTGCCGTGGGTGTGGTGAACATGGGTCCCAGCGCGGAACAGGCCACCATTCACGCGAGTGATCTCCACCTTGCCGGATCCGTCAAGAAAGCACAGGATCTATGGACGCATAAAGAGGTCAAGTTCAAGAATGGCGCGTACTCTGCAACGGTTCCCTCGCACGGCATTGTGTTCCTGCGAGTCCGTTCCAAATAGCAACGCACAGCATTCTCGAAAGCCAAGCCGATTCTCAGCGCCCGGGCCTGCACAGCCTGGGCGTAATCTTTGCATTGCAAAGCGATGTAAAGTGGGACTGTTCAACTACTTTCAGCGCAGCAACGCTTCCGCATTGTCTAGTGCTTATGGCCCAGATGCGCAAGCCGTGGAACGCCGATCAGGGTTACAGCGAAGAGAAAGATCGACACGGCAGCAAACTCCATGCGCCCGCTCCACAGATCCTCATAGAGCAGCTTGGCCGCCTCGAAGATGACCGCGACGTACGCGATTCGCGTCATCTCCAGCCGATGCCAGCGCGCTCCTCCAAAAGCCAAAATCATGGCAACCGTGCAAACGGTCAACGTGCGCGCAAACGCAATGTGCACCACGTCGGGAGTCAGCAACATGGCGATAAGCCGCAGCACGCCCTGCGCGCCCAGTGCGGCCACAGCACATGCCGCAAGCAGGACAGGAACAAAATGAAGAATCTGATGTTGCCATGATTCTCCCTCCCGCTCTTTTCCCGCGGCATAGCAAAGCACTGCACAAACAGCCACGACTACGATGCTCCAATGCGGCTTTCCTGGTAATGTTCCGGCCAATGCGTGCAGGGTATAGTTCAGCAGGCCAGAGGCGACAGCAGCTCCTATGAGGTACAGGACGCCGTGAAAATCGAGCGCGATGCACTCCATACGCACACCGAGCACAATGGCTGCGAATGAGGCAAGTGCTAGCCCCGTCGCCATCCAGGGCGCAGGCAGTGCCCACAATGTACCCGCCAGCAAAAGGGCCGCGCTCCATGCCGCAAAGATGTAAAAGTTGCGGTGCTCGGGGGCGCGGCGAAACAGCACAAACATCACGATGTAACATGCGGCCGCAAGCACAAAGCAGACGAGGCCAAGGACAGTCTGTGCCCCGGGCGGGCCAAAGTAGAGCACGCCGGAGATCATAAGGAGGAAGGCGAGGATGGATTGTACCGTCTCAAAGATCGTGATGCTTCGCCTGCGCACAGCAGTCTCAAAGACTACACATGACGCGTGGATAAGAAACAGCAGGGATGCAGGCAGGAGCAGAGCGGTCATGCTCAACGCCGGGTAGTCCGTTCGCGCGCTCTGCGGTCCGCTGTAAATAAAGATGAGCAGCCATACGGCAACATCGGTCACGGCCGCGACCAGCAACCGTGTTCCATGCCCTCGCCTGTAGGCTTCCGCGTATTCGCTGAGGACGGTCATCCCCAGCAGGGTAGCAACAAACGGCAGGATGGCATGCGTGGCGACCAGAAGACTGAGAGCGACCACCGCTCCTGCTGCCTGCGTCACCCACAGGATCGACGCATGGTTCGGCTTCCATGCCAGCAGCATTGCCACCAGCACATATCCGCCGACCACCGCTGCCACCAGTTCGGGCGACAGCACGTGAAAGCGCAGAGAGAGCTCCCACATCATCGGCGCGAGAATCAACGCGGAGGCACCCGCATACACGGCACGTGCGAAGCCCGCGATGGCTTTCGCCCTGGCGGCCCACACGAGCCATGCAATGGCATAGGCAATAGCGACCGCGGCAACGAGTGGCCTGGAAACCAGCCCTGACTCGGCCACTGCGCGCAGCAGATAAGCACCGGCAAGACCCAGCATGGCCTTGCCGACTACCGGGAAGAAGCTGCTGGCCTCTTCCATGGTGGCATGCCGTGCGCCCGTCTCAGCCGCAGGCAGACGTTCCATGAAGGAGACAAACTGCTCGCCGGCTTCCGCTGGATGCTCCAACCGGTAGACGCGCTGCTCCAGGTCGCTGATGCGCGCGTTCAGCTTCTCCACATCTTCGAGAAGATCGCTCATGGTCCTCACCCCATGGCAACGGTGTATCGAACCCGTAATTTGCAGCTTGCATCAGTCGGCGGCAACACCCGCAGCAGCCTTGTCGTCTGTCCATGGAGGCAACAACTTGACCAGCACCCATAGAATGACCAGAGGCAGCAGCGTGAGTCCAATGGATACCAGCAACCCTTCCTTGGTCACCAAAGCGATCTTGTAGGACGTGTATCCCAGAAAGCTCTTGGAGAAGAGTTGGCCGCCGATCACCACATTCCAGCGCATGGCAAAGATGCCCACCAGCGTTAGCGCCCCAGCGACGGCATACATGCGTTTGCGCGCCAGCTCGGGCAACTTGATGACCTGCGTGATGGCAAGCAGGATAAGAGGCACAATGGTTCCGAAAATGATCTGGACCACGATTTGCGAGAAGAACAGCTTGGTATGAACCATGAAGTCGAGCGTACGGAAGGATTCGTCGGCTTCGTAGATGCGATGAATAAGGTCCAGCATTTCCAGGCTGAAATCGATGATGAAGGTATAAAAGAGATACATTGCGATGGTATCGACGCAGCGCATATCGATCGTTTTGCCGCGCAGCCTGGTCACAGCCATGTACAGCACCATGACGCAGGCAATGCCGGAGACCATTGCAGAAAAGATGAAGACTACGGGCATCAGCGGCGATGACCACCACGGATTTGCCTTGATGGAGCCAAAGATAAAGCCGACATAGCCGTGCAACAGAAACGCCGACGGGATGCCGACCAGGGTGACCACCCAGCTCACCCTCTCGTCCACGTGCAGGGCGCGCGGGCTGATGTTGGACGAGCCCAGAGTCATGACCTTGTAGACCAGGCGCAGCAGGCCTTTGCTGCTTTGCGCCATCTTCACGATGTCGTGACGATAGTCGAGCCAAATTTCAAAGGTGAGCACCGCCATCAGATACCACAGGTAGACATAGCCGAACATCGCCATGGCCGAAGTGCTGTGGGGTGTAAAGTACATCTCCGGCGAGCGCTCCGGATGCCCGAGGTGGAACTGCAGCGGCAGAGGAGCGACGATGAGAAACGACAGTGCCGTGAGCAGAGCCAGCCGATAGGTGGGCTTGACGGCGCTGACATTGAAGACGCGCTCAAGCGACGCGAGAATGAATGCACCGGCCACCAGCCCGGTGATGTAGGGATAGAGGACAATCAGCACGCTCCAGTAGAGCGTCACTTCATTCGGATAAATGTAGCCTTCAACACCGCTCATAGCGCTCCCCAGTCTCCTTATCGCACGGATCCGTCCAGCTCGTTGTAGAACACCTTTGCGCCGGTGGCCATCTGCGGCTTAAGCACCTGCACGGCATGCGTTCTGAGGAATTCATGAATTGGATCGTTGGGGTTCTTCAGATCCACAAGCTGACGCGCGCCTGTTGGACAAGCTTCGCAGCAGGCCGTGGTCAATCCCTTGGTGATGCGGTGATAGCACAGCGTGCACTTATCCGCGACTTCCTTTTGAGGATGGATGTAGCGGCATCCATACGGGCATGCCTGCACGCAGTAGGCGCATCCCAGGCAGTATTTCGGGTCCACCAGCACAACGCCATCGGGCGTAACAAAGGTTGCGCCCACGGGGCAGACCTGCGTGCATGGGGAGTCCGCGCAGTGGTTGCACAGCTTGGGCACGAAGAAGTATTTGCCTTCGTCTTCCTTGGCCACGGGCGGGAATCCATCCTTGCCGCCGTTGGGCGAGATGACGACCGGGTTGGTCATGTTCTCGTCGGAGACGTGATAGCGCTCAACCCAGGTGCGGAAATAGCCGTCGGGCACATCGTTCTCTGCCTGGCAGGCGCGCACGCAGTTGCCGCAGCCGATGCACTTGGGAACGTCGATGAGCATGCTCCACCAGTGATCAGATAATTTGTAGTTCGGCGAGCTTTCCGGAGTTCCGGCCAGGACGTGTTCCCAGGCAACCGCGGCCGCCGGCAACAGAATCAGCATTTGACGCCGGGTAATCTTCATTTTGTCCCTCCCGCGGCAATGGCCGGATTATGCGGCTGGTGGCAGGTCTGGCAGGGCAGGCCAGTGGAGTGCTCCTCTGCATTGACCTGCGGGAATGTCTTGGGCCGCGCCGCGCTGGCGGCGTGACAGCGCACGCACAGCGTGGCGGTATCCGGCTTGACGGGCGTCATGGACGAGGGATCATCGGCGTGCCTGGCCAACGGACCATGGCAGGCCTCGCAGTTCACATGCGCGTGCTTGCCATTTTTCTTTACGTCCTGCACATCCACATGGCAGGTTTCGCAGGCCTCGTGTCCGGCGTACTTGATGGGATTCGCGGCAATGTCCGTGATGGCATTTCCGCGATAATGCCCATATTCTCCGAAGCTTTTGGGGACTACGTAGACTCGAACGATAAGAAAAATTACAAAGAGGGCGACAAATATTCCGGCGAAGCGGAATAGATGTCCAACATCCTTAAAAGCGCTCATCAACCCAATCTCCTAGATGCTGCGTCCAAGAGGCTTGAGGAATTGGCCTCGTGTGATTCAGATCATTTCCGAGCGGCACAAGAGTACGCGCCGGGGTATCACGACTGTATGTGCGGCAAATCACAGGGGTACGTGATGCAGGCCGCACGATGGCATCCGCGCGGTTATCTTTTCGAGCGCGACATGTGATGGGTGTGGGATTGCGAACATTTTTGGCTGCCTTCCTTTCCGGAGGAATGGGGTGTTGTGCCGCGTGGCGGATTGCGCGGTGCGAGGTTCAACTCTGCGGGGTATGGCCTGAAGCGATACGATGGAGGGTTGGAGAGCTAGATGCCGAAGATACTCGATGGAGCGGCTATCGCCGCAGCGATCAAGCAGGAAGTTGCCGAAGAGGTGAAGCTGCTGGCAGCCCAGGGCATTCGTCCGGGGCTAGCCGCCGTGCTGGTGGGCAATGTTGCGGCGAGCGAGATTTACGTTCGCAGCAAGGTGCAGAGTTGCGCCGACCTGGGCCTGTACAGCGATCTGATTACGCCGCCCAGCACGGTAACCACCGAGGAGATGCTGGACCTGGTAGCCAAGCTGAATGCGCGCGAGGACATCGACGGAATTCTGATCCAGTTGCCGCTGCCCCCGCAGGTGGACGCCAAGGCGCTGCTGGACGCCATTGACCCGGCGAAGGACGTGGATGGATTTCATCCGGTGAATGCCGGACGCCTGCAGGCGAACCGGCCGGCGCTGGCTCCGTGCACGCCCGCCGGCATCCTTGAGATTCTGAAGCGGAGCGACATCGCCATCAGCGGACAGCATGCGGTGGTGGTGGGCCGCAGCGATATTGTGGGCAAGCCCGCCGCCATGCTGCTGCTGCACCAGAACGCCACCGTGACCATTTGCCACTCCAAGACGCGCGACCTGGGAGAGGTGACGCGGCAGGCCGATATTCTGGTGGCCGCCATCGGGCGTCCGGGGTTTATTACGCCGGAGATGGTGAAGCCGGGCGCCACGATTATTGACGTGGGCATCAACCGCATTCACACACGCGAGGAATTCGACCGCTACTTTGCGGGCGACGCCAAGCGCGAAGCCACCTTTGCCAAGCGCGGCTCGACGATTGTGGGCGACGTGCATCCGAAGGCCTTTGAGCGCGCCGGCGCGTATACACCGGTGCCGGGTGGAGTGGGTCCGTTGACGATTGCCATGCTGATGGCCAACACGGTGCGCGCCGCGCGGATGAGACGGGGACTGTAACCGATGTTGCGCGTTGGACTGACGGGTGGCCTGGGCAGCGGCAAGAGCACCGTTGCGGCCTATCTGCGGGAACTGGGCGCACATGTGATTGAAGCCGACGAGCTGGGCCGGGAGCTGATGGAACCGGGACAGCCGGTGTACCGCGAGATTCTGCGCGTGTTTGGGCCGGATGTAGCCGGGGCGGACGGGCGGCTGAATCGCGCGCGGCTGGCGGAGCTTGCGTTTCGCGGCGGGCGGCTGAACGAGTTGAACGCCATTGTGCATCCGGCGGTGATTGACGCACAGCAGCGGTGGATGAACGAGATTTTTCGGCATGACCCCTCGGCGGTGGCGGTGGTGGTTTCCGCGCTGATTTTTGAGGTGCAGCGCGACGCGCGGGCACGCGGCGAAAAGGAAAGCGTGCTGGCGGACTGGCGACGGCGGATTGATCGCATCCTTGTGGTGACGGCTCCGGATGAGGTGAAGGTGGCCAGATACGTGGGCCGGCTGCGGCTGGGCGAGAGCGAACGCGAGGCGGCAGAGGTGGATGCGCGATCGCGGCTGCGCCACCAGATGCCGGACGCGGACAAGGCGGCCGGTGCGGACTATGCCATAGAAAACAATGGGGATAAAGAGGCGCTTCGTGCCCAGGTGGCGGCCGTGTGGCAGCGACTGAAGGCAGAGAGCAACAATTTGCGGCCGGACGCGTCATTAAAATAAGAAGAGGCGACTGCGCGCTTTCCCTGTAAGGTTGCGGCGCGCGGGAGCCGCAATCGTAAGGAAGGATTCTGGGTTCCTACACCATGAAACTTCGCCGGGTTTTGCTGGTTGCTGTACTGGTGGTTGGTTTTCTGTATCTGACGACGCATCTTCCCTCCCGCTTCAGCGGCTTTTCGTTTTTGAACGCGCATGGCTCCGGCTCTCCGCTGCAACTGACGGAGGCGGAGGCCGCGCCGGCCTATGACGCCGAAGAGCTGAACAACATCGCCGTCTACAAGCGCGTGCTGCCCTCGGTGGTGAACATTACGTCGACGACGCTGGTGTTCAACTTTTTCTATGGCGCGGTGCCGCAGCAGGGGCAGGGTTCGGGGTTCATCCTGGACAAGGCCGGGCACGTGCTGACGAACTATCACGTGGTGGAGGGCGCGAACCGCGGCATTCAGGTTTCGCTGAGCAACAAGCGGCGCTACAACGCGCGCGTGGTGGGCGTGGACAAGGTGCACGACCTGGCTCTGCTGCAGATTGACGCGCCGGACCTGCAGCCGGTGACACTGTCGGACTCGTCGAACCTGGCGGTGGGACAGAAGGTGTATGCGATCGGCAATCCGTTTGGGCTGAGCGGAACGATGACGCGCGGCATCATCAGCTCTATCCGCTCGATTCGCAATGGGGACGGCGCTCCGATTGAGGACGCGATCCAGACGGATGCGGCGATCAACCCGGGCAACTCCGGCGGACCGCTGCTGAACTCGCGGGGCGAGGTGATTGGCATCAATACGATGATTGCCTCGAATGGCGCGGACCAGAGCTCGGGCATCGGGTTTGCGATTCCGATCAACACGGCCAAGGCGGTGCTGGGCGACCTGACCCGCTATGGACGAGTGAAGCGGCCGTCGCTGGGCATTGTGTCGTATGCGATTGGGCCGGACCTGGCGGAACAGATGGGCCTGGCGGCCGACTACGGCGTGCTGATTCAGCGCGTGATTCCGGGCGGTGCGGCCGAGCGGGCCGGACTGCACGGAGGCAATGAGCAGGCCTACGTGGGCAACACGCCCATCATGCTGGGCGGCGACCTGATTGTGGCTATCGACGGACAACAGGTGACCGACCCGCAGGACATCAGCGCCATCATGGACAAGCACCAGGCGGGCGACACGATCAGCATTACCGTGCTGCGCGGACGCCGCCAGCTCACGTTCAAGCTGATTCTGGGCGAAGCGCAGGATGTGAATACGTAGATCGGACATCTGTCTCTCCTTTTTTTTTGCAGGGAATGGGCGAGGGCCGCTCCGGTGGGGGCGGCCCTTGCTGCGTGTGTGGGCTAGAACTTGATGCCCAGGGTGGCGAGGAAGGCCTTGACCTGCGGCCAGACGGCCTTGAGGTCGGTGACGGTTTGCACGTCGAGGGCGATGTTGAGGGGGTTCTCGGCGACGCCGGCCACCTCCGCCAGCGGCTTTTCCACGGCACCGATGAGGGTGGCGAGGGCCGCAACGACCTCCGGCGCGGCGTGCAGGGCTTTGTTGGCTCCGGTGAGCCACTTGAGGGCGTCCTCGGCTCCGATTTCAATGCCTTTTTCGATGTTTACCAGGATGTTGGCCATCACGATGGGTCCTTTTCCGGTCCGGCCGGTAGACGATGCCTCCGGTGGCGGACTCTTGGGATTGCGGCTCCCCGCTCGCGAGATTGCCGTGGTTGCGGCGAGCGATGCGGAGAGCCTGCAGCCGGAAGACACAGCGGCTCCCGCGCCGGGCGCCCTGAAATGATTCGCCTGGCCTTTGCTGCCGCTGTGTTTTTCCGGCTATGGTTCTAGGATGACGGATTGACCGGAAATCCTTCGCAATTGGGATGCGAATTTAAATCTATTTATTTCAATTACTTATGAAATATCCAAAACAAAATTGCTTGACAGCTTTTTGCGTGCAGTCCCACCCATGGCGTCCGCTGGAGCGGACGTCATGAATGGGGCACCCGATTCTGTGGCTGGGGGAGAAAAGACGGGATGGATGGGCCAGACGCCAGACGATCTTAGAGCCTATCTGCTGGCGGGGTTTTGAGTTAACCCAGGTCTCAAAAGCGAGACCTGGGGCACCCATACTCCGTGCCAACCGCTCAGGGTGCGGCGGGGGTGTCGCGGCGGACGTAGCGCCGGCCGCGGATCTCGTAGTCGCCGCTGGCGACGCGGGCGAGCGCCTCTGTGTAGGCGATGTGCTCCTCGGTGAGGATGCGCGTGGCGAGGGAGTGGGCGTCGTCCGTCTCCTGCACCGGAATGGCGCGCTGGAGGATGATGGGGCCGTGGTCGAGGTGCTCATCGACAAAGTGGACGGTGCAACCGGCGATCTTGACGCCGTAGTCGAAGGCCTGCTGCTGGGCCTCAAGGCCGGGGAAGGAAGGCAGCAGCGAGGGATGGATGTTGACGATGCGGTTGGGGTAGGCCGCGATGAATTCGGGCGAGAGCAGCCGCATGTAACCGGCGAGCACGACGAGGTCCACGTTGTGCCGGCGGAGGCAGGCGACCACGTCGGCGTCGTGCTCGGCGCGGGGGCGGCCTTTGGAGACAAGGACGGCGGTGGGCAGGCCAAGCTCCTGGCAGACGGCAAGGCCGCAGGCGGAGCCGGTGTTGGAGATGACGACGGCGATCTCAACGCCGGGAAGACGGCCCTCGCGGATGCTGTTGGCGATGGCGATCATGTTGGAGCCGCGGCCGGAGATGAGGACGCCCAGGCGAAGCGGCTTGCGAGAGACGGGACTGGCAGTGCTCATGTGTAGTGCACCCGGCGGTCGCCCTTGGCGACGCGGCCGATGACGTAGAACTTTTCTTCGGCGCGGTCGAGGAGGTTTTTGGCGCGCGTGAACCTGGCGGCCGGGATGGCGGCGATGAGGCCGATGCCCATGTTGAAGGTGCGCATCATCTCGTCCTGCGAGACCTGGCCGAGCGCGCGGAGGTGCTCGAAGATGGGCAGCACGGGCCAGGAGCCGAGCTCGATGTGCGCGGCGGTGTTTTTGGGCAGGATGCGGGGCAGATTCTCCGTGATTCCGCCGCCGGTGATGTGCGCCATGCCGGTGGTGAGGCCCGCGGCCACCAGCTTTTGAATCACGTGGAGGTAGCTGCGGTGGGTCTTCATGAGAGCCGCGCCGGCCTTCTCCTTGATGGCAGTGACGTACTGCGTGGGCTTGTAGCCGGCGACGTCAAAGAAGAGCTTGCGGGCCAGCGAGTAGCCGTTGGTGTGCAGGCCGGTGGAGGGCAGTCCGATGAGGACGTCGCCGGGCTTGATGTCTGCGCCGGTGACCATCTTGTCGCGGTCGACGGCGCCGACGATGAAGCCGGCCAGGTCGTACTCGCCGTCGGCGTAGAAGCCGGGCATCTGGGCGGTTTCACCGCCGATGAGGGCGCAGCCGTTGGCCTTGCAGGCCTCGGCGAGGCCGGTGACCACGGACTCGGTGATGCTGGATTCGAGCCTGCCGCTGGCGAAATAGTCGAGGAAGAAGAGGGGCGTGGCACCCTGCACGGCGATGTCGTTGACGCAGTGGTTGACGAGGTCGGCGCCGACGGTGTGGTGGACGCCGAGCTGGAAGGCCACCTTGAGCTTGGTGCCAACGCCGTCGGCCGAGCTGACGAGGATGGGATTCTTCCAGCGCTGCATGTCCAGGCGGAAGAGGGCGCCGAAGCCGCCGATGCCGCCGAGGACGTTGCGATTGAAGGTCTTCTGCGCCAGGTACTTGATGCGTTCCTTGGCTCGGTCGCCGCCGGAGATGTCCACCCCTGCGTCGGCGTAAGTTACGGATTTGGATTTGGATTCGTCAGGCACAATGCGGGCTTTCTGCGGATGGAGTATACGCCGGAACGCGAGGCCGGAAAGGTCGATTTTAACAGGAATCGGGCGGAATGGCCGCGCTGGACAGAAAGTGGGGCTGCTCCTGGGGCGAGGGCAGGGGGCAGACGGGCAGGCGGCCCCAGAGGCGGTAGCGGCAGCGGGCAACGATGCGGTAGCCGAGGTCGCTAAGGGGCCGGGGCACCATGCGGAGGAGCGCGGCGACGGCAGGCCAGGGACGGGGCAGCTCGGCGAGGAGGGCTACGGCGGCGGAGGAGCGGGTGAGCAGGGTCTGCGCCGGTGCGCCGGGATGGCGCAGGACGAGGATGGTATCTGGACTGAAGGGACTTGAGGGACTGGAGGGGGCGGTGGCCGGGTCAAAGCCGCACTGGGCAAGCAGCGGCGCCACGGCAGCGGACTGCGCGGGCGCAAAGCGGAGACGATCGTGGCGGTCGCGGCGCAGCAGCCAGCGGACGGAGCGGTTGCAGAGGACGCAGTGGCCGTCGTAGAGGACGAGCAGGCGGTCGCCGAGTTGTTCGAGTTGGCCCACACGAAACCGGATGCCGGAAGGCGGGGCGGGGATTCAGGCGGCTGCGACGGCGGCGGGCGGCTTCTATACTGGACGCACGATGAGTACTTCCAGGCAAGCTCCCACGCATCTTCGTTCGCAGGCTCTTCAACAGCGCGCCGAGCGCTACTTTCCCGGCGGGGTGAACTCGCCGGTGCGGGCGTTTCGCGCGGTGGGCGGGGCTCCGCCGTTTGTGGAGCGGGCAGAGGGCGCGTGGCTGACGGACGCGGACGGCAACCGCTACATCGACTACTTTGGCTCGTGGGGGCCGATGATCCTGGGGCACGCGTTTGCGCCGGTGGTGGAGGCGATTGAGCGAGCGGCGAGGAATTCGGCGAGCTTTGGCGCCTCAACGGCGGCGGAGGCGGACCTGGCGGAGCGGGTGACGGCGTGCTACCCGGCGATTGAGAAGCTGCGCTTTGTGAGCTCGGGGACGGAGGCGACGATGTCGGCCATCCGGCTGGCGCGGGCGGCCACGGGACGCAAGATTGTGGTGAAGTTTGAGGGCTGCTACCACGGGCACGCGGACGGGCTGCTGGTGAAGGCGGGCTCGGGCGTGGCCACGCTGGGGATTCCGGGGTCGGCGGGAGTGCCGGAGGAGATTGCGCAACTGACGCTGGCGCTGCCGTATAACGACCTGGCCGCTGTGGAGGCGGCGTTTGCGGCGCATCCGGGGGCGATTGCCGCGGTGATTCTGGAGCCGGTGGTGGGCAACGCGGGGTGCATTGTGCCCGCGCCGGGCTATCTGGAAGGGCTGCGGGCGGTGACGGCGCGCGAAGGCGCACTGCTGATTGTGGACGAGGTGATGACGGGTTTTCGCGTGGCGCTGGGCGGAGCCTGCGAGCGCTACGGGCTGGACCCGGACCTGGTGACGCTGGGCAAGATTGTGGGCGGCGGGTTGCCGGTGGGCGTGTTTGGCGGGAAGCACCGCTATATGGACCTGCTGGCTCCGCTGGGGCCGGTGTACCAGGCGGGGACGCTGAGCGGGAATCCGCTGGCGATGGCCGCCGGGCTGGCGACGATTGGATATCTGCAGGAGCACAGGGACGAGGTGTACACGCGGCTGGAGGTATCTGCAAAGGCGGTGGCCGAGGGCGTGGCCGCCGAGGCGCAGCAGGCCGGGGTGGCGCTGACGCTGAATCGCGTGGGCGCGATGTGGACGTGGTTCTTTACGCCGGGGCCGGTGGGCAATTACGACGAGGCCACAACCAGCGACACGGCGGCGTTTGGGTGCTTCCATCGGGCGATGCTGGACCGGGGCGTGTGGCTGCCGCCGTCGCAGTTTGAGGCGGCGTTCCTGAGCACGGCGCACGGCGAGGCCGAGGTGCAGGCGACCATTGCCGCGGCGCGGGAGGCATTTGCGGCGGTGAAGGCGGGCTGACGGAGCGGCAGAGGCAGACGGTGCGAAGGCCGGTCAGGCGTGCGAGGTCCACGCGTCGAGCGGGACAAAGGCGTGGGTGGCGCGGTAGCGGGCGATGAGCTGGCCGGCGGCGGCGACGGACGGGCCACGGTTGGCCCCGAGCGCGAGATGGCCGCCGTCGTGGAGGAC
>JAJXWS010000028.1 GCA_021781495.1 Acidobacteriota bacterium | reverse complement strand
CGCGTCGCGGGCTCCGGCGTGATCGTGCTGGGCGAGGTGGTGCGCTTCCACATTCGCGGCGAAATTCTGGACGACTTCCGCGTGGATGCCACCGGGCTGGACGCCGTGGGCCGCATGGCGGGCAATACCTGGGTGCATACCCGGGACCGCGTGGAGATTGTGCGCCCGAAGAAGTAGCTGCAAATTCCTGCCCCGGCGCGTGCCATCGCGAACGAAATGGGGCCATAATGTTGCGGTTGAAAGCCCGGCGCAGCCGCCGGGCGGCGCACGGATATGGCTTATGCGAACTGCTTTCCATCCCCAACGGAGGTCACAACAGAAGGCGACCGGCCTGGCATGGCTGGCGCTCGGCGGGGCGTTGCTGGCCCTGGCCGGCGCAACCGCGCTGGCGGGCTGTCACGCACACGACGCGGCGGCGCGAGCCGCAGGGAGGACCCGGATGGAACTGAGCACTCCGAGCTTTGTGAATGGCCGGATACCGAAGGACTTTACGTGCGACGGGGCGGACCGGTCTCCGGAACTGACGTGGACACAGCCGCCGGCGGGAACGCGCACGCTGGCACTGCTGGTGACGGATCCGGATGCCCCTGCGGGAACCTGGGTCCACTGGGTGCTGTACAACGTGCCGTCAGGGATGCGCGGGCTTGCGGCAGCGGTTCCCAGGCAGGACCGGCTGGCCGACGGCTCGCACCAGGGGCGCAATGACTTTGGCCGGATCGGATACGGCGGCCCCTGCCCGCCGGGGCGCTCCGTGCATCGCTACGTGTTTGAGCTGTTTGCGCTGGACACCGCGCTTCAGCTTCCGCCGGGGACCACCCGCAACCAGCTGGAACGCGCGATGGAAGGGCACATCCTGGCGCATGCAGAGCTGCTGGGCCGCTACGGACGATAGCGCGGACACAAGCATCCCGGCTTCCAGCTCCTGCATCGGACCGTGGATAACCTTTCGTGCATGGCCTTTACCCCGCCTTGCCCAACCAGTAGGCTGAAACTGCCATCGACTGCTGCACCACGTGGAAGGCGTGGTGCACCTGCACGGCCCGTGGCGCGTGGCGATGATTTGAGCGCCAGGATCGAAGCATTGGATTCACCGGGTCTCAAAGTGCGACCCGGGACACGCATTGCCCGGTCGTCTCCCGTCGGTCTGGTGCCTGTTCATCCTCAGGACATTTAGAATAAAAGTGATCTGAATTTGTTCTTGCGTTCGCCTGAGCGGACGGGAAAGTTTGCACATCCTTTTATGCATCGTTGGTCGAAGCTCTTTGTTCCCACTCTTCGCGAGGCCCCGGCGGACGCCGAAGTGGCCAGTCACAAGTTTTTGCTGCGCGCCGGCTACATTCGCCAGCTCGGCGCGGGCATCTACAACTATCTCTTTCTCGGGCAGCGGTCGCTGAACAAGATCATCGGCATTGTGCGCGAGGAGATGGACCAGATTGCGCAGGAGTTTTATCTGCCGGGCATCCTGCCGCGCGAGCCGTGGGAGCAGAGCGGACGCTGGACGGGCATGGGCGACAACATGTTCCGGCTGAAGGACCGCAAGGGCGCGGACCTGTGCCTGGGCATGACGCACGAAGAGATCATGACGGCGATTGCACGCAACGAGCTGCGCAGCTACAAGCAGCTGCCGCAGATCTGGTACCAGATTCAGACCAAGTATCGCGATGAGCCAAGGCCGAAGTCGGGCTTGCTGCGCGTGCGGCAGTTCACCATGAAGGACTCGTACTCGTTCGACATCGACAAGGCCGGGCTGGACAAGAGCTTTGACCTGCACGACGCAGTCTATCGCCGGATCTTTACGCGCTGCGGGCTGAAGTTCGTCGCCGTTGAGGCCGACTCCGGCGCCATGGGCGGCTCGCAGTCGCAGGAGTTCATGGTGTATACCGACGCGGGCGAGGACCTGATTGCGAGCTGCCCCAAGTGCGGCTACGCGGCCAACACGGAGAAGGCCATCTCGCGGCTGGAGCCGGTAACCGAGATGGAGCCGACGGGCGACGGCACGCCGGAGCTGGTGCACACGCCGGGCTGCGCGGCCATTGCCGACGTGGCGGCGTTCTTCCAGATCTCCCCGGCAAGCGACATCAAGTGCGTGGCCTACATGGCGCTGAAGCGCGGAGCCGCTGGCGAGAAGGATTCGTGGCACGGCGTGGCGGCCTTCCTGCGCGGCGACCACCAGGTGAACGAAACCAAGCTGATGGGCGCGGTCGGCGCGGCCGAGCTGCGTACGATGCAGGGCGAAGAACTGGCGCAGTATCTGGACGGGCCGGCGGGATATCTTGGGCCGGTCGGCCTGAAGCATGACGCCAAGCCGCTGGGCGATGGGCTGACGGTGGTGGTGGACTTGTCTCTGCAGGGCCGCAGGAACCTGGTGGCAGGCGCCAACAAGGCCGACTATCACCTGCGCAACGTGGCGCCGGGGCGCGACTTTACGTGGACGCTGCTGGCGGATATCCGCTGCGTGAACGAGGGCGAAGCGTGCCCAACGGACGGCTGCGCGGGCACACTCGTCGTGGGCAAGGCCGTGGAAGTGGGCCATATCTTCAAGCTCGGCTACAAGTACTCTGAGAGCATGGGCGCGCGCGTGCTTGACCCCAACGGCAAGGAAGTTACGCCGATCATGGGCAGCTACGGCATTGGCATCGAGCGCATTCTCACGGCGGCCATCGAGCAGTCGAACGACACGAACGGCTTCTGGCTGCCGGCGTCGATTGCGCCGTTCACCGTCGTCGTCACCGTCACCAACGTGGCCGATGCGACGTTGCGCGAGACCGGCGAAAAGCTGGCGGCGGAGCTGGAAGCTGCCGGGCTTGACGTTCTGCTGGATGACCGCGATGAGCGCGCGGGCGTGAAATTCAAGGATGCCGATCTGGTGGGCATTCCCTACCGCATCAACGTAGGCAAGAAGGCAGCGAGCGGCGTGGTGGAAGTGGTAACCCGCTCAAGGGCAAGCAGCGTAGACGTTGCCGTGCACGACGTGGTGACGCACGTGAAGAGCCGCGTCGAGGAAGATGCGCTGCTGACCGCGGTGGACGCCTAAGAGCACGGCAAACGCGACAGAACCAAAGGAGCAGGGATGGCGTTAAAGATACGACTGGCACGACCCACGGGAAAACACGCATGGCGCAATCAGCTGTTGCTGGTTGCGCTGCTCTGCGTAGTGGCAGCCGGTCTGTTCATGTTCGGCATTCTGGGCTATTACTACATCAAGTACCAGGGCATTGTGCATGCGCGGCTCACGCAGCCGCTGTTTGCCAACACCGCCAAGATCTACGCGGCTCCGCGCGAGGTTCGTCCGGGGCAGAAGCTGGGCATCCGGCTGATTGCAAATGAGCTGCGCGAGGCGGGATACACAACAGACGGAGCCGCCAGCGCATCGCCGCTGGGCACCTTCAGCCAGGATGCGGAGAGCATCACGGTACGGCCGGGACCGCAGTCTTACCACTCGCAGGATGCGGCAACCATCCACATCAGCAACGGTGTGGTCGGTTCCATTACAGACGACCGTGGACAGGCGCTGGCCAGCTATGAGCTGGAGCCGCTCCTGATTACCGGCCTCAGCGAGGATGCCAACCGCACCAAGCGCCGCCTGGTGACCTACGACGAGCTGCCGCAGAATCTGGTACACGCCGTGGTGGCCATTGAGGACAGGCGCTTCTTTGACCACGGCGGCGTGGACTACATCCGTATTCTGGGCGCGCTGCGCAACGACCTCACGCCGGGCCATCACTTTGTAGAGGGCGGCTCAACGCTGACCATGCAGCTGGCGCGCGGATTCTTTCTCACGCCGGAGCGGCGCATCAAGCGCAAGCTGATCGAGATCGTCATTACGTTTCAACTGGAGCATCGCTTCAGCAAGCAGCAGATCTTTGAGATGTACGCCAACGAGATCAACCTGGGACAGCGCGGCAGCTTCTCGATTGATGGATTTGGCGAAGCGGCGCAGGCCTACTTTGGCAAGGATGTGCGGCAGTTGAATCTGCCGGAGTGCGCGCTGCTGGCCGGAATCATTCAGAGCCCGAACCGGCTCAGCCCGTTCCGTCACCCGGAGCGCGCCATGGAACGGCGCAACGTGGTGCTCGACTCGATGGTGGAGACGGGCGCGATTACCAAGGACCAGGCCGAGCGGGCCAAGGCCGAGCCGCTGCACCTGGTGCCGGGCAGCGTGGACGCCAGCGAGGCTCCGTACTTTGTGGACCTGGTGCGCGACCAGTTGGTGCAGAAGCTGGGCGACCGCGACTTCAATCGCGAGGGGCTGCGCATCTACACGTCGCTTGATCCTGACCTGCAACGCGCTGCAACGGCCGCCGTGGACTCCACGATGCCCTCGATTGACGCGCAGGTGGACAGGCTGCACGCGCGCGACAGGAAACTAGGCAAGCCGTACATCTATCCGCAGGTGGCACTGGTGGCGCTCAATCCGCACACCGGGCAGGTGCTGGCGCTGGTGGGCGGACGCAACTACGGCGCGTCGCAGTTGAATCATGCGGTGGCCAAGCGGCCCACGGGCTCCATCTTCAAGCCGTTTGTGTATGCCACGGCGTTTGCAACCGCGGTGGAAGGCACCATGCTGCCGGGGCAGAACAAGCTCTTCTCGCCGCTGACCATGCTGAGCGACGAGCAGACGACATACGAAGTGGGCAACCAGCAGTACACGCCGCGCAACTACCACGGCGAGTATCACGACGAAGTGACGGCGAGCTACGCGCTGCAGCGCTCGCTGAACAATGCCACCATCGGGCTGGCCGCCATGGTGGGCTTTGATCGCGTGGCGGCGCTGGCGCGTGATGCGGGTATCAAGAGCGCGCGCGGCACGCCGGCCGTGGCGATCGGGTCCTACGATGCGACTCCGCTCGATATGGCAGGGGCGTATACCGTGTTTGCCAACAACGGCCTGCATCTTGACCCGTGGATGCTGGCCAGCATTCGCACGCCCTCCGGCGACGTGATTGATGACTTTACGCCGGCCTCCAAGCAGGTGCTGGACGCGCGCGTAGCCTTCCTGACCACGGTCATGATGGAAAACGTGCTGCGCGGCGAGGGCACCGGCGCGGGTGTGCGCAACATGGGCTTCTATGCCCCGGCGGCGGGCAAGACGGGCACCAGCCACGACGCCTGGTTTGCGGGCTTCACCAGCAACCTGCTCTGCATTGTGTGGGTGGGCAACGACGACTACACCGACGTGAAGCTCGAAGGCGCCCACGCAGCCGCGCCCATCTGGGCCGAGTTCATGAAGAAGGCCGTGGAACTGCCGCAGTACTCTGACACGCACGACTTTACCCCGCCGGACGGCGTGGATGTAGTGCAACTGGACAAGGTGACCAACCTGCTCAGCGATGATGCCTGCCCGGAATCGTATCCGGCGGCGTTCCTCTCCGGCACCGCGCCCATGGATACCTGCGATCATCCGGCGGATCACCGCAACCTGCTGCAGAAGCTCTTCGGACTGGGCAAGAGCAACTAGCCCGCCTCAACCCTCCACATCCAAGCCATCCGGCATGGGCTGGCAGCGCGCGCACCAGAAGGTGACGCGTGCGTCCGGCCCCTGCAGGCGGCGGCGTATGGGCTGCGCGCAGCGGCGGCACGGCTGCCCCTGCCGGCCATAGACCCACAGGCTTGCCGCGGGATCGGACTCATGCGTGGTGCGGCGATGCAGTCCACGAAAGGTGACGATGGCGTCGCCGGAGTCCTCCAGCACATTGGCGGCGAGCAGGCGCCGTGCCAGCGCAACCACCTCGTCCACCTGCGGGCGCACCAGCGTGGCCACCCGGCGAAAGGGATGCAGGCCGGCAAGGAAGCAGACCTCGGACTTGAAGACATTGCCCACGCCCGCCATCACCTCCTGATGCAGCAGCACATCGCCGATCTCTTCGCCGGAATGCGCAAGCACACGCTCCACGGCAGCCTGCGCATCGAAGTCCGGGCTGAGCAGGTCCAGCCTCGAACGCGGAATGCGGCGGTCGCGCGCAAGCGACTGCGCGGTGTGCATGTGCGCAACCGGCACGTAAAAGCCGACAGCCTCGAAATCCGCATTCTGCAGCAGGATACGCATCTGGCTGGCGGGCTTTTGCCAGCGCTCGCCGGGGCGGTAGATGTGCCATGCGCCGCTCATCAGCATGTGCGTGGCCAGCGTGGCCTCGCCGGAAAAATGAATCAGCAGCCACTTGCCGCGCGACTCCACGCGCTCCACCATGCGGCCGGTCAGCGGAGCGTCGTCGTGAAAGCGCGTCAGCAAGGGATACGTGGACCGGAAGCCGGTGATGGGCCTGCCGACGAGAGCACGGCCCAGGGCACGCGCCGTGCGAAAGATGGTGTCCCCTTCCGGCATGGCTACTGCAGCTCCTCGGGTTGGGACTCGGCGCGCGTGATGGCGAGCGGAATGCGGCGCAGATGCATGCCAAGCGGACCGGTGTAGAAGCCCGCATCCATGAGATAGCGGGCCATGGGATGCGCGGCCACGGGCTGCCCGTTGACGGTGGTGATGAGCACGCCGTTGTGTCCGCCGCGCCGCATGCGCTCCTGACCGCGGGCGCACAGAAAGTGCGCCAGTCCGGCGGCAACGTGGGATCGCTCCGGCTCCTCCGCCGGCAAAAAGACGAGCAGGTGGGGATTGTTGCGGCGCAGCCAGGCCACCAGTTCCCCGTTGCGCAGAATGACCTGCGCATACGCGGCGCGGGTCAGTATGCGCGGCGCTGTCTCGGAGTCGTCGTCCATGGGCGGCAGGTCGGGCCAGCGCAAAACGGAGCCGTAGGGATTGGCGGGATCGGTGGCGGCCAGTTGCACAAACTCGGGCTTTTCCACGGGCGGCTCGTTGCGCAGCTGGCGCAGAAGATCCACGGCGGCGGGCAGGGCGAACTGGGTGGCTCCAAGGCCCGCGACAAAGTAGCCGCGCCGAATCCGCCCGCTCTCTTCCAGCGCTTTCAGCACATCGTAAACGGCGGAGAATCCGCCGGGAATGTTCTCCGCCGCAACCGACTCGCGGGTCAGCACTCCGTAGCGGCTGAGGAGCTGCAATGCCAGGGCATGGCTGGCCTCGGTTCGGCTGGGCACATCGGCGCTTCCCTTCTGCATGCGGCCGGGCAGCAACGACCAGCGGCCCTGCGCGTTGGGCGGCGTGGTGCGCCGCGAGCGGAAGGCCGCGCCCGAGTGCATGCGGCGCGGAGCGCGGCTGCTCTCAGGCCGTGCGGTATACGCGCGCAGGGCGTGCAGCGAGTCGTTCGTGACAAGGCCGCGCCAGACCAGGCTCCACAGCGCGTCAATGGACTCGCCGGGATAGCCGCCGCCCACGGCCTGGTGGAGCGGATCGAAGAAGCTGGCCCCGGTAGACTCCAGCACGGCGAGCAGCTTCTCTTCGCGCTCGCTGAGAGGCTCTGCCAGCGGGCGCTGCTGCGCAAGCAGCGGAAGCTTGTCGGCCAGAAAGAGAGCGATCCGCCCGTCCCGCTCGCCCAGCGGCTCCACGCCGGTCCAGGCAACCTCGCCCGCAGCAAAGAGCGTGTCGAGGCTGGCCGGTTCGTAGTCCGCAATGCGCGCCGGCAGAATGGCCGCCTCCAGCAGCGACGCCGCAACGGGCGCGCCCTGCAGGTTCTCAATCACGTCAAGCAGCGCGTCCAGCTGCGCGTGGCTGCGGCGCGGCGCGAGCAACCCCTGCCAGTGCGTGAGGAAACGCGCCAGCGTGCGCTGCTCCACCGGCTCAACCTCGCGACGCAGCCGGGCGAGCGATTTGCGGCGGATCTGGCGAAGAATCTCCGCATCGCACCACTCGCGGTGTAGCCCGCCGGGGCGAAAGCCGCCTTCGAGGATGCGCCCCTCCTGGGCAAGATGATGCAGGGCGCTCTCCACCACCGTGGCGTCCAGGGCAAAGCGCTCCGCAGGCTCGCGCAGCACAAACGGCCCACGCGTGCGGGCATAGCGCCGAACCAGTTCCAGCACCGGCTGCGCCACCGGCTCCAGCAGGGCCGCGGGCAGCCCGGGAGGCAGCGGGATGCCGAGCGCATCCCGATAGCGGGCGGCGTCTTCCGCGGCGATCAGGCGCTTTTCCCCGGCGATGCGCAGCTCCAGCAGGCGCCGCGAGCGCAGAAGCCGGTCCACATGCGGCAGCAGCTCCGGCGAGGCAACGCGGCGCTCCAGCTCGGCACGCGACAGGTCGCCGAGACGCAGGCAGAGGTCGTGGATGCCGTCCGGCGTGCGCGCTCGATGGGTTTCAGCAAGGCACTGGGCGGCCTCCTCCACCTCGGCAATGGCGTCAGCATCCAGCAGCTCGCGCAGGTCGGCCTCGCCCAGCAGCTCGCGAAGCTGGTCCTGATCGATGGTGAGAGCCTGGGCGCGGCGCTCGGCCAGCGGCGCATCGCCATCGTAGAGGAAGTTGGCCACGTAGCTGAACAGCAGCGACGAGGCAAAGGGCGAGGGCGTGCGCGTCTCCACCACATGCACGCGAAGCTGGCGCTGCTCAATTGCGCGCAGCGTCTCCAGCAGCGCGGGCATGTCAAACACGTCGCGCAGGCACTCGCGATAGGCCTCCAGCAGAAGCGGGAAAGAGGGATAGCGCGAGGCCACGCTCAGCAAGTCATACGACCGCTTGCGAAGCTGCCACAGCGGCGAACGCTGGTCGGCCCTGCGGCGCGGCAGCAGCAGCGCCCGGCCCGCCGCCTCGCGGAACCGCCCGGCAAACAGCGCGGTGGAGCCAAGCTGGCGCAGCACAAGCTGCATGGCCTCCGCCGACTCCACCAGGAACCAGTCCGAGTCAGGAGGCTCGTCCGTATCCGGAAAGCGCAGCACAAAGCCGTCATCGCCCCACAGGGTCTCCACCTCCGGGCCGCCCGTGGCCCGGATGCGCGCGCTGACCGCCATGGCCCACGGAATATGGATGCGGCTGCCGAACGGGGTAAGGACGCAGACGCGCCAGTCTCCCAGCTCGTCGCGGCAGCGCTCGATCACGATGGTTCGGTCGTCCGGAACAGCGCCGGTGGCCTCAGCCTGATCCGCGAGGAACTGCAGAAGATTCTCCGCCGCATTGGGGTCCAGATCGTGCTCGGCCACCAGGCGGGTGAGCGCGGCGGGCTTGGGCAAAGCGCGCAGCTCGCGGACGAGGGCGCCGATGCGCCGGCCGAACTCCAGCGGGCGGCCGGGCCCGTCGCCCTTCCAGAAGGGCATCTTGCCGGGCTCGCCGGGAGCGGGCACCACCAGAACGCGGTCGTGGGTGATGTCCTCAATGCGCCAGGTGGAGGCGCCGAGGATGAACGTCTCGTTGGGGTGCGACTCAAAGACCATCTCCTCGTCCAGCTCGCCCACGCGGACCGACTTGCCCTCCGTGTGGGCCAGAAAGACGCCGTAGAGGCCACGGTCGGGGATGGTGCCGGCGTTCAGAATGGCGAGCCGGGCGGCTCCGTCCCGTGCGCTGACCACGTTGAGGATGCGGTCCCAGGTAAGCCTCGGGCGCAGCTCGGCAAACTCGTCGGAGGGGTAGCGGCCGCTCAGCAGGTCCAGTACGCCCTCAAATGACGTGCGGGTCAGGCTGCCGAACGGGGCCGCCCGCCGGACCATGTCGTAGAGAAAATCGACAGAGACCTCGGGCTTCAGGTCCGGATCCCCCTCGGTGCTTGCCTGTGCCTCAAACGCAAGGCTCGGGGTACCCGCAGAGCGCGTGCGCTTTGGCTTGGCGGCGCCGGGCGGGTGGGCGACGATGGCGACCATCTGCTGGGCGAGCACGTCCAGCGGATTGCGCGGAAAGCGGGTCGACTCAATGTGGCCCTCGTGCATCGCCCGGGTGACGGCGGCGCAGGCCACCAGGTCGGCCCGGTACTTGGGGAAGAGCACGCCCTCGCTGACGGCATCCACCGAGTGCCCGGCGCGGCCAATGCGCTGCATGCCGCTGGCCACTGAAGGCGGCGCCTCGATCTGGATCACGAGATCCACGGCGCCCATGTCGATGCCCAGCTCAAGTGTCGAGGTGGCGCAGAGCGCCCTGATCTGGCCGGCCTTCAACTGCTCCTCAATCACGGATCGCTGGGCGGCGGCCAGTGACCCATGATGGGCACGCGCGATGGGCTCCCCGGCAAGGTCGTTCAGAGCCCCGGCCAGGCGCTCGGCAACCTGGCGGCTGTTGACGAACAGGATGGTCGAGTTGCGCTCGCGGATCAGCTCCAGCAGCCGGGGATGGATGGCATTCCAGATGGAGACGCGCCGCGGCACCTGCGAGGCCGGTCCGGAGGGGATCTCCTCCATCGCGTTCAGCCGGGCCATATCTTCAACTGGAACTTCAATTCTCAACCTTAACTGCTTGGCATAGCTTGCATTAACTATCGTGACCGGACGATAGCGAAGCGCAGAAGAGTCGGCTGCATCTGCGGCCCAGGGATCGGCGGCTCGGTACGGAATCTCCCGGAATAGCGTGTCAGCGCCGCCCTTCGGCAAAGAGGTTGCCGACTGATTTTGCACATCGGAAGTGAATTCGAGATTTTTCGGCTTCACTGCTGAATCTTCGCCAGTTGCTTGCCGGTCCACTGGAGATACTGCCGGGATTTCCACACCCCCGAGGAAACGCGCAACCTCTTCCAGCGGACGCTGCGTGGCAGAGAGCCCAATGCGCTGCAGAGGCTTCTTTGTGATTGCCTGCAGGCGCTCCAGCGAGAGGGCAAGGTGGGCTCCGCGCTTGGTGGGAACCAGCGAGTGGATCTCGTCCACGATGACCGTGTCCACCGAGCGCAGGGCGTCGGCGGCCTGCGACGTAAGCAGCAGGTAGAGCGACTCCGGCGTGGTGATAAGGATGTCGGCGGGCTGGCGGCGGAAGCGGGCGCGCTCCCGCTGGGGCGTGTCGCCGGTGCGGACGCTGATGAGCGGGTCGTGGAAGGCCACGCCGCGCCGGCGGGCCATATTGGCGATGCCGGCCAGCGGCGAGCGCAGATTCCGTTCGACGTCCACCGCCAGAGCCTTGAGCGGCGAGACATAGACGATGCGGCAGCCGGGCCGCGCTTTGGCGGGCGGCGGGTCGTGGAGCATCAGCCGGTCCAGGCACCAGAGAAAGGCGGTGAGCGTCTTGCCCGTGCCGGTGGGGGCAAGGATGAGGGCGCTCTCGCCGCGCGCGATGACCGGCCAGCCGAGACGCTGCGGGGCGGTGGGCGCGTCAAAGACGGCGCGGAACCACTCCGCCGTGACGGGATGGAAGCAGGCGAAGGGATCGCTGCTCGTCAGGGCGTCGGGCTGGGGTGCAGACTGGGACATGCTGGCCCTTTGAGGATAGCGCCGCAGGGTAGCGAAGAGGAAGCGAAAAGCCGCCGCGCAAGGTCCGCATGGCAAGGAAGCACCGGCGACCGGCGCACCGGGCTGCGGCTTCCCCATGGATAGAGCCTTGCGCTGGTAGTATTTGGGTGCAATGCGGGAACATCTGGCGACGCTGCTGGACGACTTTCGACGGTTTGGGCACGGGGTCGCCGTGGTTCGCTACCGGGGAATCCGGCGGCGGGCAACCACCTATGCGGAGCTGGCCCGGCTGGCGGGGCGCTTTGCGGCGCTGCTGCGGGCGCGGGATATCGGCCCCGGCGACCGCGTGGTGCTATGGGCCGAGAACAGCGCCGAGTGGGTGGCTGCCTTCTTTGGAATGATGCTCCGGGGGGTGCTGGCGGTTCCGCTGGACGCCTACGGCAGCGCGGAGTTCGCAGCGCGCGTGGCAGCGGACGTGAAGCCGAAGCTGGTGGTGGGCGACGCCCTGCTGCTGCGGCAGTTGCCGGAAAAGTGGGCAAAGCTGGCCTTCGAGGATTGGGCGGCTCACCTGCCCGTGGAAGAAGCCGCACCGGTGGCAGGGCTCAGTCGCGAAACGCCGCTGCAGATCCTTTTCACCTCCGGCACCACGGGCGAGCCGAAGGGCATTGTGCACACGCACGGCAATGTGCTGGCCAGCATGGGGCCCGTTGAAGACGGCGCGCGGCCGTACATGCGCTATGAACGGCTGGTGCATCCGCTGCGCTTTCTGCACACCCTGCCGTTGAGCCATGTCTTCGGCCAGACGATGGGGCTGTGGGTTCCGGCCATCTTTGCCGCGGAGGTGCACTTTGAAAGCAGGCTGGCGGCGGCGCGCCTGCTGGACACCATTCGCCGCGAGCGCATCAGTGTGCTGGCGGCCGTGCCGCGCGTGATGGCGATGCTGAAGGCTCACCTGGAAGCGACACTGCCGGGGCTGCCGGAGCGGGTTGCCGCCGCCAGGGGGATGAATGCGTGGAAGCGCTGGTGGGTCTTCCGCGATATACACCGGGCATTTGGACTGAAGTTCTGGGCTTTGATCTCCGGCGGCGGCGCGCTGGCCGGGCCGCTGGAGCAGTTCTGGAACGCGCTGGGCTTTGTGCTGGTGCAGGGCTACGGCATGACGGAGACAACGGCGCTGATCACCCTGAACCATCCCTTTCACGTGGCGCGGGGAACCATTGGAAAGCCGCTGCCGGGGCGCGAGGTACGGATTGGCCCGGACGGCGAGGTGCTGGTCAAGGGGCCGATGATCTCCAACGCAACCTGGAGCGGCGGCGAACTGCGGCAGCGCGAGGAAGAGTGGCTGGCAACCGGCGATCTGGCGGAGCGGCAGGAGACGGGCGAGCTGCGCTTTCTGGGCCGCAAGAGCGAAACGATTGTGACCGCGGCAGGGGTGAACATTCACCCGGAGGATCTGGAAGCCGCTCTGGAGCAGGAGCCGGGCGTGGCCGCCTGCGCCGTGGTGGCCATGCAGACGCTGAACGGCCCGGAGCCATGCGCAGTGCTGGCCGTGCGCGGCGCCGAGGCCCAGGCAGCAAAGGCGGTGGAGCAGGCCAATACGCGCCTGGCAGAGTTCCAGCGTGTACGGCGATGGATGCTGTGGCCGGAACCGGATTTGCCCAGAACCTCGACGTGCAAGGTTCGGCGCAAGGCGGTGGAGGCCCGGCTGGCAAAGATGCAGGCAGCCGCGGAAGGCAAGGGCGTGACCGCGGGCGGCGACTGGCTGCTGGAGCTGATTGCCGGAATTACCGGCGAGATCCCGGCTGGCCTGGGTGACGAGCTGCGCCTGGCCGAGGACCTCCACCTGGACAGTCTGGGCCGGGTGCAACTGGCGGCGGCGCTGGAAGAGCGGCTGGGCGAGTTGCCGGACAACGGCGCCGTGGACCGGGTAGAGACCCTGGGCGAGTTGCGAAGACTGGCAGGCGGCGAAGCGGCAGGTGGCCCGCCTGCGAAGAAGACGGCGGCCCGGAGCGCCGAATCTGCCGGCAGCGGTCCGGCCGGAAATGAACCGCGCGCGCGCGCTGAGAGCCCCGCCGGGCCAGCGCCGTCGCAAACGTCCGAGCCAGCCCGCAGGCAGACGACAACCACGCCAGCCGCCGCCGACGAGCGAGCTACGTATCTCTATCCGCGATGGCCGTGGTGGAGGCCGGTGACGTGGCTGCGAGTGGCGTTCACTGAGGCCGTAGCCCAGCCGCTGGTCTGGTTGCTCGCGCAACCCACGGTGACGCGCGCGTCAGTGCTGGCCGACCGCGAGCCGATGCTGATCATCTGCAATCACGTCACGGCCTACGACGGCCCGCTGGTGGAGTACGCGCTGCCGGGATGGATGCGCAGAAGGATTGCGGCGGCAATGTCCGGCGAGATGTTGGAGGACTTCCGGCATTTTCGCAATCCGGACCGGCGTCCGGGCCAGCGCCGGTGGATGCTGATGGGGCCGCTGGCATACGTACTGGTAACGGCGCTGTTCAACGTGTTTCCGCTGCCGAAGAAGAAGGACTTTCAGCGCAGCTTTGCGCATGCGGGCGAGGCCATGGACCGGGGCTTCCACGTGCTGGTGTTCCCAGAGGGAACGCGATCCGCCACGGGAGAGCTGGCGCGGTTCCGGTCCGGCATTGGCCTGCTGACCAGGCAGTCCGGCGCGGCCGTGCTGCCGGTGGCGATTCGCGGGCTGGGTGAGTTAAAGACGAGAGAGCGGCGCTGGTTCCGCTCAGGCAGGATCGAGGTGCGCGTGGGAGAACCGTTGCGGTTTGCGCCGGAGGTGAGCGAGACCGAGATTACCGCCCGCCTGCAGGATGCAGTCGCGCGACTGCTGCGCAACCAGGCGTAATCACGCAAGTTGCGGATTCGATACACGCCGGCGGCTGGGGCAGTTTATGCTCATGCTGACTGGAGTGCTATGGAGACGAGTTTGCCAAAGGGGGTTCAGCAAGCGCCGCGAGCCCGGACTACCTGCAAAGAGCTTGCCATGATCTGCTGGGGCCTGGTGCTGATTGGATTCGTTGCGCCGTTCCTGATTGTGACGCTGAGCCATCACAGCCCTCCGGATGGCGACTTTGCAGGCTTCTACAGCCTGGGGCGCATCCTGAATGAGTTTCCGGCGCGGGAGTTGTACAACACTGCTCTGCAACAGCAGATGTGCATGCAGGTTCACCCCAGGAAGTTTGCCTACGGACCGCTTCCCTATCCGCCGATGGTGGGAATCTTCTTTCGGCCGTTCGCCTTGCTTCCCTACTGGAGCGCCTACCTGCTCTGGTCGGTCATCACCATAATTCTCTATGCACTCGGTATTCGATTTCTACTGCGCAGCGTTGACGCGACGACGCAAGAATGCCAGCCGCTGGTGTACAGCCTTGCGTTTGCGTATCTGCCGTTTTTGATGAACACCGCCGCCAATGGACAGATTGCAGCGGTTGGATTCTTCGCCCTGTCGATGGCGCTCTACGCATTCCGGCAAAAGCAGCCAATGCGGAGCGGGCTCGTGCTCTCCTTGTGCACCTACAAGCCAACCTTGCTTGTCCTGCTGCTGCCAATGCTGGTGGTGACGCGGCTTTGGAAGGTGCTGGCCGGATTCGCTGTGGGAGCTGCCGCGCTGGCGGTCATTGCAACCCTGCTTGAGGGAATCGGCATCTGGCCCATATTCCTTCATTCCCTGCTGTCGTTTGGCAAGGTGGCGAGCGGCGTACATTCAGCCTCACCCCTGACTTTGACGATCTATCTGGATCTGAGCTCGTTTTCTCACCTCGTGCGGGGAGGCCGTACCGTATGGGGGCTGGCGATTCTGGCCGCACTCGTGTGCTGGGTGCTCTTCAACCTGCTCCGGCTGTGGTGGAAGGCGCCGCGGAGGAACCGGCAGTTCCACATGATGCTTTGGGCAACCACGGTGACATGGACGCTTCTGCTGAATCTCTATGTGCCAATCTATGATTCGATCCTGGTGGTGTTTTCGATTCTTGTGACCGCCGGCGCGATCAAGGAGCTGGACAAAGGCCCGATCCATCGCTGGTTCCATGCAACCTGGATCCTTATTCTGCTGGGTTCGTGGGTCACGGTGGCGCTGGCCGGTGTAACGGGGATTCAGTTGCTGACGCTTTTGATTGCCGCGCTCGGCGCGCTGCAGTTTGTGGTGCTTGGCAGGCTCGCGAAGAGGGGTGCCCCGGCAATGGAATCCGGCGTGGCGTAGCACTGTACGCAGTCCTATACACAGCAGGCGGAATGCAGTAGCCTCGACAGCGATGCCAAGCGCAGACAACAGCGCAGAACGGAGGCACGAAATGCAGGATGCGGGGATGGAGGAGCTGCTGGCGCAGGCTCGCGCGGCGGCGGAGCGGTCGTACTCCCCCTACTCGGGTTTTCGCGTCGGCGCGGCACTGCGGCTCACGAGCGGCGAAACCGTAACGGGCACGAACGTGGAGAACGTGAGCTACGGCCTGACCATCTGCGCCGAGCGCACTGCGCTGGTGCGCGCGATAGCGCAGTTCGGACCTGCGATTCGCGTGGCCGCGGTGGCAGTGGCGAACCGGAACGAGGCGGCGAGCCCGCCGTGTGGCGCGTGCCGCCAGATGCTGGCGGAGTTTGTGCTGCCAGAGGCGCCGGTTGCGTTTCCAACCACGGACGGCATAGTAACAATGCCCTTCCACGAGTTGCTGCCGCAGGCCTTCGCTATGAGGCGCAAGTGAGGCAGCCATGAGCCCTACCGAGACCGAATTGCCAGAGACGAAGGCGGCGCCATGCACATGATCGACATCCTCCGCAAAAAGCGCGACGGCGGTGCGCTGGATGAGCGCGAGATTGCCTATCTGGTGGCTGGCGCGGCAAGTGGAAGCATCCCGCCGGAGCAGCTTGCCGCGTGGCTGATGGCCGCGTGGCTGCGCGGCTTGACGTTCGAGGAGATACGGTCGCTCACAGTGGCCATGCGCGACTCCGGCGAACGGCTGGACCCGCGCGGGCTGGGCAGGCCCACGGTGGATAAGCACTCGACCGGCGGGGTGGGCGACAAGACAAGCTTTCTGGTGGCGCCCATTGCCGCGGCCTGCGGGCTGGCCGTGCCCATGATCAGCGGACGCGCGCTGGGCCACACCGGCGGCACGCTGGACAAGCTGGAGTCGATCCCCGGCCTCAGAACCGCGCTGACGCTGCGCGAACTGGAGTCCATCGTGCAGCGCTGCGGAGCGGTCATCGCAAGCCAGACGCCGGAGCTGGTTCCCGCAGACCGCGTGCTCTATGCCCTGCGTGACCGGACGGCAACGGTGGAGAGCCCGGGGCTGATCTGCGCGTCCATCTTGAGCAAGAAACTGGCGGCTGGGCTGCAGTCGCTGGTGCTGGACGTGAAGACCGGATCGGGTGCCTTTCTGCGGCGGCGTGCGGATGCCGAGTACCTTGCAGCGCTGATGGTGACAACCGCGGAGGCGGCCGGGACGCGCACCGTGGCGCTGATGACGGATATGAGCCAGCCGCTGGGCCACATGGCCGGCAACTGGATGGAGTTGATGGAGTGCGTCGCGCTGCTGCGCGGCGAGCGGCGGGCCGGCAGCGCGGACCTGCGCGAACTGAGCCTGTGGCTGGCGGGATGGATGATTCACCTGGGTGGCGCTGCGCAGACGGCGGAGATGGGATACCGTCGCGCTGCTGAAGTGCTGGCAAATGGCCAGGCGCTGCGCGTGTTTGAGCAGATGGTGAAGGCCCAGGGCGGAGACATTGTAGTCTTCGACGATATGGCTGGATTCCACAAGCCCGGAGCCGTGCAGGCGGTGGAGGCCTGGGAGACCGGCTACATCACGGAGATGGAGACCACGCTGCTGGGCTGGGCTGTGCAGCGGCTCGGCGCGGGTCGCGAAAAGGCCGGCGATCCGGTGGACCCGCATGCCGGCATCGCCTTCCACGCCAGGCGCGGCGCGCGCGTAGAGCGCGGCCAGCCGCTGGCGACCCTGTATGCAACGCGGCCCGCGATGCTGGAGGAGCCGATGCGCCTGCTGCGCAGCGCGATCACCCTTGGGCCGGAGGCCCCGCAGCAGACGCCCCTGATCAGCCACGTGTTTACGCGGCAAAACGCGGAGCTGTACCTGCAGGATGCTGATAAGGTAAACGGATAGAGACACAGGAATCAGCGGAGCCGGGGAGAAAGGCTCCGGCCAGTCGCTGCAGGGAGAGATCGCATTGGATCGATTTACAGGTGTGCTGGGGATATTGGCCGTGCTGGCAGCTGCATGGCTGGGATCGACGAACCGGGGACGAATCCGCTGGCGCACGGTGGCATGGGGGCTGGGGCTTCAGCTGCTGTTCGCGTTCTTCGTGCTGCGCTTCGACTACGGACAGCGAGCCATGGCCTGGGCCGGCGACGTGGTCAACAACATGCTCGGCTCAACGGCCGCCGGCACGCGCGTGCTGTTTGGCGCGCTGGGCACGCCGAACACCTCGCTGGGTTCCATCTTCGCCTTCCAGGTGCTGCCGACCATCATCTTTATCTCCGCGTTCTTCGCGGTGCTCTATCACATCGGCGTCATGCAGCTCGTTATCCGCGGGCTGGCTTGGGTCATGCTCAAAACCATGCGCATCTCCGGCGCGGAGAGCATGAACGTCGCGGCCTCCATCTTCATGGGGCAAACCGAAGCGCCGCTGACGATCCGGCCTTTCCTGGCCGGCGCCACGCAGAGCGAGCTGATGACGATCATGACCAGCGGCATGGCGCATGTCTCCGGCGGCATCATGGCCATGTACATTGCCCAGGGCGTAGCCGCCAAGCACCTGCTGGCAGCGGTCATCATGACATCGCCCGGAACGATCCTGATCTCCAAGATGCTGGTGCCGGAGACCGAAACGCCCGCAACCGAAGGGCGCGTGGTAATGCCCAAGTATGAAGAGCACAAGGACGAGAACCTGATCGGCGCCATTGCGCGCGGCACCATCGACGGCGGCAAGCTGGCCATGAACGTGGCCATCATGCTGGTCAGCTTTCTGGCGCTGGTGGCGCTGCTCGACAGTCTGCTCACCTGGGTCCACGGCGGATTGCCCTGGGTGCCGGGCAGCCTGGGACAGATTCTGGGATTTGTGTTCGCGCCCGTGGCATGGCTGATCGGCGTGCCCTGGCATGACGCCCACGTGATCGGCAACCTGCTGGGCACGCGCATGGCGCTGAACGAAGTGGTGGCCTACATTGCGCTCGGCACGCAGAAGGCCATGCTGGCGCCGCGGTCGTTCACCATTGCCACCTTTGCCCTGTGCGGCTTTGCGAACCTTGGCTCCATCGGCATGCAGATTGGCGGCATTGGTGCGCTGGTGCCGGAGCGGCGCAACGATCTCGCGCGGCTGGGCGTCCGCGCCATGCTGGCAGGAACCATGGCCAACCTCATCTCCGCCGCCATTGCGGGAATATTTCTAGGCTGAGCAGATCGCCCACTGCAGTACAGGAACGAGTCAGATGAAGACGTATCGCATTGCATTGGTGCCCGGCGACGGCATCGGGAAAGAAGTGATTTCGGCAGGTCGCGAAGTGCTGCAAGCGCTGGCCGGGACCGCGAACACATTTCAGTTTGAGTTCACGCACTTTGACTGGGGCGGCGACTACTATCGCCGCCACGGCGCAATGATGCCGCCCGACGGGCTTGACGCGCTGCGCGGCATGGATGCGATTCTCTTCGGCTCCGCGGGCGATCCGGAGATTCCGGACCACGTAACGCTCTGGGGCCTGCGCCTGAAGATCTGCCAGGGGCTGGACCAGTATGCCAACGTGCGGCCCACGCGCATCCTGCCCGGCATTGACGCGCCGCTGAAGCGCTGCAAACCGGAAGACCTGAACTGGGTAATCGTGCGCGAAAACACCGAGGGCGAGTACTCCGGCGCGGGCGGACGCGTGCATCAGGGACATCCCATCGAGGTGGCGACAGACATGTCCGTGATGACCCGCGCGGGCGTGGAGCGCATTCAGCGATACGCCTTCCGGCTGGCGCAGTCGCGGCCGCGCAAGCTGCTCACGGTCATCACCAAGAGCAACGCGCAGCGCCACGCCATGGTCATGTGGGACGAGATCGCCGCGGAAGTGGCAAAGGATTTCCCCGACGTGACGTGGGACAAAGAGCTCGTGGATGCTGCAACGGCGCGTATGGTCAACCGTCCCTCCTCGCTCGACACCATCGTGGCAACGAATCTGCATGCGGACATCCTCAGCGACCTGGCCGCGGCGCTGGCCGGCAGCCTGGGCATTGCGCCCACGGGCAACATCAACCCGGAGCGCGTGTACCCGTCCATGTTCGAGCCCATCCATGGCTCGGCCTTCGACATCATGGGCAAGGGGCTGGCGAATCCCGTTGGCACGTTCTGGAGCGTGGTCATGCTGCTGGAGCACCTGGGCGAGATCCACGCGGCACAGCGCGTCATGTGCGCCATCGAGCACGTCACGGCGAATCCGGAGCTGCACACGCGCGATCTCGGCGGCGAAGCCACCACGGCGCAGGTCACCCAGGCCGTTTGCGCAGAGATCCGCTCCGCAGGCAAGCCCGGTCAAGCGCCGTCTCTCGCATGAGCGCTGCACTCGAGTTGCGCGTGGTGGGCAAGCTGCGGCGGCGGATTCTTCCGTTCGTCATACTGCTCTACTTCGTCAGCTTTCTGGATCGCGTAAACGTTGGCTTTGCCGCGTTCGGCATGAACAAGGCCATCGGCCTGACGCCCGCCATGTTCGGGCTGGGCGGCGGGCTCTTCTTTGTCAGCTATTTTCTGTTTGAGGTGCCATCCAACCTGATTCTCTACCGCGTCGGCGCGCGGGTCTGGATAGCGCGCCTGATGGTGAGCTGGGGTCTGGTCTCGGCTGCGTCTGCGTTTGTCACCGGTCCTCACAGCTTTTATGCCTTGCGCTTTCTGCTCGGCGCGGCAGAGGCAGGCTTCTTCCCCGGCATCATCCTCTATCTGAGCCTCTGGTTCCCTGCACGCCACAGAGCCGTTGCGGCGGCTGCGTTCATGGCCGCAGCGCCGCTCTCCACCGCAATCGGCTCGCCCATCTCCGGGGCCATCATGGAGATGCCGCCGCTAGCCGGGCTGAGCAACTGGCAGTGGCTCTACATTCTGGAGGCGCTCCCGGCCATTGTGCTCGGCCTGCTGGTGCTGCGCGTCCTCACAGACAAGCCGGAGCAGGCAACGTGGCTGCAAACCGACGAACGCGACTGGCTGGTAGCCGAGTTGGAGCGGGAGCGCTCAACCAGGGCTGCCGACGCGGGACACGTCAGCGGAGCTTGGGCGGCGCTGGGCAATCCACGCGTGCTGGCGCTCTCGCTCATCTATCTGGGCACTTCGGCGGGGCTGTACACGCTGGGGCTGTGGGCGCCGCTGATCCTGCGGCAATTCGGATTCACTCCGCTGCAGACCGGGCTGGTGAACGCCGTGCCAAGCCTGGTGGCGATTGTGGCCATGATTGCGTGGGCGCAACACTCTGACCGCACCCTGGAGCGAACCTGGCACGTGGTCATCCCCTGCCTGCTGGCCTGGGCGGGCCTTGCGTGGGCAGGCGTTGCGCAAACCGCGCTCGCCGTAGTGCTGGCCTTGGTGATTGTGAACGTGGGCATCAGCGCCGCAAAGGCTCCGCTATGGGCCGTGCCCAGCGCGTTTCTCTCCGGCGCCAGCGCAGCAGCCGGCATCGCGCTCATCAACTCCATCGGCAACCTCGGCGGATTTATCGGGCCGTTCCTGATCGGCTGGCTCAAGCAGAAGTCGGGCAGCTATGCGGGCGGCCTGTTTGCCGTCGGCGGACTGCTGGGGTTATCCGCCGCCATGATGCTCGCGCTCAGTTACCAGACTGCGCAACGGCGCGACGGCGGCGCAGGCGGAACAGAACCGTAAGCGCCGTGACCGTGCCACAGGTAAGCAGGCTGGCAGCCATGCCGATCACCAGCGAAAGGTCCTGCTGGTAGTAGCCGTGCACGATGCCCAACGCCTGAAGAATGTTGAATCCGCCAAACGTAATCAGCGAGATGCCCTCGTCGCTCTTCTTGCGCCACACCGCGAGCGCCTGCGGAACAAACAGCAGCGCGTTGCCAAGCAGGCCCACGCCAAAGATGATGGCAATGATTTGCTTCATGCGTTCAACCTCCGCAGAGCGTACATAAGGGGTAACTCCATCGTCTCATTCTGAGCCAGTCGCGCATGTCCCGCGCATCGGGGACCTGTAAAATTCGGAGAGGATTGGGACACGCGAAGCTATGAGTTACTGGGATCAGGTAGCAGAGGCAGCCGCGTTTTTGCGCAGCCGCATGGGCGCATTCAAGCCGCACGTAGGCATCGTGCTGGGGTCTGGACTCGGAGCAGTCGCCCGCGCGGTGACCGAGGCAATCGAAATTCCCTACAGCGAGATTCCCCATTTTCCGCAATCCACGGTCGAGGGGCACTCCGGCCGGATGGTGATTGGGCGCCTGGGCAGCGCCCCGGTCATTCTGCTGCAGGGCCGCGTGCATTTCTATGAGGGCTACTACCCGTCTGAAGTCACCTTCCCCATGCGCGTGCTGGGAGTGCTGGGCGTCCGCGCCGTCATCCTGACCAACGCCGCGGGCGGCATTCAGGAGGGCTACCGCGTCGGTCAGCTCGTAGTCATCGCCGATCACATCAATCACATGGGGTGGAACCCGCTGGCCGGGCCAAACGAGCCGCGTTTTGCCACCCGCCCGGGAACCGGCCTGCGTTTTACCGACATGACCGAGGCCTACAGCAAGCGGCTGCGCGAGATGGCGCAGCGAGCAGCACAGGACGAGGGCTTCACCATGGACGAGGGCGTGTACCTTGCCGTCAGCGGGCCCAGCTTTGAGACCCCCGCTGAGATTCGCGCCTTCCGCGCGCTCGGGGCCACGCTCGTCGGCATGTCCACCGTGCCTGAGACCATCGTGGCACGTCACATGGGCATCGAAGTGCTCGGCATCTCCTGCGTCACCAACCTGGCGGCCGGCCTGGGCGAAGCACGCCTCAGCCACGAAGAGGTCTTCGAAGCGGGCCGTCAGGTGGAGCGCAAACTCGCGCGACTGCTCGAGCGGCTCACCCTGTGGATCGCCACCATGGTGGAAGCCGAGCTGTAACGAAACTCCCCGCGCCGAGAAGCAATTCAAGCACTCGCCGACAATGACCCCGGCTTCTTCTGGCTGCTATCCTAGGGGCGCGTTCAGCATAGGTCGCAGCACCATTCGACTCTGACTGGCGAGGTAATCGAGAGATGTTGAAGACTGTCGCAGAGCGGTTAAGCAGGGGCCGCTCGTTTCGCCGCCGCCTGCCGTCGGCTTACGGCGGTTGTCGCATGCACATCAGCCCTGAGTGCGGCCTGAGCTACTGGTTCGGATTACAGCCGTCCGCAAAACTGCTCGACAATGCAGCCGAGACCATTCGGCCCGGCAATATCGTCTGGGATGTAGGCGCGAACATGGGCCTGTTTTCCTTTGCCGCTGCAGGATTGGCTGGCCCAGGCGGCCGCGTCTACTCGTTTGAGCCGGATACAACGCTCGTCCACCTTCTGCGCCGCTCCGCGCGCTTGAATCCCAAGGCTGCACCGGTAGAGGTAATCCCCTGTGCTGTGTCAGACTCCGTTTCCTTGGCCCGCTTCAACATCGCTGTGCGCAGCCGCGCTTCCAATTATCTTGCTGGCTTCGGCGCAAGCCAGGCAGGCGGAGTTCGCGAAACCCAAGCCGTCCTCACCGTCTCTCTCGACTGGATGGCGGAGCGCATACCTGCCCCCGACGTCCTCAAAATCGATGTCGAAGGCGCGGAACTGGGTGTCTTCCGCGGCGCTGTCCGCCTGCTGGAAACCCATCACCCCGTCATCCTCTTCGAATCGCATCCGCAGGATCGCGATGAGGTCTCGTCGCTGTTATTGAGGCTCGGCTATACGCTGTACGATAGCGATCTTCCAGCCACACGCCGCCAGCAGCTCAGCGCGCCAGCCTACAACACGCTTGCCGTTCCTTCCTGAACCGTCCGCCCATCCGCCTGCAATTGCTCGCAGCTACTCCGTGTAGTAACCCGAACCCACGATGTACGTGTCCGGTCCGTGCACAACCTTCTTCACATAGGTCAGTTTGCGTGCCGGCGCATTCTGTCCCGGCTTGTACCAGTAGTAGTCCACCCACGCGTTGCCATCCTTCGTGGCAGCGGCAATGCACTCCTGCACCACGGCCTTGCCTTTCACATCGCGCACGTCCATCAGGTTCTTGCCTTCCAGGCTTGGCTGCCCACCATTCACCAGTTCCATTCCGTCCAGGCTGTCCACAAACACATACGTGTCCATAAAGACGAACGGCCCGGTCTTGTCGCGCAGCTTCGCAAATCCGTCCTTGCCCTCTGCCGCAATCACCGCGGATGCGTGATTGACCATGTCCTCAATAAACGCCTTGTCCATCTGCATCCGGTAGATGCCGCTGCCCACCATGTACTGCTTGCCCGAGGGATACGTCACCCGCTTCACAAACGCGGACTTCCAGATCGGAAAGAGATTTCCCGGCTCTGGATACATGTAGTGGATCCAGCCCTCGCCGTCCGTACTGTTTGCCGCATCCAGAAACATCCTTCCGTACGGCCTGCCGATCACGTCCTTCGCATCCGCTGCATGTTGGCCTTCTATCGACTTGTCCGTCGCATGAAATTCTCTCGCGCCATCCATGGTCCAGATAAAGAAGTACGTGTCATCCCGATACCACTTCGATCCCTTCTCGCGCATCTCGGGATACGCCAACTCCCCCTTCTGCTCCAGCAGCGTTGCGCCGTCGCGTACCAGCGTCATCAGTTGCGGCGCGGTCATGCTTGCGCCCATCTCCACCGCCTGCGGAGCATCCGCCAGGTACACGCCGCATCCCACCAGCACCCACTTGTCGCCCATCTTCGCCTTGCTCACATAGGCGCTCTTCTGCGTGGAGACACTCTCGCCCGGCTTCGGCCACATATAGTCCACCCAGCCCGAGCCCTTCGTCTGCACCACCGTCATCATCTCGCGAATCAGCGGCTTTCCCTGCGCGTCCTTCAGGTCCATCAGGTTGCGACCCTCCAGGTTCGGAAATCCCGGATTCACAAGATCCACGCCCGCTGGATCAAAGACGAAGATATACGCATCCTTTGCAATAAACGGCCCTGTCGGATCGTGGAACCGCGCAAACGCAGCCTGCCCGTTCGCCTCAATCTGCCCCACGGCGTCCTTTACGGCATCCACCACAAACGCCCGCTCCATCCGGTCGTTGTACATGCCCGCGCCCACAATGTACTTCTCCCCCGCGGGGTCCGTAACCAGTCGCACATAGGTGCTCTTCCATCGCGGCAGCATCCCGCCCGGCACCGGCCACTCATAGTGGTACCAGCCATCCTGCTTGCTCGGCAGCGACGTCGCCACCCCAATCAGTCCCTGGATAATCGGCTTCCCATTCACGTCCTGCAATCCCAGAACATTCTTCCCTTCCAGCTCCGGATCCGGATGCACCAGCATGTTGCCCTGCGGATCCAGCACAAAGATGTACATCTCGCCCTGCCGCCAGCGGGTATCGGCCCCGCGCAGATCGCTGAAGGCGGCCGTCCCTTTCGTGCGCAGCAGGTCACTTGCATCGTTCACCAGCACCACCAGGTCGCGCGTCTCCTGGTGTTCATAAGCTTGAGCCAGATCGGCAGGAGTCGTCGCCGCACGGCCGGCAATCGATACCCCCATCAGCACCGCCGCCAAAGGCGCCAGCCACAATACGCGGGCTGTTCGTAGCGTAGGCATACACACCCCCTTACACGTTGGGTATTCACGAACAGCCCACCATTCTTTGTTCATCCTTGCAATACACCGGTGACCATCGTCACCGCTTCCGGTGATTCAATCCCACGCGCCGGTCCCTTTCATCCCGCTTTGCCGCCTCGCTTCGCAGCCCACAATCCAGGGCGCAAGAGGTCATTCTTCGAAGCCATTTATTTTCAATTACTTACATTTGCGAAGAATTTTCCGCATTTTCGCTAACCTTGAAGCATGTCAAACCACGCACCACAACCAAAGCTGGCAGCCAGGAACTGGAAGCAAACAGACAGGGGTACCCCCACCCCCCCCTGAAAATTTTGTTTTCCACAGAAAATCGTGCGAAAAATTACGAGCTCCAACCCCGACCAATCCAGTCCGCCTTCGCTCGCATGCTGACTGGCCGGGTGCCCCAGGTCTCGCCGTTGAGACCTGGGATCGCACTGAACCCAAATCCTTCCACGGAGATCTGAAATAATCGGAGATCGAAACCTCTACAGCACATGAGACCGGTGATCGGCATCGCGGGAGCCTCGGGTTCGGGCAAGACGACGCTGGCGCGCGAGTTGGCGCGTGAGCTGGGCGGCTTCCACTTTCCGCTCGATAACTACTACCGCGATCTCTCGCACCTGGCGATGGAAGAGCGCGCGCGGCAAAACTTTGACGACCCGGCCGTAATTGAGAGCGATCTGCTGGCCGCCCACGTTGCCGGGCTGGCCCGCGGCGAAACGATCAACCGCCCCGTCTACGACTTCTCCACCCACACGCGAATGGCAGACCGCACTGAAGCCGTGCGCGCCACCGGCTTTCTGCTGGTCGAGGGGCTGTTTGCGCTGCACTACCCGGAGTTGTTGCCGCTCTACCATCTGCGCATTTACGTGGATGCGCCGGACGCGGTGTGCTTTGAGCGGCGGCTGCTGCGGGATACGCAGGAGCGCGGCCGCAGTCCGGAGTCGGTCCGCGCGCAGTACGCAGCCACCGTGCGTCCGGCCAGCGAGGCCTACGTGCGGCCCTCCGCGGCCAACGCCGACCTGGTGGTGGACGGAACTGCGGCACTGGACTGGAAGGTAGAGCAGGTGCGGGCCGCGCTGCGGCGACGCGGGCTGCTGTAAGAACCGTGCCATCCAGTTCCGCCAGACGCAGGAAACCACGCGTCCGAGAAATTTGAATCCGGCAAGGCGTTTTTCGATCCAATCAAATGCGCCCAAAGTGGGACTGCAAAGCAAACCCCAATGGGGCTATGCTCACCAAACGGCTAACGAAATTGGTTCTTTTTACCGAAGATTTACAGGAATGCCACCCGCGATAACGGGTGGAATGCATAGGGTGAAGAAGATGCTGAAAAGATGGCTTGAGGTACGGAAGGGACAGGCGGCCGGTTGGCTGCGGCAGGGAATCTCGCCGCGGCGGCTGGCGCTTACGCTTGCCCTCGGCTTCGCCATCGGCTGTATCCCCGTGGTCGGCATTCCCACGGCCCTGTGCCTGGTGCTTGCGCTCATGCTGCGCCTGAATGTGGGCGCCATTCAGGCGGCCAACTACATCGCCATGCCGCTGCAAGTCATGCTGATTCTCCCCTTTGTGCGCCTGGGAAACTGGATGTTCGCCAGCGGAGCACAGCCCGCGCTCACGCACGGGTCCGGCGTGTACATGGCCCGGGAGTTCGGCAGCATGGCCGGCCAAGCCATGGCAGCCTGGCTCGTGATCGCACTGCCGGCCGTGGTGCTGATGACCCTCGTCCTGACCATGGTGCTGCAACGGATTCCCGCGCTGGCGGCCGTGGAAGCCCGCTCCCGGAACTAAATCCCCGCCCTCCAATCCAAAAATAAAGCAGTGGCACCCCACGCTGGCCTGCGCTTGCGCTGCAAGCCCGTGGCGCGCTATTTCCCAAACGGATTGGGAACCGGCTGGGCGCTCGTCACCCACGCGGCATAGATCATGTCGCGCAGCATGCTGGCTCCGGCGGCCAGGCGGGCGGCGGTAAAGTCGCGCGACTCGGCCGTGCCCTGCCCGACAAAGCCTCCCGCCTTCTCCAGCCGGTAAACCTCCTCAACGTAGGTCGAGCTCTGGCGCAGATACGCCAGATACGCCGGAAAGATCTCGCCCTCAACAGGGTGCAGCGGCGTCATCCTTGCCTGCACCTGTTCCGGACGCAGGTTGGCGGCAACGAACGGCCCCTCAAACTGCCAGTGGATCTGATGGCTGGTGGTGAAGCCGTGCGGGTTCGGGCCAATCCATCCGTTGTACTGGATGGTAGTGTGCAACGGCTGGGAGCCATCGCCGACGTAATGCCCAAGCCACCCCGCGTAGAAGACGACGGCCTGCTCGGCGGCAAGCGTGTCCGCCTCTTTGCCGGGGCCCGCTGCGGCCAGCCGGCGATATTCGCGGAAGGCCACCTTCAGCCGCTCCCAGACCTCGGTCGCCTGCCAGGGCTGCAGGCCGATCTTCTCTGGCCGCTGGCCTGCGGCAAAAACACGCGCTTCAAAATCCAGGCGTCGCGCTGGCAGCGGGGCAAATGTATCCGCGAGTTCCAGGTCGATGAAGTGCTCAGGCGCCTGGACGGCATTCAGCTCCGGCTCAGCCGAAGAACGCCACCGGTCCGGCTCGGGGCCAAGGTAGGCAATCTCATTGCGCGCGGCCGTCGTGCGCAGAAAGGCCGGAACATCCGGCGGCAGCGCCGATACGGCGAGCCTATTGATCATGCGGTGCCCTTCATCGCCCCAGGCATGGGCGAGCAACGGCGCAGCAACACAAGGAATAAGCGCCGCCAGAACAGCCAGCCGTCCCAGGCCAGCAACCAGGCGGGACCAGAGCGGCGCTTCGGCACATGCTGCAAGGCGAATCATGGAGCCAGTATACGGCGCGTCCTTAAAATGGAACTTGCCGCTGGAGCGGTGTCATTCGGGGTTCAATGCGCCGCGTTTTTCAGCGCCGTGACCGCGCAAAACGGCGATAGTTATAGCTGAGGGTTTCCACCACCACACAATCCGCAGGCGACGGCAGCGCATGGTCTGGGCGGGGACCACGGCAGGCCCGGCGATCCGGAACGAAACACCGTTACCAAAGTGGCATAAATCCGTTGTGGGATTCCTGCCCTATTCGCAGGAGAATAGATAGAACCGGAGCAGTCGTACAGGGAGATGGCAGCAAGCATGTGGGAACGCGGGACCACGCAAAGCAAGCCGGCAGGACCAGACGACACGCCTCCGATGTGGTCGGCGCTGGCCGTGCTCGCTCTCGCGCTGGCGGCGGGCGGCATTACCGCGCGGCTTGAGGCTGGTCCCCGATTTGACTGGCTGTTGCTGGTCACGGCCATGGGACTGACCGCCGCGGTGGCAATGCGTCTGCTTGCCGACAACGCAGCGGAGCAGGCGGCAGCGCGCTCCGCGGGCGACCCGCTGAAAGACCTGGTGGACTCCGCCGGTCCCATGATGGCCGCGATTGATCTGGATGGAAAGCTGACCTATGTAAATCCAGCGGCAGAGCGGCTGCTGGGCTACCACGCAGAGGAACTGCTGGACCCGTCTACGTCCCTGGACCTGCTGGCTCCGGGCGAGGGCGATCGGCTGGTGGCCGAGGTTCAACGGATGTGCGGAACGGAATCCTTGCCCGCGCCAAGCAGCACCCAGCGCCTGGCGGCCTTTGCTGAGGCGGTGCGGTGCCTGCCGCCGAGCCAGGTGCCGAGCTTCGATACGCATCTGCAGCGCAAGGACGGAACCCTCTGCCCGGTGCGCGTGCAGATCTCCGCCATGTATAACCGCCGGGGCGACCCGACAGGGCTGGTGGCCGTTGCCCTGGATTCAAGCACGCGCGAGCGCATGGAACCGGCAAAGCGGGAGACTCGCGACCGCTACCGCGAGCTGTTTGAAAATTCGAGCGAGATGATTGCAACACTCGACCTCTCAGGCCGGTTTCTGTATGTCAATCCGGCGTGGCGGCAGTGCTTTGAGGCCGATAAGACTCGCTCGGAAGAGCGCATCTCGTTTGAAGATATCTTTGGCGAGAGCTGCCGCGCAGAGGCAGCCGAAATGCTGCGCCGAGCGCTCGAGGGCGAGACGATCGATCGCGCTCCGCTGTGCTATGACACCGCAGACAACCAGGTACGCGACCTGGAGCTGAGCCTGCATCAGCGGCGCCGCGCCGGAAAGACCATCGCCATTCAGTGCCTGGCGCGCGATGTAACGCAACAGAAGCAGCGCGAGCACCGGCTGGCGCTGCAACTGGTGGTAAGCCAGATTGTGGGCGAAAACACCTCCGCGGAGATGGCCGCCATGCGCGTACTGGAGGCGCTGTGCATCTCGCAGGGCTGGGACGTCGCGGTAAAGTGGGACATCAACAGCGAAGAAAAGCAGTTGGAGTTCAGCACGGCGTGGGGTGTTCCCGGCAAGGAAGCGGAGGCCTTCATCCAGCAAAGCATGGCGATGAAGCTGGCCCCGGGCGAAAGCCTGCCGGGCAGCGCATGGAAGGACGGCCGGCTGGTGTGGCTGTCGGACCTGGCCGCCGCGCCGCAGGACGCGCGTATCCACTCCGCGCTGCATCACCGGATGGCATCCGGCTGGGCCGCTCCCGTGATGGTGGGCAACCGCGTGCTTGCGGTGCTGGAGTTCTATTGCCATGTAAAGCTGCGCGAGGACCGCGAGACGACGGCCGCAATGGAGACTGTGGCGGCCTCGCTGGGCCAGATGCTGGCACGCGCCCGTGAGCGCGAGCGCGCCGACGAGTTAAGCCGGCAGCAGAAGATTCTGCTGCACTCGGTTGCCGACGGCATCTGCGGCGTGGATCGCAACGGGCTGGTTCGCTTTGCCAATCCCGCCGCGGCGCGAATGCTGGGCGCGCCGGCGACCACGCTGATCGGCAAGCCGGTGCATGACCTGGTGCATGGCGCGGCCCCGGCCGACAAGATGTGCGGCGAGGACTGCCCGTTGCGCCGCGCTACGCGGCAGCGCGTCTCTTCCACCGGCGAACTCACGATCTATCGCGCCAGCGGCACGGGATTTCCCGCCGAGTATTTTCTCAACCCGATTCTGGACCAGGGACGGTTCTCCGGCTCCGTGCTGAGCTTTCGCGATATCAGCCAGCGATACGCCCTGGATCGGATGAAGGACGAGTTTGTTTCCACCGTAAGCCACGAGCTGCGCACTCCGCTCACCTCCATTCGCGGCGCGCTGGGCCTGCTGTCGGCGGGACTGCTGGGCGACATCAATGACAAGGCCGCAAACCTGCTCCGCATCGCGCTCACCAACAGCGAGCGGCTGGTGCGTCTAATCAACGACATTCTCGACCTGGAGCGCACGCAGAGCGGGCGCGAGCCGCTGGTCTTTCGCCGTATCGCAATGGCCGACATCGTGCAACAGGCGATGGACGGCATGCAACCCGTTGCCGACCAGGCTGGCGTGCTGCTGATTCACGACAAAACCCAGGTGGACGTGGTTGCCGATGCGGACCGCCTGCTGCAGGTGCTGACCAATCTGCTCTCGAACGCCATCAAGTTCTCCCCGGCAAATTCGGCGGTCTCTGTCATGCTTAGGCCGGGCTCGAATGGCGTCACCCTCTCCGTGATCGATCAGGGCAGAGGCATTCCAGCGGACAAGCTGGAGGCCATCTTCGAGCGCTTCCAGCAGGTGGATGCCTCCGACGCGCGCCAGAAGGGCGGTAGCGGACTGGGACTTGCGATTTGCCGTGCAATTGTAATGCAGCACAAGGGGCGCATCTGGGCAGAGCGAAACCCGGTGCGCGGCTCGACGTTTCGTGTGTTTCTGCCCTACCAGCCGGCAACGGCCAACGAGATGCACGGGGATGCCGAAGTGGGGCCGCGCGGCAAGGTCCTCGTGGTGAACACGGGCGGAACAAAGCGTACGGAGATTGCCGAACAACTGGCCCGCTACGGCTATCGCGTTGTACCAGCTACAACCGTGGAACAAACGCTTACGGCAACGCAGGAAGGCATGGAAGCCATTGTGCTGGATGCGACGATGGATGGCGTAAACGGCTGGAAACTGCTGCCACTGGTCTATCGCGCCGCGCCGAAATCCGGCACGCCCACCGTGCTGCTGAGCGTGGCGCTGGAAGGGATGGGCATCGAGCAGGAAACCGGCGATAGTTCTGAGGTCAATGATCCACGGCGCGTGCAGGAAGGCCCGTTGCTCCAGGAGGTTGCACGTGCCATTAGCGCCGCCAATGGCACCGCGCGGGTTCTGATTGTTGAGGATGACGTGGATCTGGCGCGCTCGCTGGGCAAGGCCTTTTCGCGCGAGGGCTTCGGGGTGCGTCTGGCGCACACCCTGCAGGCGGCGCTGGATGACCTGCAGGCCTTCCAGCCGCATCTGATGCTGCTTGAGATCGATCTTCCGGAAGGCGATGGCTTTAATCTGGTGGACTGGCTGCGCCAGAAGGATGCGCTGGCCCGCCTGCCGATGGTGGTGTATTCCGCGCGCGAGCAGACGCCGCAAGCGCGCAGGCAACTTTTGGCGGGACCGGCGCGCTTCCTGACCAGTTCTCCGGTCAGGCCGGAACAGCTGGAATCGCTGATTCTGACCATGCTGCGCACCTCGCGCGAGATGGGAGAGGTGTCGAGAATTTGAAATTGCCGGCGATATTGACGCACCGGGAACGATCATAGATACTGCACGCAATACGCACGGAGATCAAAAACCATGTCGCATCGCATCCTGATTATTGATGATGAGTCCGATATTCGCGAGGTGGCCGCGCTCAGCCTGGAAACCGTGGGGGGCTGGGAGGTGATGGTGGCCAGTTCAGGCATGCAAGGCCTGGCGCGCGCGGCATCCTACAGACCGGATGCGATTTTACTGGATGTGATGATGCCGGGCATGGACGGCCCCACCACATTTCGCGAACTGCGCAAGAATCCGACAACGATGGATATTCCGGTGTTGTTGCTCACCGCAAAGGTTCAGGCCAGTGACCAGCGGGCTTTTGCCGGCCTGGGCGTGCAGGCCGTGCTGACAAAGCCGTTTGATCCGCTCACATTGCCCAAGCAGATTGCGGGCGTACTGGGTTGGGACTGAGGCAACATGGAATGAGCGACTCTGCGAATCCATTGGCCGGCGCCATGCAACAGTTATGGACGCGATTTTTGCCGCAGATGGAGGAGCGCGTCGCAGTGGTATCGCAAGCAGCGTCCGCGTATGCCGCAGGCACGCTGACAACGGAACAGCGCGCGGCCGCCGCCGCCGAGGCACACAAGCTGGCAGGCGTGCTGGGAACATTTGGACTCATGCAAGGCACTGAACTGGCGCGCGAGGCAGAAGGCATCTGCAGTGACGCGGACACATCCCAGGCAGCGCGCACTGCGCGCCTGGCTGAGATTGCCGAGCAGTTGAGGACGATGATTGCCGCAGCACGCTGATGCCATCGGCACCCCAGCAATTACACTCGAATTGGTGACACGAGAGACCACATCCACGCGCCAGCTCGGCTTCAGCTTTGAGGCACCCCAGATTGCGCGCCGCATCTGGCCGGTGAGCGAGTTGATCGAGTCTGTGCGCGAACATGTGGAAGAACAGTTTGGCGACGTGTGGGTGGAAGGCGAGATCTCAAATTATCGGCCCGCGCCTTCAGGCCACCTGTACTTCACGCTGAAGGATGCAGAGGCACAGCTTCCGGTGGTGCTCTTTCGCCGGCAGGCTTTGCTGCTGCGCTTTCGTCCCGAGGACGGTCTGCACGTGCTGGTGCGGGGCCGCGCCAGCGTGTATGCCCAGCGTGGCCAGCTGCAACTGGTTGCTGAGACCATGGAGCCGGTCGGCGCAGGATCGCTGCAACTGGCATTTGAGCAACTGAAGGAGCGACTCAAGGCCGAAGGCCTATTTGATGCGGAGCGAAAGAAGAAGCTGCCCGCCTTTCCGCGAACAGTGGGCATCGTTACATCGCCGACAGGCGCGGTGATTCGCGACTTTCTCAATATTGTTGGCCGTCGTCACTCCGGGCTCAACGTGCTTCTCTTCCCTGCCTCTGTGCAGGGAGAGCAGGCGCCAGCCGAAGTGGAAGCAGCGATCGCAGAGCTGAACCGTTCCGGGCTTGTAGACGTCATCGTTCTGGCGCGCGGCGGCGGATCGCTGGAGGACCTTGCCGCATTTAACAGTGAGCGAGTCGCTCGCGCCATTGTGGCTTCACGCCTTCCAGTCGTGTCTGCCATTGGACATGAGACCGACTTTACGATTGCCGATTTTGTCGCAGACCTGCGCGCGCCCACTCCTTCTGCCGCTGCGGAACTTATCACCGAGGCGCAGCATCGCATCGCCGAGCACTTGGATGGTCAAACCTCGCGACTGGAGCGCGCGACGCGCTTTCGACTGATGCAGGCACACAGGCAGGTCGACGGATTGTCCATCGACAAAGCCGAGTGGCGCGTTACGGCACTGCTGCACCGGATGAACCAGAGGCTGGACGATGGCTCCTTCCGCGCAGAAGCTGCCGTTGCGGATCATTTGCAAATGCGGATGCGCCGCGTTGCTGTGCAGGAAGAACGTCTCTTGCGGCAAGATCCAAGGCGGGGTCTGAGCGCAGCACGAGAACGATTGGCGTCACATCACGTTCACCTGGAGCGCGCACAAGAACGAATGCTTCACAAAGTGAATACCGAACTGGGATTCTTGCGCACACGGCTCCACGCATTATCTCCGCTGGCCGTGCTGGAGCGCGGCTATGCGATTGTGCAGGGACCGAGTGGCAAGTTAATACGATCGACGCAGCAGGTACACCCCGGCGATGTGGTCGCAACCCGGGTCAGTGACGGAACATTCAAAAGCCGCGTCGAAGCCAGCGTGAGCGGCAAATCCACTAAGAAGCGAGATCATGAGCAACGTTAAGACACGCAAATTATTTGGCACGGACGGCATTCGCGGGGTAGCGGGCAAAGCTCCACTGGATGCAACAACTATCTATGCCACGGGGCTTGCAATAGGCCACTCGCTGCGCAGGACAAGCGCGGAGCCCAGAGTGATTCTGGGGCGCGATACGCGCGAGTCAAGTCCATGGATCGCAGCCACGCTCGCGGCAGGATTGCGCGAGGCTGGAGCGGCAGTAGAAAGCGCCGGCATAGTGCCAACGCCAGCGGTTGCCTTTCTTGCCCGCCAACACAAATTCCATGCCGGCGTGGTCATCTCCGCGTCGCACAATCCCTGGCATGACAACGGCATCAAGCTGTTCGGAGGCGATGGCTTCAAGTTGCCGGACGATGTGGAACTGGCCATTGAGGATGAGATCCTGCATCATGCCTCCGTTGCGACCGTGCCCGATCCCACCACATTGCCGGCAGTCACAGACAGCGCATTGCTGCATGCGGACTATGTTGACTTCTTGATCAGTTGCGTGCCGGGACTGCGGCTGAATCAACTGCACATCGTTGCGGATTGCGCCAATGGCGCCGCGGCTGCAATTGCACCTGAGCTATTCAAACGACTCGGTGGAGACGTAACTCTACTGAATATTGCGCCAGATGGCCACAACATCAATGACCACTGCGGTGCGCTGCATCCGGAATGGGTAGCTGCCGAAGTAATGAAGCGTGGCGCGAACCTTGGGCTGACATTTGATGGAGATGCAGATCGTTGCATGCTCACAGGCGCGCAGAACAACATCATCAACGGTGACGCAATCCTGCTGATGGCAGCACGGGATCTGAAAGAGCGCGTGCTGCTGACCGGAAATGTGGTGGTAGCCACTACGATGTCGAATATGGGACTGGAGGCAGCGCTCAAGCGATCCGGGATTCGCATGCTGCGCGCGCCCGTTGGGGATCGTTATGTGCTGGAGCAAATGCAGCAACATCATGCCGCGCTGGGCGGCGAACAGTCCGGGCATATCCTGTTTCCGCATCTCGCCACCACGGGCGATGGCCTGCTCACCGCGCTGGTTGTGCTGGATCTGATTGCACGCAGCGGAAAGAGCGTCGAAGATCTTACGGCTGATCTGAAAGTCTTTCCGCAAGTGATCGTCAATGTGAAGGTTCGCGAAAAGAAGCCACTGACTGAAATTCCAGCAGTTGCCAAAGCAATTCGCGCAGCAGAGGACGAGTTAGCCGATACAGGCCGCGTGGTGATTCGCTATTCCGGAACCGAGGCGCTGGCACGCGTGATGATCGAAGCCGAGAGCGGGAGCGCCATGCAGAGGCATGCCGAGTCAATTGCAGCAGCCATCCGTAAAGAGCTCGGTGTGTAGTTCACACATAGATCAGCACGGCTCCATCTATTGCAAAGCTTTTGCAGCAACGGATGGAGCCATCGATTGGCACACTAACCGCGCAGGCTCGCAGGCGGATGGCTGATCGCAGAAAGTTCGTCAAAGATCGCCTTCGGCACCTGCACACCCGCCGCCGCGACGTTCTCCTCCAGGTGCGCCATGGATGATGTTCCCGGTATGGGCAGAATCACCGGCGAGCGCCTGAGCAACCACGCCAGCGCTAACTGCTGCGGGGAAACGCCAAGCTGAGCTGCGGCTTTCTCAATTGCTTCGTGTGCCTTGCGCGCCTGGCCTATCGGCGCCCACGGCATAAATCCGATTGCATGTTGCTGACAATAATCGAGGATGTAGTCGGACTCGCGATCTGCAAAGCTGTATCGATTTTGCACCGTGACGATTGGCACAATTCTGCGTGCTCGCTCAATATGCTCACGCGTGACGTTGGACAAGGCAACATGGCGAATCTTGCCCTGCTCGCGCAGGCGGGCGAGTGCTTCTGTTGAAGCTTCAAACGATACAGCGGGATCAGGAACATGAAGCTGGTAGACATCGATCCGCTCAAGACGCAGGCGTTTCAAGCTTCCTTCCACTGCCTCAGCCAAGTGCTTGGGACTCGCATTATGCGTCCACTTGCCGGGCCCTGACCGTTCCCATCCGCCTTTGGTCGCAATGACAAGATCCGCCGGATAGGGGTGAAGCGCTTCTGCAATCAACTCTTCAGAGACACCCGGTCCGTATGAGTCGGCAGTGTCGATGAGATTTACGCCCAGTTCGATAGCACGGCGCAATGTTGCAAGACATGCAGGCTTATCTGCAGGCGCTCCCCACACGCCCGCGCCGGTAATGCGCATTGCGCCATAACCGAGTCGATTCACAACGAGATCGCCGCCAATGGCAAAAGTTCCAGCGAGTGCCGCGGGAAGAGCCTGTGCTTTATTCATAACGACCCACTCCTGACGTGAGATGATTTCCGGCGTTCTTAGATCGCACAACCAGTTCATGCAGTATTTTTCGATGGAACTGATGCTTACATCTGCGCATCGCTGTTACTTCAGATCGCGCCAGTTCGAACCAAACGCCAAGTCCGCCACAAGCGGCACGTTCAGTCGCACGACACCTTCCATCTCAGAGCGAACGAGCGATTCCACCTCCTGCCTCTCGTGTTCGGCAACCTCGAAAAGAAGTTCGTCGTGTACCTGTAGAATCATGCGAGTCTTGAGATTGCGCTCTGTCAACTTACGATCAATGGCAATCATGGCAAGCTTGATCAAATCCGCGGCTGTTCCCTGTAATGGTGTGTTCACTGCAGTTCGCTCTGCAAAGCCGCGCTGATTGGGATTGCGACTCTCCATGTCCGGAATCGGACGCAACCGACCGAACATGGTTCTTACCAGGCCTTCGCGCCTTGTGGTCTCCAGGGTCTTTTCGATAAATTCCTTCACTCCCCGGTAGCGTGTGAAGTAGCGATCAATGTAGTCGCGTGCTTCGCTTTGCGGAATGCCAAGTTGCGTTGCGAGGCCGAATGGAGAAATGCCATAGACGATGCCGAAGTTTACGGCTTTTGCGCGGTTACGCGTCTCCTTATCCATACTCTCGGGCGCGATACCAAATACCTCGCTCGCGGTGAGCGTATGAATGTCTTCATTGTTCATGTAAGCCCGTACCAGCAAGGGATCGCCGCTGAAATGCGCAAGAAGGCGCAGCTCAATCTGCGAGTAGTCTGCGGAAAGAAGCAATGTTCCGGGCGCAGCGATAAACGCAGAACGAATTTCGCGCCCAAGTTCGGAACGAACGGGTATGTTTTGCAGATTCGGATTAACGGACGAGAGGCGTCCTGTGGCTGTTGCCGCCGCCTGGAACGTAGTATGCACGCGGGATTCGGAGTCAGCAAGAAGCGGAAGCGCATCCACATAGTTCGACTTGAGCTTTGCAAGATGACGAAATTCGAGCACAAGCCGAGGTACTTCATTCGAATCAGCCAGTTGCTCCAGCACGTCCTGCGCAGTGGAAATTGATTTGCTCTTGCCGCGGCCTGCTGGTGCCGGTAGCCCCATATGTGTAAACAGCACCTCACCAAGTTGCTTGGGCGAGTTGATATTGAAACGCCTGCCTGCCAAGGCAAAAATGCGCTCACTCACACGCTGCATCTCAGCTGTGAAGCGCCGCGACAGTCCTTCGAGCACATCTTTATCAATTCGTATACCTGCCAATTCCATGCGGAATAGGACTGGAGTAAGAGGCAGATCTATTTCGTCATAAATGTACTCAACCTCGGCCTTCTTCGCCTCTTCTCGAAGAATGGGGACAAGCGCGCGAATTGTCGCTGCTGCGCCGGCAGGAGAAGATGGAGGAGACTGGTTGTGCCGCGCTGCTACATCTGCAAGCGCCTGTGTAGTGTGGGTTGGATTCAGCGCATACGAGAGCAGCATCGTATCTTCGACCAGACCATGCACGGCGATGCCTTGCACGTGCAGCAAATGAAGAGATTGCTTCCAGTCGTGCAAGAACTTAGGAACGGCGGGGTCCTCAAGCAATGAACGCAGCTCACGCATCAACGGAACAGCCAGTGCAACAGAGGATTCCGCACATACTCCAACAGTGAGGCCCGTCTTCTTCTCTGCGGCTTCAGCAAGATCGAGCAAGGATGGCGTTCGTGGAACTTCCTCGTCTTCTGCCTGAGTGGGTGGTTGCGACACATCCAGAGCAATGGCGAATCCATTGCGCGCAGCAGCAACGAAATGAGCAATCTCGTTTTCGTTTGGCGTCTCAATCAGATTGACTGCAGTTGCAGTGGAAGAAGGGGCAAGATCGCGAAGCATTGATGTGAACTCGAGTTCAGTAAAGAGTTCACGACATGCCTCCACGTCCGGTTCTTGGGTCTCCAATGCTTTGAGTTGTAGTTCGAGTGGGACATGTGTATCGATGGTAACAAGCTCTTTGGAGAGATTCACTGCATCGCGATTTTGCTGTAGCGATTCGCGATATCCTTTGCGCTTGACTTCAGCTGCTCTGTCCAAGACGGCCTCAACACTGCCAAACGCCTGAATCAATTCAACGCTGCCCTTGTCTCCAATGCCGGGCGCACCGGGGATATTATCCACAGCGTCACCGCGAAGGGCCATCACGTCAATCACCTGCTCTGGAGGCACTCCAAGAGTCTCTGTGACCTTTGCAGGATCGAGAATGAGATTGTCCTTCTGCGGATTGAGAATCTTGATGTGTGGCGTGACAAGCTGCATCATGTCCTTGTCACCGGAAACAATAAAAACTTCGTGCCCTTGTTCGGCAGCCTCACGAGCAAGGGTGCCAATCACATCATCTGCCTCGAAGCCCTCCGCCTCCAGGATTGGAATGCGCAGCGCATCAAGAGAGCGCCGGATATAGGGGATCTGCCTGCGCAGATCCTCTGGCATGGATTCGCGATTTGCCTTATAGCCAGCGTAGTCCACATCTTCAAAGCTGCGATTCTTCGCGTTCCACTTTCGCAGAGTCCCAAGCGAGCGCGCCTTCTCGTCACGGAAGACTTCTCCGCTCATGTCGAATACGGCAGCAAAATATTGCGGCACAAAATCCTGCCGCAACTTTCGAATCATATTGACGAACACGTATGTAGCTGCCGTGGGCAAGCCGGTGCGAGTTGACATGGGACGACTGCGCTGCATCGCGTGATAGGCGCGAAAGATGAAGGACATTGCGTCGAGCAGGAATACAGGCGGCTTGGCTTGATTAGACACGGTAAGAGTCTATCAGCGTTCATTCAGGCATGCACGGAGCATTCCTACACGCATTAAATTTGCCCCACCTATGATCGCAATTGATTCGAAATGCTCGTTCGAGCAGCGACCAGCGTATACCCATTTGCACAGCACCTGTGAACGAACCACCGCCTAACAGGCGGTGGCTTCGGGTTACGGCTTAAAGCCGGATCGATCGGCCATGCGGCCGATTACACCACGTTGAAGTCATCGTCTGGCGCCGGAGG
>JAJXWS010000027.1 GCA_021781495.1 Acidobacteriota bacterium | reverse complement strand
CGGCGGCAATTGCCGTACTGGCGTCTGCCGGCGCGGAGAAGCTTCTGGTGGCCGACAACCTGTCCGATGATGTGTTGCTGCTCGATGCCACGTCGGGGAAGATTGAGCATCGCTTCGATCTTGCGGAGAGCGATGCCGTGCCTTCCACCTATCCCGGCGCCCTTGCGCTGTCGCGCGATGGCCGCCGAGCTTTCGTCGCGCTGTGGAATGCCTCAGAGATTGTGGAACTGGATTTGGTGCGGAGGACAATCGGCCGCAGGCTTTCGCTGCTCAAGCCCTCAAACCCCGTTGCGCCCGGCACGCATCCGTGCGCATTCGCGCTTTCGCCAAACGGCCGAACGCTCTACGTTGCCCTTGCCAATCGCGATGCGGTGGCTGCTGTGAATGTGGGGGATGGGCAATTCCAAATTAGAGGCTACTTTGATACGCGCCTGCCGGGACAGAGCTACTTCGGCGCGGAGCCGGTGGCGGTGGCAACCAACGCGGATGGTAGCCGACTCTACGTGGCCAATGCCGCCAGCGACGCTGTGGCCGTGATGGATACGCGCAAACTCACTGCCAAGGCGGCTGGAAAAGGCATGGTCGAGCCCGACGGGTTTGTTCCCGCGGACTGGCTGCCGCTTGCGATGGCGTTCCTTCCGGGGAAGTCGGGCGGGCGGCTGTTTGTCGCTACGGCGAAGGGGCAGGGCACTGGGCCGAATAACTTTCCGCAGCGCCAGACACCGGAGTCGGAGGCTCGGCACTATCACTCAACGAGCACGTATATCGGCACGCTACTGTATGGCTCGCTGGCCACGCTTGACGCTGCGGAGATCGAAAGGAATTTGCGGCCATGGACGCAGGTGGTTCTTGCGTCCAACCGCATGAAGTCCGCGGCAGAGGAGATTCCATTTGCCGGTGCTGCGCATCATCCGATCAAGCACGTCATATACATCATCAAGGAGAATCGCACCTACGATCAGGTGCTTGGTGATTTGCAATTTGCAGGCAAGCCGGTGGGCAATGGCGATCCAAGCCTGACGATGTACGGCGCGGCGATTACGCCAAATATCCACAAGCTGGCCATGCAGTTTGGCGTGCTGGATAATTTCTTCGATTCCGGCGAGGTCTCCGGCGACGGTCACGTCTGGTCAACGGCCGCCATCGGGTCAGACTATCTGGAGAAGACTTGGCAGCAGTCGTATCGCGGCAACGAGCGCCGGTACGACTACGAAGGTGTTGTGGCGGATGGCTATCCGCTGCTGCAGAAGATACCCGACGCAAATGAACCTGCGAGCGGCTACCTGTGGGGCGACCTGGCCGCGCACGGCAAAAGCTACTATCACTTTGGCGAATTCATTTCCACCATCTTTTGCAATGAGCATGCAGCGCTGGATCCGCAACTTGGGCCGATGCTGGCGGGGCGCAGTTGCGCACGTCCGTCCGTGGGCCCCGGCGAGCCGTTGCCGGAGGAGTGGGGTGGCGGCGTAAACAAGTGGCCGTGGGCCATCCCGCTGATGGCCGCGAACACCGCGACCAAACCCGAACTGGTGGGGCACTTTGCCCAGGAGACGCCAGACTTCAATTTGATGGTGCCGGACCAGATTCGCGTGGCTATCTTTCTGCGGCACCTGAAGGATTGGGTGGAGCAGAAGGAGCAGGGCAAGGACACAATGCCGAACTTCGTGATGCTGCGCCTGGGCAACGATCATACGGCGGGCACGCGTCCGGGTGGACCGACGCCCAAGTCCTCGGTTGCTGATAATGATCTGGCGGTTGGACGCGCCGTTGAGGCAATCTCGCACTCGCCCTTCTGGAATGACACCGCATTCTTCATCCTGGAGGACGACGCGCAAAACGGAGCGGATCACGTGGACGCGCATCGCAGCTATGCGCTGGTCATCAGCAAGTATGCTCCGCACGGGCCGGGAGGTGCGCCATTTGTAGACAGCCGCTTCTATTCAACGGTAAGCGTGGTTCGCACCATGGAGGCGCTGCTGGGGTTGCCGCCCATGAACAACAACGATGCGTTCAGTTCGCTGATCTCGACGCTGTTTACAGGCCCCGGAGATCAGCCTGCGTACGATGCGGACTACTCCAACCGCGACGACGGGCTCATCTACACCGCAAATGCAAAGACGGCTGAAGGCGCCAAAGAAAGCATGAAGATGGATTTTCGCCATGCAGACCGCGCCGATGCGCAAAAGCTGAACGTGATTCTGTGGAAGGATGCCATGGGCAGCCAACCTGTTCCGGCAATGCTGAAGCAGCGTTCCAGGGTGAAAGCGCGACGCGACGACGATGATTAAGCGGCACGGCCGCGCAGAGAAACGGCGAAGTGCTCGCGCGTCGGCCTTTACCGTGTATGGTTATAGGCGGTAATTTTTTGAGCCCGGAGGGATGTGTGAGCGCGCTAAATCGCAGGAGCTTTTTGCGGGCAGCGGGGGCTGCCTCGGCGGGAACCTTGATTGGACCCAGAATGCATGCGCTGGTTGCAGCGGAGGAGGAACCGGCGCGCCGATTTGCGGCCAACGATCATATTCAGATTGCATTGATTGGCGCAGGCGGGCAGGGCCAGGGCGATACCAAAACCGCAGTGCAGGTGCCGGGCGTAAAACTGGTGGCCGTTGCGGACTGCTACGACGGCCGTTTGGAGCGCAGCAAGGAGATCTGGGGTAGCGACATCTTCACCACCCGCAACTACAAAGAAATTCTCGAACGGAAAGATATCGACGCAGTCATCATCGGCACGCCGGATCACTGGCATAAGCAAGCCTCTGTGGACGCGATGAAGGCAGGCAAGGATGTGTACTGCGAGAAGCCGATGATTCATCTCTACTCCGACGGGCCAGAGATGATTGAGGTGTCTCGCGCCACCAATCGCATCCTGCAGGTGGGCAGCCAGCGCGTGAGCTCTGTCCTTTATGCGAAGGCGAAAGAGCTGCTGGCCGCGGGAGCGATTGGCCAACTGAACATGGTGACGGCGCAATGGGATCGCAACTCGTCCATGGGCGCGTGGAACTATACGATTCCTCCGGATGCCTCGCCGCAGACGTGCGACTGGCCTCGATTTCTGGGTACGGCACCCAAAATTCCCTTCAATGCGGAGCACTTCTTCCAGTGGCGCAAATGGAAAGCCTATGGCAGCGGAGTGGCGGGCGACCTGTTTGTGCATCTCTTCAGCGGCACCCACTTTATTACCGGTTCACATGGCCCCACGCGCGGCATGGCGACCGGTGGGCTGCGCTTCTGGAAGGATGGCCGCGATGTTCCGGATGTGATGCTCGGGCTGTTCGATTATCGAGAGGGCTTCAACCTGAGCCTGCGTGTGAACTTTGTGGACGGCGGCGCGGAGAGCGAGGGACTTACCTTTACGGGCTCAGAGGGCACCTTGGAAATCGGTTGGGGTGCGGTGACGGTGAGCCGCGTACCGCGCGAGAAGGAGCCCGGTCTTACCATCGATACATTCCCTGTGGCGATGCAGAAGCAGATTGAGACAGAGTATCGCCGGAAGTATCCACGCACGCACTTTGAGGGTGAGCCCCCCGTCGGCGTTGAGAAATACATGGCGCCTGCCGGCTATAGCGACAGCTATGACCATTTCAAGAACTTCTTTGCCGCAGTGCGCTCACGCAAACCCGTGGTGGAGGATGCTGTCTTCGGCTATCGTGCGGCGGGCGCAGCGTTGTTAAGCAATCTGAGCCTGGAGCGCGGATCCGTTGTGCGCTGGGATCCGGATGCAATGAAGCTTGTGTAGCCCTCGTCCGTTTAGACTGGGGTCATGGTCAAACGCATTGGAGTGCATCTGGGCACGGCTGGCGGGGCATCCAGCGCTGTAGAGCGCGCACAGGAGATCGGCGCAAACACGTTTCAGATTTTTTCGTCGAGCCCGCGTATGTGGCGCGCCCCCAAGGTCGATCCCCGGCAGGCGGAGCGCATGCGCGAACTGCGCTCCAGGCTCGACGTGGGGCCGCTGGTTATCCACACCAGTTATCTGGTGAACGTCTGCAGCCAGTCTGACGAGGTGCGGCAGAAGAGCATTGCCGCGTTCCGCGGAGAGATTGAGCGGGCACTGGCATACGGTGCAGAGTATCTAGTTTTGCATCCCGGTTCGTGGAAGGGCCTGACGCGCGACGAAGGACTCAAGCTTGCAGCCGATTCGATTGAGCGCGCCATCGACGGTCTGCCATGGCAAGGCACCGGGTTCCACATCCTGATTGAGAACACAGCGGGCGCGGAGTTCTCTCTGGGAGGCAGCTTCGAGCAGGTTGCCGAGCTGGTGCATCGGCTCAAGCATGCTGCTCCGGTGGGTGTCTGCCTGGATACCTGCCACACGCACGTTGCGGGCTATGATCTGGTGACGGACGAAGGTTACGAGCAGACCCTGCGGCAGGCTGCGGATACGGTCGGCTATGAGGCTGTGCGCGTATGGCACTGCAACGATGCCAAGGCCGCGCGCGGTTCCAAGCTCGATCGCCATGAGCACATCGGGCAGGGCACGATGGGGGTTGAGCCGTTCCGGCGTTTGCTCAACGACTCCCGGTTTGCGCATTGCGCCTTTATTGCCGAGACGCCCGTGGACGAGCCGGGCGACGAGGAGCGCAATGTACGCGTGTTGAAGAGCCTGATTGCGACAGCCGCCAAATAAGGCGGATGCCCCATTTACACTGGTAAGTTATGGCGGAAGAAAAAGAACTTCGTTACGACCCGGCGACAATCGAGCCGAAATGGCAGGAACGCTGGGCCGCAGACCCCACTCTGTACGCAGCCGAGCCCGCATCCTGCGGCAAGCCAAAGTACTACGTGCTGGAGATGTTGCCGTATCCGAGCGGTCAGCTGCACATGGGCCATGTGCGCAACTACTCCATTGGCGACGCCCTCGCGCGCCACATGTGGATGCGCGGCTACAATGTGCTGCACCCAATGGGATGGGACGCCTTCGGCCTGCCGGCGGAGAACGCCGCGCTGAAGAACAACACGCCCCCACGCGAGTGGACGCTGGGCAACATTGCCGCTATGAAGCGGCAGATGCAGCGCCTGGGCCTGGGCTATGACTGGGCCACGGAAGTGACCACATGCCTGCCGGAATACTATCGCTGGAACCAGTGGTTCTTCCTGCGCATGTATGAGAAGGGGCTGGTCTATCGCAAGCAGAGCAAGGTGAACTGGTGCCCTGAGTGCGCCACGGTGCTGGCCAATGAGCAGGTGGTGGACGGACGCTGCTGGCGCCACGACGACACAATCGTGGAACAGCGTGACCTGGAGCAGTGGTTCTTCCGTATTACAGCCTACGCGCAGGAACTGCTCGACGGGCTGGAGCAATTGGAGGGCTGGCCGGAAAAAGTGCGCACCATGCAGCGCAATTGGATTGGCCGCAGCGAAGGCACCGAGGTGGACTTCACGGTAGAGGGAAGTGGCGAAAAGATTCGCGTCTTCACCACCCGCGTGGATACCATCTTTGGCGCTACCAGTGTGCAGCTTGCTCCGGAGCACCCGCTGATAGCCTCCTTTGCCGCATTGGATGCGGAACTGAAGGCTCGCGTCGATCAGTTAATTGAGGAGCAGAAGAAAGCGAAGGAAGCGGGCGACATCGGTACCATTGAAAAGCATGGCGTGCCCACCGGCCGCTATGCGCTCAATCCATATAACGGCGAGCGCGTGCCGGTGTGGGTGGCCAACTACATCCTGATGGACTACGGCACGGGCGCCATCATGAGCGTGCCGGGGCACGATGAGCGGGATTTCGAATTTGCCACCAAGTATGGCATTGCGATCCGGCGCGTCATCGCCCCAGCCGATCCAGCTGCGGAAGAGCCCGCGCTGCCGTTCACATCCGAGGATGGCGTGCTCGTGAACTCTGGCGCTTACAACGGGCTCAGCTGCGCGGTGGCGGAGAAGAAGCTGCAGGATGAGGCTGTAAAAGAGGGCTTCGGGCAGGCGACGGTCACGTTTCGCCTGAAGGACTGGGGCGTAAGCCGCCAGCGCTACTGGGGCACTCCGATTCCGATGATCCATTGCGAGCGCGATGGGTTGGTTCCGGTTCCGGATGACCAGCTGCCGGTGATACTGCCTGCGCAGATTGAGATTACGCAGCAGGGTGGATCGCCGCTTGGCCGTGTGCCGGATTTCGTCCACGTCACCTGCCCCAGGTGCGGAGGGCCGGCGCGGCGCGAGACGGATACGATGGATACTTTCGTCGATTCGAGCTGGTACTTCTATCGCTACACGGATGCCGGGAACGCGAGCGCTCCATTCAACCCTGCCACGGCGCAATACTGGTTCCCGATTGACCAGTACATCGGCGGCGTGGAGCATGCGATTCTGCACCTCATCTACTCGCGCTTCTGGACGAAGGTCATGCGCGATCTGGGCCTGATTACGAATGATGAACCGGCACGCCGGCTCTTCACACAGGGCATGGTCATCAAGGACGGCGCGAAGATGTCCAAGTCGAAGGGCAACGTGGTTTCGCCCGACGACATGGTTGCCCGCTACGGAGCCGATGCCACGCGCATGTACGCGCTGTTTGCCGCTCCTCCGGACCGCGATCTGGACTGGCAGGAGGACGGTGTTGCCGGAGTAAGCCGGTTCCTGGGCCGAGTCTGGCGCCTGGTTACGAAGTATGCGCCGGTGGCGCGCGCCGCACAGGCTGCCCCGGCAGATTCGCAAACGGGAACCGCCCTGCTGCGCAAGCTGCACCAGACCACGGCGAAGATCACGCAGGACTTTGAAGGGCGCTGGCATTTCAACACCTGCGTTGCCGCCATCATGGAACTGGTGAACGAGATGCAGGCCGCCGATGCACAGCTGGCGGCGGGCGAGGTGCCTGCGCCCGTGGTGAAGGAACTGCTGCGCACTTTGGTGCTTTTGCTGGCCCCCTTCGCGCCGTATCTGGCTGCGGAGCTATGGGAGCAACTGGGCGAGGAGGACGCGATTCTGCGTGCGCCGTGGCCCGTCAGCAATCCGGAACTCGCCCGGGAAAACGAGCTGGAGATTCCGGTCCAGATCAACGGCAAGCTGGTGACCGTGGTCCGCGTCGCCGCTGATGCAGATCAGAAGCGGATTGAGGCTGTGGCTCTGGCCGATGAGAAGGTGCAGGCGCGGTCGGCCGGCAAGTCCATTGCCAAGGTGATCGTGGTTCCGCGCAAGCTGGTGAATCTGGTGGTGAAGTGACGGCAGCCGTGAGCAGAACGCCGCCGGTGCGCGGTACACAAACGCTGGTGGACCAGATGGGCTGGGTGTTCAAGCGCCCGGCCCTCAGCGCTCTGGAGGTCACCTGGCGATGGCTGTTCGGGATTCCGTTTCTCGCGGTCTGCTGGGTGCAGGCCAAGCATATCCTCGCGGTTCTGCCGCCGGACGCTGCCGGGCTGAGCAATATTGACAGCCAGAATCCATGGGTTGCGGTGGTACAGCTGGCCGATGCGTGGATGCGCTATGAGCCGCACGTGACTGCTGTGCTCCGCTGGCTTGTGCCAGTGGCGGCTTTGGTCTGGGTTGTGGTTTCCGGCATCGGGCGCAACATCGTCTTAAAGCAACTCGAGCCCGGCGTTCGGTTACGGCCTGCATCCATGGTCGCTCTGCAGGCTGCCTGGCTGGCGCTGCTATCCGTTACCTTCTGGGGCTGGTTTCGCTCTCTGCAATGGGTGGCATCCACGCACATTACGCCCAGCGGCGAGGCGGATCTGATCGGCTACTCCATCTGGGCGATTTTTCTGTCACTGGGATTCTTCACGCTGTGGGCGCTTATCAGCTGGCCTGCTGCCGTGGCGCCGCTGCTGCTGGTGCTGGAAGACTCAAGCCCATCGCAAGCTCTGCTGCGCAGCTTTCGGCTAGGCCGAACCTTTACCAGCAAGCTGATGGAAATCAACCTGGTGATGGGCATTGTGAAGCTGGCACTGATCGTGCTCGCCATGGTCTTCTCCGCGGCCCCGTTGCCCTTCAGCGATCAACTTGGGCCAGAGGCCATGCGCGTAGTGTGGGGTGGCGCCACCATTTTTTATCTGGTGGCAAACGACTACTTCCAGGTCGTTCGCCTTAAGAGCTTTGTGGAGTTCTGGCGTACCTTTCGCGGACAAGAAGGGCGATAAAGCGAGGCTCAGAATATCCTGAGCCGGATGACCAGATACTTCTTGGGATTCTCCCGGATGCTTTTGACCAGTTGCTGGGTCTGATCCATGGTCTGGTCCGTGTGGTCATACAGTGCGCGGTTCTGCACCAGTTGCCCGAGCGTTCCCTTGCCCTGATCAATATTGGTCAGAATGCTGTCCAGTCGCGTAACCGTGTCATCCAGCTTCTGTGCGAACACTGGGTCCTTGGCCAGCTTGCCCATGGCTCCCTTGCCGGAGTTGACCTCGGCCATCAGCTGGTTTGCATTCGCCACCGTTGAGTTCAGGTTCTTGTACAGGCTATCGTCCTTGAGCAGCTTGCCTGCGGTGCCCTGGCCCTCGTCCATCTCCGTTGCCATCTTGTCGAGATGCTGGATCGCGGAGTTGGCGTGGGCATACAAGGTGTCGTCATTCACCAGCTTGCCCAGCGAACCCTGCCCCTGACTGATGGCATCCGTAATCTTTTCAAGATCCGTAGCGATTCGGGAGATCTTTGTGTAGAAGGCCGGATCATTGATGATGGATCCAATCGTGCCCCGCGTGGAGTTCAGCGTATCAACCAGCACGCCAATCTTGCGCATCAGAGCAGACACGTCCTGAATGGAGCCCTGGCTGGTTCGGATGACATCCTGGATGCTTGGCGAGCCCGTGGACTTCAGTTCGGAGTTGTCCGAGGGCTGCGGTCCGCTGGCGCGGGTGGAGTCGATGTCCACATAGCTGTCCCCCAGCACCCCGGCTTGGGCAATGGAGGTGGTCGAATCTACGTGCAGGTCGTGCAGGTAGTTCACCCCCACGCGAATTGTTACCTCAACCGGCGTAGGGTTTCGCTCTGGGACCACGCGAATGCGGATAACGTTGCCGACAGTGACGCCTTGCAGTGTTACCGGAGCGCCGTTTTTCAGGCCCGCTGCATTATCAAAGTACGAGCGCAGGATGAGTTTCTTGGCAAACAGCCCGCCAGTGGAGCCGGACAGCAGAAAAATAAGGCTCACCAGCAGCGTCAATGCCGTTAGGACCAAGGCTCCAACTCTCAGTTGTGACCACTGAATCTCTTTCCGGCTTGGCACGGCAGTCCCCTTCCTCGGGCGAGCGCAATGTTAAAGGTTAACGCCTTGAGGATAGCAGAAATGGGTGAATTTACCTTCCATCCTCGAGCACCACACTGGCCATGGCGTGTTCGGCGGTATGGGTCAGCGACAGTGCCGCGTGCACTACCCCCATGTGCCGCGCAATCTCGGCGGCCCGGCCATGAAAGCGCAGAGTCGGTCTTCCACCCGGCTCCCGCCCCACCTCAATCTCAAGCCAGTTCACGCCGTGGCTGATGCCGGTTCCCAGCGCCTTGGCGCCTGCCTCCTTGGCCGCGAAGCGGGCTGCAAAGCTCTCAGCAGACTTGCGCTTACGCAGGCAATAGGCCTGCTCCGCCGCCGTATAGACGCGATTGAGAAACCGCTGTCCATAGCGATCCGCAGAGTGCTTGATGCGCCCAATTTCAACCAGATCGATGCCGCTGCCCACAATCATGCTGATTACGAAACTACAACATCTTGCGGGATTTCTGCGTAAGCGTCTTCGTTTTGCATACGAGCCTGGGGGCAACGACCTTCGATGAGTCATTCTGGCCGCCACTCTGGCTGCGGATCAGACAGTGCAGCGGCATGTGATGGAGCTGACGGTGAAATCTTTGGGATTTCGGTGCTTTCGCTGATTTCATGGAGGATAGGCGCGATGGAGCGCGCAGGGTGCGCGGCGTTCGTCAGCCTGCTTCCACGAGGCCATAGCGTCGCTGCCAGGCTTCCTTCAGCCTCGACCACACCCGCGCCCGCTCCGCCTCTGTGCCCTCTGCCGCGCTGGCCGGGGCGTTGGCGAACCGTGCAGCCTCCTGTTTCGCCAACTCCAGCAGTTGCCGGTCCCGGACCAGATTGGCAACGCGAAAGTCCGGCAGGCCAGCTTGCCGTGTGCCAAAAAACTCACCCGGCCCACGCATGGCCAGGTCGAGCTCGGCCAGCTCAAACCCATCCTGAGTGCGGACCATCGCGTTCAGCCGCTCCTCAGCCTGCTCGGAAACCCGCCCTCCGGTCACCAGGATGCAGTAGCTCTTGGCCGCACCCCGGCCCACACGGCCACGCAACTGGTGCATCTGCGCCAAACCGAAGCGTTCGGCGTGCTCCACCACCATTACGGTTGCATTCGGTACGTCCACGCCAACTTCGATGACCGTGGTGGCGACCAGCACGTCGATCTCCCCCCGCTGAAAGCGACGCATGATGACCTCCTTGTCGTCCGCGTCGAGACGGCCATGCAGCAGGCCTACGCGGAGGCCTGCCAGTGGTCCCGTGCGCAGCTTTTCGTGCATCTCCACGGCGGATTTCAGGCCAGACCTGGCTGCGGGATTGGCTCCCACCGTTGAATTGGGAAACAAATTGCCGGACTTGCCCTTGCGAACCGTCTTGCGCACAGGTGCAGCAGCGCTTTTCAGCGTGCTTGCATCCGGACTGGGCTCGTCGTGGCAGAAGTCCAGCTCGGGTTGGTCATCCCGGGTGCCCTCAATCACCGGGTAGACGATATATGCCTGTCTCCCCTGCGCCACCTGCTTGCGCACAAAGTCCCACACGTCTTCGGCGCGCTCGTCGGGCACGCGGCGGGTGACAATGGGAGTGCGCCCGGGCGGCAGCTCATCCAGCACGCTCACGTCCAAATCTCCATAAAGCGAGAGGGCCAGGGTGCGCGGAATTGGCGTTGCCGTCATCACCAGCACATCCGGCTCTGCCTGGTTGGGCTTCTTCATCAGCCGGAACCGCTGGAGCACGCCAAAGCGATGCTGCTCGTCCACGACGACCAGGCCCAGGCGGTCGAACTCCACCTTTTCCTCAATCAGAGCGTGGGTGCCGATGACCAGATGCGCCTCACCACGGTGGATCATGCTGCGATTCAGTCGCTTGCGGTCCTCGTCAAGCGAGCCGGTGAGCAGGACGATCCGGTAACGGCGCGAGGACCGCTCCAGCAGCTTGCGGGCAGCCAGAAAGTGCTGTGTCGCAAGGATCTCCGTGGGCGCCATCAGGGCCGCCTGATAGCCGTTTTCAATGGCCACCAGCATGGCCTGCAGCGCCACAATCGTCTTGCCTGAGCCGACGTCGCCCTGCAACAGGCGACGCATCGGGCTGGGCTGGCGCATGTCCGCCACAATCTCGCCCAGGGTGCGCTTTTGCGCAGCCGTGGGATGGAAAGGAAGCACCTCGCGCAGCGCCGTCCGGACTGTGTCCGTGGTGGCAAAGCTGATGCCGACGCGCTCGCGCATGCGGCGGCGCTTCAGTTCGAGACCTAGTTCCAGGAAGAAGAGTTCCTCAAAGATGAGCCGCCGATGCGCCGGGGTTGCCCAGGCCTGTAACTGCGTCATGGGAGTGCCCTCGGGCGGGTAGTGCACCTCTCGCAGAGCCAGTTCGCGGTTCGGCATGCCAAGGCGGGCCAGCATGGTCTGTGGCAGGCACTCCGGCATGGCACTGCGCATGCCTTCCAGCAGGTTGAAGATCACCTTGCGCTGCCAGCGGGAGGCCAGCCGACTGCCGCCCAACGACTCGTACACCGGGGTAATGCGGCCCACTTCGAGCAGGCGAGTTTCTGCATCCTCGTTGGCGTCGGGAAGCAGTTCCCACTGCGGCTGGATCATCTTCAGATTGCTGGTGGAGCGGGAGGGCTCCACCTTGCCGAACAGGGCAACCGTCTGACCGGCGTTGAACTTGCCGCTGAGATAGCTGGCGTTAAACCAGATGCACTTCAGGGCCAGCCTTCCCTGGCCAACCGTCAGCTCAAAGATGGGCATGCGCCGCGTGCGCAGCAGGGCGGCACCACGCACCTCCGCAATCACGCTGGCCATCTCGCCGGGTTTCAGCTCATCCAGGCTGCGCGGGTTCTGGCGGTCCTCATACCGGAACGGAAGGTGGTAAAGCAGGTCTTCAGCGGTCTGGATGCCCTTGGCGGCAAGCATCTCTGCCACGCGCGGACCCACGCCGCGCACGTACATGACTGGAGTATCAAGGCCGGGCACACTCCGGATGCTATCGTATTTGCACTCTGCGCGTAAGCGGGGCAGGGGTTACGACGGGCTCAGACCTCTGTGATGGCGGTGCGGGCGTTGCGGACCTCGGCGGCCAATACCCGCAGGACGTGCAAGGACAGGGCCGGCTGCGTGAGCATCATATTTGAGAAGGCCTCGCGCGTGACAAAACTCAGGGTGGCGCCCTTCATCGCTTTTGCCGTCAGCGAGTAAGGCTGATTCCCAACCAGCCCCGGCAATCCCAGCAGCGAACCCTGCTTGAGCGGGATGCTCATGAGCGTACCGCCGTCCGGCGCATGCATTGAAAGCGTGGCGCGACCCGATTGCAGGATGAAGAGTCCGGCGGGCAACTCCCCTTGATGGAACAGTATCCGGTCTTCCTCGCAGACAACGGCTGTGGCGCGCTTCTCAAGCGCATCCAGCAGTTCCTGATCGGCGACAAATGCTGATGAGTCGAGCTTCACTCCATTTCTCCATGCATTTCCAGAGGGAAATGCCACGCTGTCAAATATTCGGAAGATGGCCACGTCAGAACCGATGATTTCATTCCTTCGTGTCGCGGAATGTGACGCATGTCACATGATTCCGGTCAGGTACCCCTCGATTGTTGGAACTGTTTGTTCCCGCGCGAGATAGCCGCTGCGGTAAGGCTCTAGTGCGGCTTTCCGGTAGCAGCGGGTTGTGGGCCTGCGGCATTACCGGCTGGGCCAGGGATTCGGCCATACATCACGTAGAAGCCGTTCCAGGCCTTTTCGCGTCGTTCAAGTCGCCAGCCGGGAGTATGCTCCAGCAGATAGGCAAGCGGCTGCGTCTCTTTTACCAGCACATGGTCAATGTGGTACTTGTCCAATAAAGCAAAGGAGTTATTCATGCTCATGGCTGTCAGGTAGTCTTGCAGTACGCCGTGATGTTCAAAAGTGTCAAAACGCGAGTCGATGAAATCCGGCCGCGACTGGAAGGCCATCATGCCGCCCACGTAGTCCCAGTTGAAGGTGCGCCACGAGGGCTGAATGGACGCGATGGTCTGCATGGGGAAGAGCGAGGCTTGCTTGTCCTTGAGTTCTTTCTCGGTTGGGAACAGGGAGATCATCAGGCCGACCGCTCCAGCCACCATCAGCGCATTCATGGCGGGTATGGTCTTGGTGTCGGATTCCGTCAGGAAGCCGCGCTCGATGCTGCTGGCCAGCAGCGGCGTGGTCAGCACTGCGGCCAGAAATCCAAAGCGCATGTGGTCCACAGCCGCGTACCAGGCAAAGATGACGAAAGCCATCTCGTATAGCTTCCATTTTCGTGCATTCAGACAGTTGGCAAGCACCATCATGCAGATGGCCACCACCACGCCCTTGCCTTCCAGCGTGCCCAGATTCAACGGTTGCCATTCCGCCACATTGCCAATGTTGATCTTCTGGTTGAGGATCATGTCGAAGGGGTTCCAGATCAGCCGCCAACCGTAGGGGTTCAAGATGAGCGCTGCCGTGCTGGCTCCCAGCACGGCCAGCAGGCGGTTGCGCTCGGCGGGCGTGAACGGATCCTGCTCGAACAACCCCTTGTGGAAGCCGATAAGCCCGCACAGGATGTAAAGCACCAGCAATGCCAACCCGATCACCCAGCTTCCGTGCAGGTTGATCCACACGCAGAACAGCGGCGGCAGCAGCCACAGCAGCCACTCTTTGCCCTGCTGGTATGTCTCCAGAATCAGAAACTCCGCGGACATGGCCAGGTAGGCAATCGCAATGGTGCGGGGGCCGGAGTTCACCGTCATCAGCACAAACCCGATTCCCGCCGCCCAGAAAGCCGCTCCGGCATGGCCAGACATCCGATAACCACGCCAATACACGAACAGGATGTTCGCACTGAAGACCAGCCAGGTCATCAGGTAGATGCCCCGCAGTCCGAAGACCTGATAGCTGAACCAATGCGGAATCTCAGAAAGCCACTCCGGATTCACCCACCGATCCCCGCCAACTGTGAACGAGTAAGGCTCCGTGTGGATGAAGTGATGCGTCGTGCACAGGATGCGCGCATCTGCCAGATGCCACCAGATGTCGGGATCGACCATCAGGGTCCGCTCGATATTCAGCGTGGGAGCCAGCAGCATCGGCAGCATCAGCAGAATCGCAATATTCATCAGCTGCCGCGTGAAAATCCGATTGAATATGCGTACAAATCCGCTCTGTCTGGAGGCAGCGGGCAGGGTGGTCGTAGATGAATCCTGGGACGTTGGCGTGGAGTCCATTCCACTACACTACCTGCGCGATGCGTGCGCAGAAAAGAGAATTGCAGATGGGTTGAACAATCCGGATAACGGCGCGATATAACGGTGCGATGGTCTGGCGTTCAGCGCGATATCGGCTCGGCCTGCAGTTGTCGCAACACCTCATCGAGCGCCGCCTGCCATGGGGCCAGTTGCACGCCGAATTGCGCGTTGAGCTTCTCGTTCGACAGCGCCGAATTTCCAGGGCGCCGGGCTGCAGTTGGATATGCGCTGGAGGGGATGGGATGCGCCTGTGGCATGCGACCGCCCAGCAGTGCTCCGGCTCGTGCGAAGATGGCCTGCGCAAATCCGCACCAGGAAACCGATCCCGCGCACGTCATGTGATACAGGCCAGCCCACATCTCGGCGTCGTTATAGACCCCTGCCAGGATTCCGCGAACAATCGCACGAGTTGCATTCGCAATCTCAATGGAGGATGTCGGAGCGCCGATCTGGTCATCTACGATGTTCAACTGTTCGCGCTCACGCCCCAGCCGCAGCATGGTCAGTAGAAAATTGCTGCCATGGGGTCCGTACACCCAACTGGTGCGGAAGATCAGGTGCCGCCCTCCAACCTGCTGAATGGCACGCTCGCCGGCCAGCTTGCTTTCGCCGTAAACGTTCAGCGGATGCGGTGTATCCTCTTCAGTCCACGCTCCGGTTTTCGAGCCGTCGAAGACGTAGTCCGTGGAGTAGTGCACCAGCAGCGCACTGCTGCGTGCTGCTTCTTCCGCGAGCACGGCGGGAGCCTCGGCATTCACCGCCATGGCCAGTTGCGGTTCAGATTCTGCGCGATCGACCGCCGTGTACGCAGCGGCATTCAAAATTACGTCCGGCTGAGCAGCGCGAACAGCAGCACGGATCGAGGCCGGATTGGCCATGTCGGCCGTATCGCGGCCCAGGGTAATCAACTCGCCTGCGTCCGCAAAGCTACGCTGCAACTCGCGCCCAAGCTGGCCCTTTGCGCCAAGAATCAGGATGCGTGGATTGCTTGTCACGCAAAGACCTCTGCGCTGCCAAACGCGACGCCCTTGAGATCCTTATCCGACAGTATGGCGGACAGTGGATCGATGGGCCACGGAATGGCGAGATCCGCATCATTCCATGCGATTGTGCGCTCACCCTGTGCGCAGTAGTAGTCCGTTACCTTGTAGGCCAGGCCGACTGAAGGGGTAAGCGCAACAAAGCCGTGTCCGAAGCCCTCCGGAATATAGAGCATCTCACCGCCGTCCGCAGTCAGTTCCATGGCCACGTGGCGACCAAAATGCGGTGAGCTGCGGCGCAGGTCAACGGCAACGTCAAACACCGCGCCATGCGCGGCACGCACCAGCTTTGCCTGTGGCTGGAGGATCTGGTAATGAATGCCCCGCACCACGTTCTTGTGCGAGAACGAGAAGTTGTCCTGTACCCATCGTGTGGGCAGACCGGCCTGCTCCATCTGGTGCTGGTTCCACGTCTCCCAAAAGGCACCCCGATTGTCACGATAGATCTTCGGGGTCAGCAGCAGCACTCCGGGCAAGCTGGTTTCTACAACCTTCAAAGCTGCTCCCCTTCCGCCAATACCTGCGGCTCATGGCACAGCGCCAGCAGATATTGGCCGTAGCCGCTCTTTCGCACAGGCTGTGCCAGCTTCTCCAGTTGCTCCGCCGTAATGTAGCCAAGCCGATAGGCGATCTCTTCCGGGCATGCAATCTTCAACCCCTGGCGATGCTGGATGGTCTGGATAAACTGTCCCGCGTCGAAGAGCGAGTCATGTGTGCCCGTATCGAGCCAGGCCATCCCACGGCTCATCACTTCCACCTTCAGCGTGCCGGCCTGCAGATAGAGCTGGTTCAGGTCCGTAATCTCAAGCTCTCCGCGCGGCGACGGCTTCAGCGACGCCGCAAGGTTAACCACTTCGCGATCGTAAAAATACAGTCCCGGAACGGCATAGCGCGACTTGGGCACTTGCGGCTTCTCTTCAATGCTGATGGCATGGCCTGCCGCGTCAAACTCCACAACGCCGTAGCGCTCGGGATCCTGCACCGGATAGGCGAATATCGTGGCTCCCTGCGTGATTGTTGCGGCGCGTTGCAGATGCTTTGAGAGCGATTGGCCGTAGAAGATGTTATCGCCCAGGATGAGTGCGCTGGTATCGCCGCCGATAAAATCGCGACCGAGCAGGAAAGCCTGCGCAAGGCCTTCTGGACTAGGCTGCACGGTATAGCGGAAGTGGATGCCCCACTGGCTTCCATCGCCCAGCAACTCAACGAACCTCTCGATGTCCTGCGGCGTGGAGATAATCAGGATGTCGCGCAGGCCTGCCAGCATCAGCGTGCTGAGCGGGTAATAGATCATCGGCTTGTCATACACCGGCAGCAACTGCTTTGAGACGACGTTTGTCACCGGGTACAAGCGCGTCCCCGAGCCGCCTGCAAGAATAATTCCCTTCATCGCGAAGTCCTTTGCTCGTAGTTCTGGCGGATCCACTCCAGATACGCGCCGGTGCGCACGCTCTCAACCCATCCGGCATGTTCCAGATACCATGCGACGGTCTTGCGCAATCCGTCTTCAAACTGTTCGGTGGGCTTCCATCCCAGCTCATGCTCAATCTTTGAGGCGTCAATCGCATAACGACGATCGTGCCCTGGCCGGTCTTTCACGAACTGTATCAATCTGCGGCGCGGAGTGAGCGCGGCGTCCGGGCGAAGCTCGTCCACGATGTCGCAGATTGCCGTAACCACATCCAGATTTTTGCGCTCGCTATTGCCGCCGATGTTATACGTTTGTCCTACGCGGCCCCGGTCCAGCACCGTGCGAATCGCCGAGCAGTGGTCTTCCACGAAGAGCCAGTCGCGCACATTGCCGCCATCGCCATACACCGGAAGCGGTTTGCCCTCCAGCGCATTCAAAATCATCAAAGGAATGAGTTTCTCGGGAAATTGGAATGGGCCGTAGTTATTGGAGCAGTTGGTGGTGAGCACCGGCAGGCCGAAGGTGTGGTGATAGGCGCGCACCAGGTGATCGGACGCCGCCTTCGATGCCGCGTAGGGGCTGTTGGGCGCGTAGGCCGTCGTCTCACAGAACGCGGCATCCTGCGGCCCCAGCGAGCCGTACACCTCGTCGGTTGAAACGTGCAGGAATCGGAAACTTTTGCGGCCCGCATCGTCCAGCGTGAGCCAATATTGCTTTGCCTGCTCCAGCAGCGTAAACGTGCCCTGTACATTTGTGCGGATAAATGCGCCGGGGTCGGCAATGGAACGGTCTACATGGCTCTCTGCGGCAAAGTGCACAATCGCGCTGGGGCGGTGCTCGCGCAGCACGGTGTTGACCAGCGACGCATCACAGATGTCGCCGTGTACCAGCTTGTAGCGCCGGTCATCCCGCAGCGACGCCAGGTTCTCCGGGTTCCCTGCGTACGAAAGCACGTCGAGATTGATGAGCTGGCCGCCGCGCTGCGCAAGCCAATGGAGCACAAAATTGGAGCCGATGAAACCCGCCCCGCCGGTGACGAGAATATTGTTTGTGGAAACAGTCATTCCTGAGGGAATCCTTCTTGGGCGAATACTCAAAAAGCGCGCAGCACGGCGGAGTCGTCCCCTTGTGATTCGCCAGCGTCATTGCATGGACACGACGCCGGAGATGCCGCCTTCGCTCAAGCTGGTACTGCCTGGTTACGCGACAAGTCTAGCATGCCGGCAGGGTGTCTTTTCTATGTAACGCAGGAGCGCACGATGTGGATTGCCCAGCGCTATCGAAAGAGCGCGCGGGGCAGTCACTCGGCAATCAACATGCAGTCTCCATAGCTGAAAAAGCGATACCGCGATTCCACTGCATGGCGATAGGCGCTCAGAACGTGCTCGCGCCCGGCAAAGGCGCTCACCAGCATCAGCAGACTCGACTGCGGCAAGTGAAAGTTTGTGAGCAGCGCATTCACCAGGCGAAAGGAATAACCCGGTGCAATGAAGATCTCCGTTGCTCCGGAGTGCGGTTGCAGCGGGCTGTCACCTGCACACAATGCGCAATGCTCCAGCGTGCGCACCACGGTTGTGCCCACCGCCACAATGCGCCGACCCTCGCTGCGTGCGCGATTTAGAGCTTCGGCCGTTGCTTCGGGCAGGGTGTACCTCTCACGGTGCAGACGCACGTCTTCTACGCGCTCCACCCGCAGTGGAGCAAAGGTTCCCAGGCCGACGTGCAGCGTCACATGCGCAATCTCGACACCTTGGCTGCGCAGCGCATGCAGCGTCTGAGCCGTAAAGTGCAGTCCAGCCGTGGGCGCGGCCACGGATCCATGCTCCCGCGAGTACACGGTTTGATATCTTTCTCGATCGGCAGCTGCATCGTCCCGGTGGATATAAGGTGGCAGGGGCATATGGCCGATGCGTTCCAGCGCCGCGATGAAGTCGGATGCTGGCGCAAAGCGCAACAGGCGCTCGCCAAACTCGCCGCGCTCCAGCACTTCCGCTTCAAGCTCAATCTCGCCGGTAGGACCCGGGAATACGAGATGCTCGCCGACGCCGACCTTTCTGCCGGGCCTGACCAGCGCGCGCCAGTCCAGCGTGCCCGCTGGTTCTGTCAGCAGCACTTCAATCAAGCCGGTCGGCTGTTGCCGCTCGCGGACCGTGGTGCGGCGCGCGTATAACCTTGCCGGAATTACCCGGCTGTCATTGAGCACGAGCAGATCTCCCGGCCGGAGCAGGGAAGGAAAATCTGCAAATTGAGCGTCGCGTATCTCGCCCGTGGCGCGGTCCATCACCAGCATGCGACTCTGGCCACGTTCCTGCGGCGGCTGCTGCGCGATCAGCTCCGTGGGCAGCTCAAAGTCAAAGTCAGCGACGCGCAATCCACTCATTTCGCCGCCTTTCCAAAGTAGGCAAGCGCTCGCAGGCGGGCGCGCTCTAGTGCAGCGTTCAGTTGCTCCCGCTTCGGTTCAAACTCTTCCGCAGGCATATCTGCCGCAACCTGCGTCCACTGTGCCCAACTCACGCAGATGCGGGTGAAGGGCTTCGGCACCAGAAACCTGTCCCAGGAGCGCATCACCCATGCCCGTTCGGGCTCCAGGTGAAACACGCCGATTGGCGCTCCGGTAACCTGTGCCAGCTTGATGGGGCCCATCTTCGTTTTGTAGATGGGGCCGCGCGGACCGTCGGCGGTGAAGATCGCCGTTCGTCCTGACTCGATGACGCGCGTCAGTCCTAAAAGCCCCTCACGCGCTCCGCGAGAGCTGGAGCCGCGCACGGCATCGTAGCCAAACATGCGCAAAATTCGCGTAATCAGCTCGCCGTCAAAGCTGCGGCTGATGAGGATGACAGCCTGAGAGTGGCGAAAATAGACGGTGCAGGGCAGCACGCACTGGTGCCAGAAGCAGTAAATCTCCGGGCCGGGCTTCTCTCCGAAGAGAACAGGCGTAACGCCGTCTTCGGCAATCACCTCAAAGCGCCAGGTACGGCCGACAACCCAGAGCAGCGCCCATACAAGGCGCGGCACCACGGCCAGCATCAGTCGTTGGGGCAGCGTAAATCTGGGGTTGAGCTCGTTGTCCACTCTCCTGATTCTATCCGGCTTCAGCTATAGCGCAGCCAGCGCAGCAGTTCCGGCAGGGTGGCGCGTTTGCCATACATAAGGATGCCTACCCGGTAGAGGCGCGTGGAGAACCAGAGCGTGGCCCAGATGCTTGCGATCATGAGGGCGATGGAGACTGCAAACTGCCACGCCGGAGGAATCTCCGACGCCATGCGCAGGAACATGATGACCGGGGCCGTGGGCGGGAACAGCGATGCCGCAACAGCCCAGAAAGAGTTGGAGTCGCTGATCACCAGCAGGATCAGCGCAAAGCTCAGCCACGTGGGAGCGGCGGCCAGCGGCATATACATCTGCAGTTCCTGCTCTGTTTCGCAGGTCGCCGCCAGACCGGCAAACAGTGAGCTGTAAAGCAGATATCCCAGCACAAAATAGACGGGAAAGAGAATGGCCTCAGTCCACGTGATGTGTACGGCCAGGCTACCGGTCATCAGTGCGGCAGCAAAAGGCGAGAAGAGAATCGCCGCGCCCGCAAGCAGCCAGATTGCAATCTGCGTAAGCCCCACCGCACCCACGCCTATCAGTTTTCCAGCCAGCAGGTCGCCGGGCTGCGCAATCGACAGCATCACCTCAAAGATGCGCGAGGTCTTCTCCTGAATAATGGAGCGGGCCACGTTCATGCCGTAGATCATGGTTGTCATCGACAACAGAATGGCCATCACGTAACCCTTCCAGAGGGATGCCTCGGCGTTGCTGCGGACGAGGCTGCCGTCTTTCTTCACCTGGTAGGTATCGAGCGCTGCACCGCGGACCAGGGCGTCGGCCTCGGTCTGCTGCATGCCGCTACCGATGAGCCGCTCGTCCACCATGGCGTGGTTGAGCGCTATTCGCAGGCGCGCCGCGGTGATAAAGTCTCCGGACGATTGCGATACGTACATCGCCTTGGGTCGGCCGCCGGAGCTTTCGATGGCAAGCAGGCCATCCAGCGCTCCGGTTCTCACCTTGTCCATCAGCACTGCCCGCTCCTCGGCGGTTGCCGGAGCCACCACGTACACATCGGTTTTGGCGTCCTTATCGCTCGTCAGCTCATGGCGAACCTGGCCTGCCAGCGCGACATCCTCCGCGACGATCGCCATGCGCCGATTCGCACCGAGGCCCAGGCTGGAGAGATAGCCAACGCCCACAATCAGGGCAAAGATTGCCGGGAGACCGAGCGTCGTTGTCCGGAAGGCCCGTCCACGCACCTGCTCCAGATACTCGCGCTTTGCGATCAGCAGCATGTTACGCATCCACTTTGCCTCCCACGGTCTGGATGAAGATCTCTTCCAGCGATGGCTCAACCACCTCAAACCGATAAATCGTTGCGCTGGCCGAGGCTTCGCGCAGCAGTTTTTGCGCGTCGCCATGCGGCTTCAGTCGTATCTCGGCGTGGCCTGAGAAGTTGCGCGCTTCGGCCACCTCGCTGCTGCTCAGGAAATCGGTGCTGCCTTCAAACTCAACCATCACGTGGTTGCGCTCATAGCGTGACTTGATCTCGCGCATACGGCCGGACAGCACGGCCTGACCATGATGGATCAGGCAGATCGAATCGCACAGTTTCTCCACCTGGTCCATGCGGTGTGTCGAGAACAGGATTGCCTTCCCCTGCGCCTTCAAATCCAGCAGTGTGCGCTCCAGCAGCGTGGCGTTCACTGGGTCAAGGCCGCTGAAGGGTTCATCCATCACGATCAGCCCCGGATCGTGCAGCAGGGTTCCAATGAACTGGATCTTCTGTTGCATGCCCTTGGAGAGCTCTTCTGTTCTCTTGCTCAGTGCATGGTCAATCTCAAGCCGTCGAGCCCACTCCTCAGCCCGATGGTGCGCTTCGTGCGCTGTAAGGCCGTGGAGCTGACCAAAGAAGACCAACTGCTCCAGGACCTTCATCTTCTTGTAGAGGCCGCGTTCCTCCGGCAGGTAGCCCACCCGCTCCAGGATCTTACGGTCAAAGGGCTGACCAAACAGGGTCACCGTGCCGGAGTCCGGCAAGGTAATGCCCATAATCATGCGAATCGAGCTGGTCTTTCCGGCTCCATTGGGCCCCAGCAGCCCAAACATCTGGCCGGCTTCGATGGAGAGGCTCAGATCGTGAACGGCAACCTTGCTCTCGTAGGCCTTGGTCACCCCTGCAAGTTCCACAACGGGCATTGACACTCCTGAGGCTTTGCGTGCGGCCTGCTGCAGACGAAGGCCGGGCACAGAACTGCGATGAGTGTAGCAAAGGGCCTGACGCACCACGAGCAAAGGGACTGACCGGCCAGTGCACCAAAACCTGGCTGGATGGCGGCGGCAGGCGGTCCAGGCTGCTCTCGGAGCGCCGCTTACGTGTGCAGGTTATAGGCAGGAGCGCCAGCCATTACCAGGGCGCTGTTCTTGCCGCCATGGATGTAGCGGCAGCACCACGAAGTCTCGTGTTCGGGAGCGTCGGCTTGCGAAATCATATCCTTATATCGGATCCGCCCGTAGAGGAAGATGGTTTCCTCCCACAGTTCAATCCGGCTCACTTCCTCAGGTGTCTTGCAGACCACGCGCACATCATCCCGGCTGAAGGCCAGAATCCCTGCCGATTCTCCGGGCAGCAGGATCATCGGATCCGGTATGCCGGTAGACTCCGTATCCACATATTCGGGGGTCTCCGGCAGGTTCTTCTCATCTGTGGCAACCTTCACGCGGTCCACAATGGAGAGAATCCGGGCAGGTGTGCGGCCGCGATTGGTCGCCATCACCTTAAAGCTGTTCTCCATGGTCAGAAATGGTTCGATATTGATGACGATCCATGGCCGGTCGGCCTGCTTTATGGACTCAATCTGGTGTAGCGCGGTGCTTGCGGTATCCAGGGCGGCCTGAGCCGTAGCTGTGCTCGCTTCTGTCTGTCGCTGGATATTCCGGAACATCCTCAAGGCCAGCATGATGCCCACATAGCCCAGCACGGCCAGCACGATGTTTGCCGCCCAGGTTACACGCTCATGCCATGTCCAGGGAGAGGCAGCCGGAGGCGGGCTGTTGACGATGATCTGGGGTTGCTCCGCAGGGCAGGGCCCACCCCCACAATCGGAATTGCTTGCCGAACCGGCCTGGGCTTTGGCGCCACCCGCAGCTGAGGACAGGCCTGCGCCGGGGTTTGCTGCGCGACCGGAAGCGGGAGCCTTTGCTGCATAGCCGTCGGATGCCTGCCCGTGTACAACGGCAAGCGCAGGTGCCATGCACATCAGCACAAGAATCAGAACGAGTTGCCGCGCCATGATGAGATGACTATACCAGCCTGAATCTGCAAACTGGAGTACCCCTGTTGGTGCGGGCTGAGACAGCGTGAGAGGAGGCTCGACACGCGGTTTGCCAAATAATCAAAATTTGACCCAAGTGCAGATTTCAAAAGGTTTTTTCAATTCGATGACGTTCTATTAACTAGGCAGATTCGCAAATAGGTGTCAGTCTTGCTGGCGGTTCGCATCGCAAGGCAAGCTAAAGATTGTCGAGACATCGCAGGCCGTGAGCGGCATGCATACTCCGCGCGGCAGAGGTCTTCGGTTCACGGCGAATTGCGCATGGCAATCCGCCTGTGTAGAGTCTCTGCTTTGCGATCACCGGCTGGGGCTGCGTCCCATAGGCAAAGGAGCTTTCCATGTACACTTGCGTGGATGACTTCCGGATGACACATTGTAGTCATATGCTCTTGACAGGCTGCAATTTGAGGTCAAAATGACTTCAGCGTTAAAGCCGCAAGGCGAGGTCCGAGGAGGAGGCTCCTTTTGCATTCGATAGCCTGGTGGCCAACTGTGGTTGTACTCGCGGTGGCTACCTATACCGATTTGCGCAGTCGGCGTATTCCCAACTGGCTGGTTTTTCCGTTTCTGTTCGCTGGAATCGTGGTTTCGGGCTGGATGCACGGATGGCACGGTCTCGGGCAAAGCTTTCTAGGCATGGGCTTGGGAGCCGTGATTTACGGCTTCTTGTTCTGGATGGGCGGCATGGGCATGGGGGATGTGAAGCTCGTTGCTGCAATTGGGGCCTGGGTAGGCCCGTCGCAGTTGTTGCTTGCCATTGTGATTGCGGGTATGGTGGGGGGCATTATGGCCATCTGCTGGGCAGCTTTCGGGGGATTTCTGGGGGAGCTGTTCACGGGTGCGGGCGATCTCGTGCTGGGATGGAGGAAGCGAGGACAGCTTCCTCATCCTGAGCTGGTGCTGTCCAATCCCAAAACGCGTAAGATGCCGTATGCGCCAGCAATCGCCATTGGAACATTGCTTTCTTTCTTTTCTCATTGAGAATGGGCGAGCGGGGCATGTAAAGTAAGCTGTCGATACACGGAAAAACAACAAAGCAGACGGCTCAAACGTAAGAAAATCGGAGATTTGATCTTCTGATGGAAACGCATGTGAACGATTCCGATGCATTCGGCAGCAACGTCTTGTCCGTTGCCCTGATTGGTCCCCACGAACAGCGCCGCAGAAATCTGGCCAATGCTCTTGCCATGTCGCGTGCCGCAACAGTACGGGAGTATTCTGCTTATCCGGCAGAGCTCAAGGATGCATCGCGGCTGCTGGAGCACGACTTCGACGCCATCATTATTGATCTGGAGGCCAGCCCGGAGTATGCCCTGGAGCTGGTGGAGCGGCTGGCCGCAGCCAATACCGCCACGGTGATGGTCTACTCCACCCGCGTCGATCCCAACCTGATGGTTCGCGCCATGCGCGCAGGGGCGCGTGAATTTCTGGCAGATCCAATCGACGTGGGTGCCCTGTCGGACGCGCTTGGCCGTGCTTCTTCGCGACGCCAGGTCCCCGGAGGCGCCAAGGAGACCGGCGGCAAGCTGTTCGTATTTCTGGGCGGTAAAGGCGGAGTCGGCGTTACCACGGTTGCCTGCAACTTTGCCGTGGCGCTGGCCCAGGACTGCATGCGGAATACCGTCCTGATCGATCTGGACCTACCGCTGGGCGATGCTGCCCTCAGCCTGGGGATGACGCCGCAGTTTTCCGCAGCGGATGCGCTGCTCAACGTGGATCGTCTGGACTCCAACTTCTTCTCCAAGCTCCTCACCAAGCATGCTTCGGGCCTGTCCATTCTGGGCGCCCCCGGGCGCTTTCCCAATGTGCCGGCCTCGAATGAAGCAATCGGCAAGCTGCTGGCCGTTGCCCGGCGAGACTTCGAGTTTGTTGTTGTCGATGCAGGTTCCCGATTTGACCTCACAGACGCAGATTGGTTTAAGCAGGCTGAGGCATTCTATGTTGTAATGCAGGCAGGTATCCCCGAACTGCGAAACACTCACCGGCTCATTACAGAGTTTTTTAAAGCAGAAGAGCCCAAACTGGAGCTTGTCCTGAATCGATATATGCCGCGGTCACTCGGCGTCGATGAGGGGCATATTGAAAAGGCGCTGTCCCGTCCGATTCAATGGAAGATTCCCAGCGATTACGCGACGGTCCGCAGAATGCAAAATGAAGCGGTGCCGCTGGCTTCAGAGGATTCGACGATTGGAAAGATCATCCAGCAGATGGCAAGGTCCGCCTGCGGCATGCCTTCGAAGCAGGAGAAGAAGAAGGGATTCAGCCTTTTCAAGTAACCATCCCCCAAGATGTAGAACCGGCGATTTTCGGATCGTTTGAGCGTGGAACCGATGAATCTAGATAATTTCAAAGCGGAAGTACACCGGACCCTGCTCTCCAAGCTGGACTTGGAAAAGCTGTCGCGTATCAATTCAAGCCAGGCGCGACAGGCGGTATCCAGCATTATCAGCGAGATTATCAGTGACCGAAGAGTGCCGCTGAGCTTTGAAGAGCAGGAGAAGATTCAGACGGATCTTCTGGATGAAGTCTTTGGCCTGGGCCCTCTTGAGCCCCTTCTCAAGGACAAGAAGATCTCCGATATCCTGGTGAACGACAAGGACCACGTTTTTATTGAGCGTGGTGGACTGTTGCAGCGGGCTGACGTCTCGTTCCGCGACGATCGTCATTTACTGCAGATTATCGACCGCATCGTCTCTCGTGTGGGCCGCCGCGTGGATGAGTCTTCTCCGATGGTGGATGCCCGATTGCCGGACGGCTCCCGTGTGAATGCGATCATTCCTCCCTTGGCGCTCGACGGTCCGTCGCTTTCGATCCGGCGTTTTGGAACCGGACCGCTGGCGGCCAATCAGCTGGTGCAGCTTAAGAGCATTTCGGCGGAGATGATGGAGTTGCTGGCGGCGGCTGTGCGCGCCCGCCTGAGCATCCTGATCTCGGGTGGAACCGGCGCCGGCAAGACGACGTTCCTGAACATTCTGTCGCAGTACATTCCGCAAAACGAGCGCGTGATTACCATCGAGGATGCGGCGGAACTGCAGTTGGCGCAGGAGAATATTGTTCGCCTGGAAACCCGTCCTCCGAACGTGGAAGGGCAGGGCGCCATCCGGCAGCGGCAGTTGCTCATTAACAGCCTTCGTATGCGTCCGGACCGCATTATCATCGGTGAGGTCCGTGGCGAGGAGGCCTTTGATATGCTCCAAGCCATGAACACCGGTCACGAAGGGTCCATGACCACCGTCCATGCCAATACGGCCCGCGACGCCCTCACACGTCTTGAGTCCATGGTGGCCATGAGCAACCTGAATATGCCCGAGCGTACCGTCCGGCAGCAGATTGCCTCAGCCCTTACCATTGTTGTGCAGTGCACACGCCTCAGTGACGGTACCCGCAAGGTCGTGAGCATCCACGAGATTACCGGCATGGAAGAGAATGTGATCAGCATGCAGGAAATCTTTACCTTCAACAAGAAGGGGATCGGTCCGAACGGCAAAGTGCAGGGCGTCTTCCAGCCAAGCCACATTCGTCCCCGCTTCCTCGATCAGCTCCGTACCTCGGGTATCTTCCTTCCGCCGACGATGTTTGAACGCGCAACGGAAGTCAACTAGGAAGGGTCGGCATGTTACTGATCATCGCGCTCGTGTTTCTGACCGTATTTGGCGTCGTCGCCGTGTTGCTGGTGGTTACAGGATCCGCCAGCAACAGCCAGGCGAAGCAGGTGCTGGCCCGGCTCGACTCTGCCCTGGCGGTAGGCAAGCCGGAGATGAGTGACCTCATCGTAGACGTTCGCAAGGCGGAACTGATGAGCGCCATCCCTGCGCTGGATCGCTGGCTCGTCAAGCTTGAACTGGCTCCGCGATTGCGCCGCTTGCTTTACCAGGCCGGCCTTAAGTGGACAGTTGGCGGGTTGTTGCTGATGAGCGCAGCGTTCTTTTTCATTCCGGCGTATCTGGTCTATCTGCGGACTGGCGCGGTTCTGTTCGGGCTGCTTGTCGGGCTCGCCCTGGGATTTCTCCCATTCGGCTATGTCATGCAGAAGCGCAGTCAGCGGCTTGGCAGGTTTGAGCAGGGCCTGCCGGAAGCGCTGGATCTAATTGTCAGTGCGCTACGTGTGGGCCATAGCCTGAACGCAGCCATGGGACTGGTGGCGCGCGAGTGCTCGGAACCGGTGGGCGGCGAGTTCAGAATCACATTTGATGAGCAGAACTACGGTCTAGAACTCAAATCTGCACTGGATAATATGACCACCCGTGTGCCGTTGCAGGACATCCGAATTGTTGCCACTGCTATCCTGATTCAGCGCGAGAGCGGCGGTAATCTGGCGGAGGTTCTGGAAAAGACAGCCACTGTGATACGCGAGCGATTTCGCCTGAAACGCCAGATTCTCACGCATACGGCGCAGGGTCGCCTGACCGGCTGGGTCCTCACCCTGCTTCCGGTCGTTTTGGGAATGCTTCTCTATATGGTCAATCCCAAGATGATGAGCCTTCTCTGGACGAAGGAAATTGGGATCAAACTGCTTTATGCTGCTGGCATAATGATTGTGATTGGCGGCCTTGTGATTCGGAAGATTGTCAATATGGACGTGTAAGGAGGATCCATGGGATTCGCAGTTCTGGCCTTTACCGTGATCTTCCTGCTCCTTGCGACGGGCGGATTGCTTCTTTTCTATCGCGACACGATTCAGGACCGCATCTCGTCTGTTCTTTACCCGAAGGCAAAGCAGAAGAGCCTTGCCTCGGCGCTTGAAGAGACGCGCAGTATGCTGGGTGGGGTCGTCGAGCAGTTTGAGCGTGTTTTGCCCAGAAGCCAGGCTGAGGTCTCGGTAGTCCAGCAGCGGCTTATTCGTGCCGGATACCGCAAGGACTCGGCTGTGAAGCTGTTCTACGGCGCCAAGGTTCTGGCTCCCGTCGCTCTGGCTCTGATCTTCTTCGCAACCGGCATTGCACAGGCCAGCCCATTCTTCATGTATGCGGCTGCGCTTGGCGTCGGTTTTCTTGCTCCGGACTTTTGGCTGGGCCGGCAGATCTCAAACCGTCAGGCCAGCCTCCGTCGCGGCCTGCCAGACGTGCTGGATATGTTGATCATCTGTATTGAGGCTGGCTTGAGCCTCGATCAAGCAACCGCGCGAACCGCGCAGGAACTGCACAAAGCGCAGCCCGCACTGAGCGATGAATTAGGCATTGTGGCATTGGAGCAGCGTGCTGGCAAGCCTCGGTCGGAAGCCTGGAAACAGCTCGCTGAGCGCACGGATGTCGATGTGATTCGTAACTTAGTATCCATGCTGGTTCAGGCGGAGCAATTTGGCACAAGCATAGGCAAGACATTGCGTGTTCACTCCGATACGCTGAGGACGCAACGCGTTCAGCAAATCGAGGAGAAAGCGGCAAAGTTGTCTGTTAAGCTCATCTTTCCGCTTGTGTTGTTCATTTTCCCCTCGTTGTTTCTGGTTACACTCGGTCCGGCGCTGATTTCAATGTCGGAAGCGTTTAAGAAGTTTTTCAATCATTGATTGAAGGAAGGGAGACTTGACATGGATGGTGTCACGATTATCCGGGTTGTCGCCGGCGTGCTCTTTGTCATCGTGCTGGTCATATTGATTCAGCGCCGTCGTACGCGGGTCAAGTAGCGAGCTTACATCTTGTAGGGGCGGCGGCGCGCAGGTTGCGTCGACACCCTCGCGCCTCCCCTCAGATCAGCGAATCCGCCAATTCTGGCGCGAAAAGTTGTATATTCCAGTGATGTCGCGACTGTGTCTTACCGGACCATGATCTTCCCCCCCCCAGAAGACGGTTCCAGTTTGCTTTTGCTGGTAGTTCCAAGGAATCAATTTCCCCTGCATAATGGCAGTTCATTTTCCGGAAACTCACAGGTTCAAATGAAGTCTGTTGCCTTTTTCGTTTTCATCTCTTAGACAGGCACCTGCAGCGTGGTGAATTCGCATGGGAACACAAAAGTACTGTGTTTACAACCAGACACGAGAGAGCTTCCTGAGCCTCGGGGTGACACAGGCCGAGACGCCGGGAGATGGGAAGACCGCTCTGGTTCAGGCGCCACATGTCGCTGCCGGGGCGGGTCTCTGGATGACTACCGTACATGGAAGTCCGGAAGGGGACGATCAAGCCGCCTTTGATCTTTTATTCCTGGATAAGGATCACCGAATCCTGCAGCAAGTCGAGTCCTTTCCGGTCACCAAGACCGATCCTGTCGACTGGGAGGCGGCCAGCGCTTTGGCGCTGCCTCCTCACACCATCTATTCCTCACAAACGCAGATAGGCGATCAGCTGGTGATCTGCGTGGCCGAGGAGATGGGAAAGCATTTCAGGCCCCTCGCGCAAAATGTGGGTTCCACCGTACCACTTTCTGCGACCAAACAGCCTATTTCTGGCGCCGGCATGGCGAATGAAACAGAAGGCTCCGGTACAGCCACTTCAGCTGCTCGATCGCAGCAAATGAAGCGCGCCCTTGAGCGTTTGGATGAGCGCGAGCGCGCGGAAGAGGAGGCGGAAGATGAGGGGCGGAAGGTCTCCGTTTTTGGCAAGTTCTTCCGCTGGCTTTCGAGCGACCGGCGTCGCTCACGCAGGCATCCGCTGCCTGGCCTTGTGGCTTACTATTGGACGGGCGGTGCGCCACAGGCATTCCACATTGGGAACATCAGCTCCTACGGCCTCTTTCTTCTTACGGAGGAGCGATGGTTTCCCGGCACCTTGATTCAGATGACCCTGCAGCGGGTGGATACGTCCGGCGAAGATCCCGGCGATACGATTGCAGTGCACTCCAAGGTTGTGCGCTGGGACGACGACGGCGTAGGGTTATCGTTCCTTCATTCCCGGTTGGGGGAGGGACGGCACGGCAAAGATCTGGCAGAGTACGGCGCTGACAAGAAGTCGCTGGACGCCTTTATCCTGAGCCTCAATCTCAACGGAGCAGAGGGTGATCACAGATCCCGGCGCTAAATGCCAAGTTTCGGGGATGATGCTTCTCTTACTGATCTCTTCCAGTCGGTTCGCGGTGTTCGGCGAGCGGTAAAGGCGCTAATACGAAGTGGGAGATCCCCCGCCTCTGGCGGGGTGGCAGTAGAACTTTGAGAATTCCGGGAGTATGTTCTCTCTGAAATTGCCTGTGCCGTGGCAGTGAAGGCAGCGGTACGAGGCTTTTGCTTTTGTTCTTGCTTTTGCTTCGGACGGTTGCGGTCAGGCCCCTTTGAGGGGCCAGCAACCGTAAAGCCACCGGCTTTGCCGGTGGATACTTACTTGCCGTCTTCGGGGATGATGAGTAGAACTTCCACCCTGGCCGGTTTGCCGATCTGGCTCGCGGGCCGGAATTGCCACTGTCGCAGCGCATCCAGAACAAACTGCTTTTGAGTAAAGTCAGGCGGAAAAACGACCGACAGCGATTCGAGATGCCCGGTTTCGTTGACAAAGCCGTGGACCATCAGAGCATCGGCATTCACATCGTCGTCGTTCAAATTAGGCCGGACGATGTAATAGGGCCACGGCGCCTCAATCTTGCTTACGTAGCCCGCCGCGGCAGCATCCGCGTTGCGAGGCTGCGAGTACTGCAAAATCCACGTCTTTGCCATTCCAACGTGCAGGTAGACGGAGTAGGCGAGCCGCCCCTTCCACACATTTGTGGTCTCCGGGTACTCGTCCTGTAAATCCGAACCGACTACGACTACGCTGAACTGGCCGTTTTGGGGGAGGTTGATCTTGGAGTAGGTACGGCCATCCTCCGGCCCATCGCCCTGTCCGTTGCCTTTGTTGGAGCCTGCCCCGGTGCCAGCACCTGCGCCACTGCCCGACTGGCCGGCAGCGCCCTTCCCTTTGCCGCTACTGCCCTGAGATCCGTTGCCTTTGGCAGAGGCTTCCTGGCCCGAGGGATCATTTCCACCCTGTCCCTGCCCCATACCCTGGCCGTTCCGGCTCTTGCCGCCGGCCTGTGAGCTTTGCGCCGCGTCGCCCGGCGCCACCTGGTTCACTGCCGGCAGCATCGCTGTGCCATGCGACAACTGAACATCGGAGATGGAAAGAACAGCGGCGGATTGCATTTGGGTTGCCGACGCTGACGAGGTCTCCGGGATGCTCAGCGCCGTCTCTGGCCCGTGCGTGACAACAGGGGTGGTTGTGCTTGGCTTTATCAGCGTAACCCGTGTTTTGAATGTGGTGGACGAAATGGCCACATCGGCAAGCCTTGTTTCAACGTTGGGCGGCTCCACCGTGGGCTTGATGTCGGCCGTATTGGCAGGATGCGGCGGGGGCGGTGTGGCGGTCCTTACGCGAATTGCCGGGGGCGTCCAAAGCAGCATGGCGGGCACCGGAAGGGACTTGATGACCGGTTGCTCCTGCTTGACCTGCGGCTGGATCAGCGTCTGATCGACTTTCTGTCTGGAGAGCAACTTGCTTGAGGGCAACGCGGAAGCTGTTCCGGATGCATTGCTGGCTTGTGCGGCGTTCTTCGTCACCGGATACAAGTTACTGCTTCCGCCCGACAATCTAGGATGAAACTCCGGGCTGTCCAAATCGACGCGATCCAGCGTGTAGTGCCGGCTCGGGCGGTATTCGATGCGCGGTGCATACAGGAACCCAAGGGATACCAAAGCCACGACCGCACCATGTACCAATATAGATACAAGAAACGAAGTTGGCTTTTGGGTCGGCTGTGTCTGCTGCGCAAAAAGCGTAATGGTACGGGAAGAACTCATCCCCGGGCGCGCCCCTCCTTCGATTCTTGCTCCTACTTTACATGGAGACGAGAAACCCAGAAACCCTGAATATTGCCGCCCGCTCCCGCCCCGTATCGCAGTCGCCAACCCTGGCGCGCGGCTTTGGACCTGGAGTGCGCAGAGTTCCTCAATGGTTAACAAATCGCAGAGGAGAGCACTGGTGATTTTTTGCTTTTAAATCTCAATTGCCTGTTATCATCAAACGTTCTAAGTCGAAATAAAAAGTTCCGCAGCATATCACCGCATCGCGCGGTTAGATGCCATTTCCCTGAAGACGGCGTTGTGTTAGTAGTGGATGGAAAATCGGGCAGTTCGGACGGAAGGCCAGGGGTTGCGCTGTTCAAGTGGCTTTCTTGGTACTCCAGTTCCTGGATAGAACTTTACATGCTCTTGCTGAATAGTGTGGTGCTATACTCAAGCGGCATTAGGACCTGTTCAGGAAATAACCAAATCATTACCTAACTCGGCTTGAAACTGCCCGTGGTTATGTAGGATCGCAACACTTGCGCAATGCGGCAGGGTTGCAACGCGGGCTCTACAGCTGGTGAAGACAGGATTCTGCATGAATCGAAGACTGCTAACCATTCTCATCGTCGCTTTCGTGATCGCCGCGCTCAGTGCCTACGTCGTCTATCGCCTGGTAGGTGTGCGCGTCGCCTCGGTAAAGCAAATCCCCACAACGCGTGTGGTGGCAGCCGCAGCGGATCTTAAAATCGGCACAATACTCAGCGCGCAAAATCTCTCCACCGTGCAGATGGTTGGTGCAGCACCTAAGGGCGCGATCCTCGATCCCAAGAATGCAATCGGCCGCGGCGTCGTTTCCGCTATCTACGCAGGGGAACCGATTCTGGATGATCGCCTCGCTCCCGCCGGGTCCGGCGGAGGTCTCGCCGCCACCATCAAGGATGGCATGCGAGCCATTGCGGTTCGAGTGGATGAGGTGGTGGGCGTCGCCGGTTTTGTGCTCCCTGGGATGCGGGTAGATGTGCTCATATCCGGGGTTCCGCCCGATCATCCGGATCCGACGCAGGGGCAACAGGAAAGAACGCTTCTGCAGAATATTGAAGTGCTGTCTGCAGGAACCGACATCCAGAAAGATAACGAGGGGAAGCCACAGCAAGTGCCCGTCGTGAATCTGCTGGTCACCCCGGAGCAGGCGGAGATTCTTGCTTTGGCGAGTTCCCAGACGCGTATTCAGCTTGTGCTACGCAATCCTCTGGATACGAAGATCGCGTCTGTTCCCGGCACCGCCACGGTGAACCTGTTCCAGGACACGAATCCGAACAACAAGAAGCCGAGGCTGACAGGATCGCTTGTTCGCCGCGCCAAGCCAGCCCCAAAGTACTTTTCGGTGGTTGTCTACAACGGCTCGCAACGATCGGAAGAAAAATTTGCATTGCCCGAGGGTAAAAAGTGAACGTGAGAACTGGAGTTGCCATTGCATGTATCAGCGCATTGACCTTCCTCTCCGGCACGAGGGGTGCTCTGTGGGCGCAGGACGCCACGCAGGCTTCTCCGGCTGCTGGCGTTGCAACCCAGGACTCGACGAACGATCTCTCGGTGGCTGTAGGCAAGTCCGTTGTGCTGGACCTTGCGCGGCCTGTCACGCGAATCGTCGTCGGCCTCGGAGATATTGCACAGGCTACAGCGGTTAGCCCCACGCAACTCCTCGTCAACGGAAAGCTGCCGGGTGAGACAAGCCTGATCATTTGGGACGCTGGTGGCGGTCGTCAGTTCTTCAACATCACGGTCCGGCCCAGCATGGTTGCTGCACGGGACAAGTTGGAGACGGTTCGCCGGGAGCTGCGCTCTGAACTCCCAGGCCAGAACCTCAAGGTAACGGAGGACGGTGGCAATATCTTTCTTCGCGGAACGGTTAAGGACATAACCAGTTCACAGCGCGCTGTGCAGATTGCGTCCACTGCGGGGAAAGTCGTCAATTTGCTCAGTGTCAATATCCCGGCTTCCGATCCGCAGATTCTGCTCAAGGTACGATTCGCCAGCGTAGACCGCAATAAGAGTAAGCAGCTTGGCATGAACCTCTTCAGCACGGGAGCCGGCAATACCTATGGAATTGCAACGACCGGCCAATACAGCCCACCTACCGTTACTCCAAACATCGGCTTAACTCCTGGATCGACATCGGCATCTGTCTTCCTTTCCAATGAGCTGAACCTGTTTGCTTTCTACCCGGGTATCAATCTGGGCGCCACAATTCAGGCCCTGGAAAGCCAGGGCTTGGTTCAAGTTCTCGCCGAGCCGAATCTCCTTGCGGAGAACGGCAAACAGGCTAGCTTCCTGGCCGGTGGTGAATTTCCCTATCCGATTGCTCAGGTGGGAGCCGGTGGTGCTGGGTCGACCATCACGATTGCCTTCCGGGAATATGGTGTACGACTGAGCTTCATCCCGACGATTACTCCGCGCGGGACGATCCGCCTTCAAGTGGCCCCTGAGGTGAGCTCTCTGGATTACACCAATGGGGTTCAAATCCAGGGCATTGTAGAGCCGGGCATTACTACCAGAAAGGTCAAGACGGAGGTTGAGCTTCTGGACGGCCAGAGCTTTGCGATTGGCGGCCTGCTCGATAATCGTGAGACCGAAACGTTCCAGAAGATTCCGTTCCTGGGGGATATTCCAATCTTGGGCAAGTTTTTCCAGTCCATGCAGCGGACGAAAACGAACACGGAACTTATCGTGATCGTTACACCTGAGATCGTTGCTCCCATGCCTGCTGGCGCCGCGTTGCCGACGCCCAAGTTCCCGGCAACATTCCTGCCTCCAAACTCCGCCATTCCGATGCATAATCCGGATGCCAAGACGCCTGAGACGACCCTTCCTCCGCCTCCAGCTTCCATCCCAGTGGAGCGATTGATGGACAGCATGAAGCCTGAGACGCCACTTGCCGTGGATCAGTCGACAAGTGGAATGAGTTCCATGGGTAGTACAGGCGGGGCTGCCACAAGTTCTGGGCCTTAATTGTAGTCGGCCATCCCTCCTGTTCCCAATGGCTTGCTTCGAATAGTCAAGCGCTCACACAAATCCCCGGCGGTAATTACAGCCGGGGATTTGCTCCTTCTGGAGAGCATTTTTGTCCGGTGGCAGCCATCGCGGCAGGATTTACCAACTTCCCGTCCCCTGTGCTGTGGCAGGCCTGAGGCACCCTGGTAAAAGTTTAGGATCGAAGCATGACGCAGCCTGTACGCCAATTCCTTAAGCTATGCAAACGACTGTTCGCGACTGGACCCAGGCTGGAGCTAAAGTGCTTTCGCGTCGTTAATCAGACGCGAGATACTTGTCTTGCTGCCAACATTGAGGTAGCCGATAGTGACGGAAAACGTACCAAGGGGCTGCTTGGGCGCAAGTCTCTTCCACCTCAGGGCGGATTATGGATAGTTCCATGTGAAGCGGTACACAGTTTTGGCATGCAGTTTCCGATCGATCTTGTCTACCTTGACCGAGCTTACCGTGTGAAGAAGGTACGAGCGAACCTCAGGCCCTGGAAGATCTCTGCGTGCTTCACAGCGCACTCAGTACTCGAACTGCCCGTGGGCGCAATTGAGCAATCAAGAACCCAGCCTGGAGACCGCTTGGAATTCTTATCCGTGACCGCATCGGAGAACTGTGCAGATACATAGAGCAGGAAAATTGTGTGGCAGTCTGCATGGCGCTCCGGCCAATTCGACACGCGCAGATTTAGAGGAATAGGCGAGTTGCCGGCGCCTATGCAGAAGTCAATGAATAGTGACCTGGCGTGCATGCAGTTCCGTAAATTGAGTGCGGGTGCGATACCGCAAATGCCTGCCACTTTCGTGCTAGAGCGCGTACAACTGGAACATTTTGACTGTAATGTATTTGAGAAGTCACACTTTAGTTACTAGTGCCGCTTTTAGAGTGATTGACTTCAAAAATGCGCGATGATACAACGATGAACAACTAAGCAAATTGAGCGCAATGATATCGGCTTATCCTCGTTTTTCGTGAGTTTGGGGAAATGAAACAGTGTGGTCAGTTGCTGAGGTTTAGCTAGTTGCTGGTCGCCGTTCGAACTGGCAAGCGAAGTTTCAGGCAGGATTCGTCCCCCGTACCACATAGTTGATTGAGTGGATACTTACCGGTTTTTTCCCTGGTTTTGGGGTAGAGCATATCCAAAGTAGGCAATACCCTAGAGTCGAGTTTCCTTAGGTTGGCTTTTGGCAAGCGCCTCGCGGTCAACCTCCTCCATCCACCCCAACTAACCCAAGGAGAAGAGAATGAACAACCTGATGCTTAAGATGTACGTGAACATCAAGAACATGATGGACCGCGAGGAAGGTCAGGATCTGGTCGAGTACGCGCTCGTCGTCGCCCTGATCGCGTTCGGCGCGACCGCTGGCATGAGCGCGCTGGCGGGCGGTATCAACGCAGCATTTGATGAGGTTTCCAAGCTGCTCGGTTCCTACGTTTAGGCTCAACTTGCGGGGCCTTCCACGAGAAACCTCGCTCTCCGTACAAGTTGTTTAGCTTCGTACGAAACGAGACGATGAGTTCTATAGCGTGCTGACTAAACGTTCTTGAACTCAGTCGTGTATCTATGTAGGGGCTCACGCTGAACGCGGTTTTGCCGTCGATGGATCTGGCAATACTGTGTTGAAGACCGAAGCTCTATCGCCTTGCTTCTTTGGGCTAAACACCTCAGAGTGCCCAAGGCGGCGGCTTTCAAGGGAGATTCTCAGAGCATGCTCTGCGTGCGAAAGAGGATCTCCCTCATACTTTTTGATACGGTCTGACAGAAGATCCGGGATTCTTCAACGTATTCTTTCGACTCCACCCAGTCCTCCAAAGTCCTACAAGTGAATCCTGACAAAAATATTCTAATCTACGGCAAGGTATCTGCATGTGCTTGCTGACCGCCTCGAGTTCAAGCGTTGCACTCACTCTGCCACTCCTTGAGGGCGCATCTGCTATCGTCCTTTTCTTCCTCTCCTTTGTTGCTGCCGGACCATTGGGTGTGCGCTCTTTCGCAGTCGAGCGTCTGCTCGGTCAACTCGCGCAACGGCGAGCACTTGCCGTCGTCACCGTGGGATGTTCTGTTCTTTTCCTGCGCCTGTCTCTTCTGCCGATTCTGCCAGAACCGACCCCGTCTTTGCCCGATGATTTCAGCGCCCTGCTTGCTTCAGATACTTTCGCACACCTTCGTTTGACCAATCCCACGCCAGCCATGTGGACCCATTTTGAGTCCATTCATGTCGACATGAAGCCAACCTACATGTCGATGTATTTTCCCGGCCAGGGGCTGCTCTTGGCCTTTGGAGCCATAGTTTTGGGAAAGCCATGGTTCGGCATCCTTGTCAGCAGCGCGCTCATGTCGTCGGCCGTCTACTGGATGCTGCAGGCGTGGTTGCCTCCGCGGTGGGCGTTGCTGGGCGGCATCCTTGTTGCTTTGCGCATCGGGCTATTCAGCTACTGGATAGATAGCTATACCGGAGGTGGAACCATTACCGCGCTGGCTGGGGCGCTGGTCCTGGGAGGTCTTCCGCGCTTTACACGTACGCGCCGTCCTCGTCATGCCCTCCTGATGGCGACTGGCGTCGTTCTTCTTGCAATCACGCGTCCCTATGAGGGGGTGCTGCTCTGTATTCCGGTTGCAGCGGCCCTGGTGCACTGGTTCGTGACCACGCAGAAGCGCCCCACGGCCACTGAGCTCCTGCGTTGTATTGCGCCAGCCGTAGCTGTTCTGATGCTCGGTGCAATCTGGCTTGGCTATTACGACTATCGAGTTTTTGGCCACCCGCTTACCTTGCCGTACACCGTCAATCGGGCAACCTACGCGACTGCGCCATATTTTGTTTGGCAACACCCTCGGCCGGAACCGCAATACCGGCATGCAGAGATGCGTCGCTTTTATCAAGACGACGAATTGGCGGATTACAGGAGAGTTCACTCCGGCACAGGCTTTCTCGGAATGACCCTGATCAAGGCAATTCGCAGCATCTATTTCTTCACAGGCTTTGCGCTGCTGCCCCTTTTGCTCCTGTTGCCGCGCGCGGTGCTGGACCGCCGCATTCGCTTTCTTGTTCTTTGCCTGTTGGTTGTGGCGGTGGGCACTGCCATTGAAATCTTTCTCTTTCCGCACTACCTCGCTCCATTCACCGCGGCCTTATACGCTGTTGGTCTGCAAGCTGCGCGGCATCTCTGGCATTGGAAGCCAGGCGGCCAGCCCGCAGGCCGGGCAATGGTGCGGCTGATGGTGGCCTTGTGTTTCGTTTTGGCGGCCGTAAGGCCCTGGGATCGTGTATTGAACTTCCCCATTCCACAACACCCCGTCTCGACCTGGATTCTCAACTGGTTCGGGCCTGACAGCTACGATACGCAGCGGGCCCAGGTCGAGCGGCGTCTCGGTCAAATTGCCGGCGGACAGCTTGCGATTGTGCGCTACTCCGCGAACCACGACCCGCTGGACGAATGGGTCTATAACGAGGCGGATATCGATGGATCCAAGGTAATCTGGGCGCGAGACATGGATGCTGTCAGCAATCGTGAATTGCTGCAATACTACAAGGGCAGGAAGGCATGGCTTGTGCAGCCCGACCTGCAGCCGGTTGGTGTGGATCCGTACCCCGTGACTGAGCAGATAACCGCAAATTCCCACTAGACCAACCGGTGTATTTATGCGGGAAAATAGACCAATGCGGGGAGCATGTAAATGATCAACGGGAAGCGCGTGGCGGTTGTAATGCCTGCCTATAATGCGGAGAAAACCCTGGCGCTTACCGTCCAGGAGCTATCCGATGTTGTCGACATCCGGATTCTCGTGGATGACTCCAGCAAGGACAAGACCGCTCATCTGTCTCAGCAGCTTGGCGTTCAGACGTTCATCCACGACGCCAACTATGGCTACGGCCGCAACCAGCAGACCTGCTATCGCGAGGCTCTCGCTGCTGGTGCCGACATTGTTGTTATGCTGCATCCGGATTATCAATATACGCCGGCGCTTGTTCCGGCCATGGCTGGCATGATCGCCAGCGGCGTTTACGACATGGTGCTGGGATCGCGCATCATTGGCGGTGGAGCGCTCAAGGGAGGCATGCCGCTGTACAAGTACATTGCCAACCGCTTCCTGACTGCGTTTCAGAATCTTTTCCTTGGCGTCAAGCTCTCGGAGTATCACAGCGGTTACAGAGCCTTCTCGCGCGAGTTGCTCGAAATGCTTCCGCTGCTTGAGAATTCGGATGACTTCGTCTTCGATAACCAGATGATTGCCCAGGCCGTTATGTTCGGCTTCCGTATCGGAGAGATCTCCTGCCCA
>JAJXWS010000026.1 GCA_021781495.1 Acidobacteriota bacterium | reverse complement strand
GTACACGGTGCGGCAGGTGGAGATTCCGGCGGAGCGGGCCGGGGATTTTCGCAGGCTGGAGACGGCGATTCTGGCGGATGAGCGCGGAGTGGCGGTGCTGAAGAAGCAGTAGCGCGGCGGGGCGGGCAAGATGACGCGGCAATTTAGCCCGGCAATCCAGTTCGGCAACCTGACCCGGCAACCTTGCCGGGCGGGCGGCGCATCCAAACAGCCAGCACGGTGCAGTGACGCCGGTCGGCGCATGCGTGGCGGCGACGGCGAGATATGTGTGTGCGTCTGCCGCAGGGCAGAGCGCGCACGGCCGCGGCAGGCTCACGGGATGGTGGAGCGCACGATGCGCGGCGACACTCTGATCTTCTTTTAAGGACTCATTATGGTGATTCTTGCTACCTCGCGGAGGTTGCTCGCGTTGCAGAGGGTGGCGCTATGCGCGGCGGTGCTGATGCTGACACTGGCGTGGTCAGGCTGCAGGCGCACGGATGCGCCGGCGGCGGACAACTCCGCACAGAATGCGCAGCAGCCGGGCGGCGGCCCGGACGGCGGAGCGGGCGCGAACGGGCCGGGCGCGATGCAGAACGGTGGGGGACAGGACGGAGCAGGACCGGGTGGAGCAGGACCGGGCGGGCCGTATGCCCAGGGCGGGCCGGGCGGCGGGCCGTATGCGCCGAGCGGGCAGGCGAAGCCCTCGCCGGTGCCGATTACGGTGGACAGCGGCACGATGGTGGAGGTGCGGATTGACCACTCGCTGAGCACGCGGACGGCGGGGGTGGGCGAGACCTTTACGGGAGAGCTGATGGCTCCGCTGCTGGCGAATGATGGCGAGGTGGCGTTTCCGAGGGGGACGAATGTGACGGGGTCCGTGGTGGCGGCGAAGAACCGCGGACGCTTTAAGGGCGCGGGCGTGCTGGCGCTGCGGCTGGACCAGATTGGCAACCAGCCGGTTTCCACCGACGACTATGCGATCACGGCCAAGGGCAAGGGCAAGCGCACGCTGGGCTTTATTGGCGGCGGCGCGGGCGGTGGCGCACTGATTGGGGCGCTGGCGGGCGGCGGCGAAGGCGCGCTGATTGGCGGACTGGTGGGCGGCGGCGCGGGCACGGCGGGCGCGGCGTTCACGGGGAACCGGCCGATTGTGATTCCGGCGGAGTCGCGGCTGCGCTTCCGGCTGGAGGCGCCGGTGACGACGATGGTGCAGCGGTAGGACGATTCGCGACGGGATCGCGCGCTGCGCGACTGCAACCGATTCGGGGTTGGCTCATCCAAAGGAAAGACCGCGTCCGGTCCGGACTGCGGCATCGCTATACAGACAGGAAAGACCTATTGATGAGCCATCCTCTTTTTTCGCCTTTTCGACTTCGTTCTGTTGAGTTTGCCAACCGCATTGGTGTTTCGCCGATGTGCCAGTACTCGGCTGTGGACGGGTTTGCCAATGACTGGCACCTGGTACACCTGGGAAGCCGCGCGCAGGGCGGGGCGGGACTGGTGCTGCTGGAGGCCTCGGCGGTGGTGCCGGAGGGCCGGATTTCGTCGGCGGACCTGGGGATCTGGAAGGACGAGCATGTGGAGGGGCTGGCTCGGATTGTGCGCTTTCTGCACGGGCAGGGCGTGCGGGCGGGCATCCAGCTGGCGCATGCGGGGCGCAAGGGCAGCATGGCCGCGCCGTTTGGCGGCGAGCGGCTGCTGAAGCCGCACGAGGGCGGATGGGAGCCGGTGGCGCCGAGCGCGGTTGCCTTCTCTGCCGACTATGCCATGCCGCGCGCGCTGGACCAGGCGGGCATCGATACGGTGATTGCGGCGTGGGCTCAGGCGGCGCGGCGGGCGCTGGCGGCGGGCTTTGACTTTGTGGAGATTCATGCGGCGCACGGCTACCTGCTGCACCAGTTCCTTTCGCCACTGACAAACAAGCGCACCGACCACTACGGCGGAAGCCTGGAGAACCGGACGCGGCTGACGCTGCAGGTGGTGGAGGCGGTGCGAGCGGCGTGGCCGGAGCATCTGCCGCTGATGACGCGCATTTCGGCGACAGACTGGGTGGAGGGCGGCTGGTCGGCAGACGAGTCTGTGGAGCTGGCGCAGGGGATGCGCGAGCGCGGCGTGGACCTGGTGGATGTGTCGACGGGCGGACTGGTGCCGGATGCGAAGATTCCGGTGGGGCCGGGGTTCCAGGTGCCGTTTGCGGCGCGGATTCGCCGGGAGGCGGGCGTAGCCACGGCGAGCGTGGGCATGATTACCGACCCGGAGCAGGCCGACCGGATTGTGGCCGAGGGCGAGGCCGACCTGGTGCTGCTGGCGCGGGAGATGCTGCGCGACCCCTACTGGCCGCTGCACGCGGCGGCAGCGCTGGAGGAGCCGATGCGCTGGCCGAAGCAGTATCTGCGGGCCGCGCCACGGAACAGCACGGCGCGGGAGCCGGTGAGGCGCCTGGACAAATAGCCTGCAACGAAGGGCACTTGCGAGGCGGGCGGTGCAATTTCCGCAGGAAAGAAGCGGGTTTGCACCAATTTTGCTTCACAAATAGTGCAAAAACTGGCCTATACTGCGTCTAACAAGGGAACTCCCCCGGACGGCTGGGGAAGCCTTAGCGATAGAGATGGCCTCGCAGATTGCCCGCAAACACGTTTCCGACGCGCCAACGATCCCCGATCGGCTGTACTTCAAGATCGGCGACGTGGCGCGCATCTGTGGAGTGGAGACGTATGTGCTGCGCTTTTGGGAGACGCAGTTTCCGCAACTGAAGCCGAACAAGAGCGGGACGGGACAGCGGCTGTACCGGCGGCGCGACGTGGAGATGGCGCTGGAGATCAAGCGGCTGGTGCACGACGAGGGCTATACGATTCCCGGCGCGCGGCAGGTGCTGACGCAGGGACGGCGGAGCGAGCCCGCGAAGAGCCCGGCAGCAGAGAGCCAGTCGCCGATGGGCGAAGACGCCGTGGCGGCGACGATTGGCCACGCGCGGGCGGAGTTGCGGGAGATCGCGGGGATGCTGTCGGATCCTGCTCCGCAGCCGCCGCGGAGGCGGCCGCGAGCCTCGGCGCTGCATGCGACGACCGGGGAGCTATTTCCCTCCACCTGAGTTGACGCGCGCGGGAAGACGCGGGCGAAAACGGACACACACTTTTTTGCAATGGAAGATCAGAGCAGCTTGCCGCTCATGATGAGCGCGGCGGCGGTGCCGAGTAGCGCTGTGCTGCCGCCATGCGCAGGGCGGAGGAGCGGCACCTTGACGAGGCGGTGGCTGATCATCTCCTGCTCGATGAGCGGCCCGGCGAGATTCCAGTGGGAGGTGATGTCGCCGACGACGACGATCTCGTGCGGTGCGAGGGCGAGGGCGATCATGTGGATGCCGCGGCCGAGGGCCTGGCACATCTGCTGGAAGGCGCGGGTGGCGGCGGAGTCGCCGGTATCGACGAGGCGGAGGAGCTCGTCGAAGGAGGCGAGGGTCTTGCCGGTAATCTCAGCGTAGTAGCGCATGCCGGCGCGATTGGAGGCGATGGTCTCCCAGCAGCCGTGGCTGCCGCAGCCGCAGCGACGGCCTTCGGCCTCCATCTGGACGTGGCCGAACTCGCCGGCCACGCCGCCGGCGCCGCGCAGGAGCTGGCCGTTGGCGTAGATACCGGTGCCGACACCCTCAGAGACGTTGACGACGACGAGATCGTGGTGGCCGTCGCTGTAGCCGTACCAGACCTCAGAGAGGGCGCAGGCGTTGGCGACGTTATCGACGACGACGGGGAGGCCGGTGGCTTTTTCGACGCGGGATTTGAGATGTCCGATTGGCCATTCGACGTTGGGAGCGAAGATGAATTTTTCCATCTGCGGGTCAAGGCGGCCGGGCATGTTGATGCCGATGCCCTCAAAGCGGAGGTCGGGGTGGGCGGCGATCTTGCGGCGGATGGCGGTGACGATGGCGCCGACGACGCGGGCGGGATTGGCGGGAAGCTGGATGTGCCGCTGGGCCAGGATGGTTCCGCCGAGATCGGTGACGGCGAGGGTGGTTTGCGAGGGGTGGATGTCCACGGCGAGGACGCTGCGCTGGACATTGAGATTGAGGAAGGTGGGGCGGCGGCCGCGGGGAATCTGGCCGACGGAGCCCTCGACGATCCAGCGCTCCTGCAGGAGCTCCTCCACGATGAGCGAGACGGTGCTGCGCTGGAGGCCGGAGGAACGGGCGAGGTCGGCGCGGGAGATGGGCTGGCGCGTGCGGATCTGATTGAAGATGAGATTGCGGTTGATTTGCCGCGCGATGCGATTGGTGGCGCTGAGGTAGTTATCCATGTAGAAGCGCGGCGCCGGCATGGTGACTTTCTCCCATCTGAGGCAGACCCGGAGGGCGGCTGCCCGCGAGACGGCGGGCAACGAGGAAGCCGGGAGTGCGTTTTACTGTGCAGCCAGTCCACTGTCGCAACGGGCGCGGCCGGGGAATGGGGGTGGTTGCGATGGTGCGTTGCGGTGGATGCACGCCGTGCCGCCTGCCGCGCCGTGGCCATGCCGAACAAGGGCCGGGCCGCGACGCAGCGGCGGAGGCGATCAGGCGCGCGTGGTGTAGCCCATGCCGGTGAGCACGCCGCGCATGTAAGCAATGCTGCTGATGACGCCCGGCATGGGATCGTCGCCATGCACCTCGTACTCGAGATCGACGAAGCCCGGATAGCGGATTTCAGCGAGGGCCTGGAAGATTTCGCGGACGGGCATGAGGCCGTCGCCGACGGCGACCTGGCTCTGCTTGTCGTGGAAGTCGGTGAGGTCCTTCATGTGGACGTTGAAGAGGCGCGGGCCGACCTCGTGGATAGCCTGCACAACGTCAGTGCCGGCGCGGACGGTGTGGCCCACATCGATGCAGCAGCCGATGCGGGGGTCGAAGCCCTTGAGGGACTTGAGGATGTCGAGCGGCGAGGGCCAAAGCTTGTCCTCGGGGCCGTGGTTGTGGATGGCGATGCGGATGTCGTACTGCTTGACGAACTTTTCGATGCGCGGGAGGGTCTCCGGGGTGGGATCGCCGGCGACGATGACGGGGATGTTGGCGCGCTTGCAGTACTCGAACTTGGCGCGGATGTCGTCATCCTGGTCCTTGGCGAAGTAGATGGCCCCGGCGGCGTGGAGCTTGATGCCTGCGGAGGCGTAGTCCGCGAGCGCGGCGGCCTCCTGCTGGGGGTCCATGGGGAGATGATCCTTGATGTCTTTGACGTTGAGCGCGGAGACGTTGAGCTGCTTGAGGAAGCCGAGCATCTGGGCGCGGGTGAAGTTGCGGAAGGTGTAGCTGGCGATGCCGAGGCGCACGGGCGAGGGCTTGCCCTGCTCCGTGGCAGGCTGGGCGACGGACGAGACCGCGCCGGAGGTGGCGCAGGCCGCGGCCAGCAGCGCTCCGGACTGGACGAAGTTGCGACGCGAAAGAGTAGTTTTCATGAGTGCCGACTCCCTGGATGATGCGGTTCCTGCAAACCGGAATGAACCGGTGTGAACGAGGATGGCGGGTGAGGCTCCGCGGACGACAGGCAAGGACGCCCGCGGAGATGGACACTAGAGATGAGGCGCCCAGCCCTTCTCATAATCGCGGTCCCACAGCTTCATGGCATCCGCGTCGCGGAGGATGTGGCCGTTGCTGGCGTCGAGCTCAAGCTGACGGTTGACCTCCCAGGCGATGTTGGAGAGCTGAAGCATGGTGACGGCGACGTTGCCGACGTTGATGGGCGCGTGGAGCTTTTCGCCGTGACGGATGCCGGCGATGAAGTTGGCGAAGTGGGCGTCCGTCATGGAGTCGCGGCCGGTGAGATCGGCGGATGAGGTTTCTCCTCCGGTCTTGAACTCGCTGGTCTTGTTGCCCTTGAGGTCGTAGATCTCATAGCCGTCGCGGTCGACGAGGACAGAGCCGGTGGTGCCCATGATGACGGAGCCGCGGTCGCGCCCGTAGAACTTCATGCCCTGGCAGCACTTCCCTTCCCAGGCGATCATCTTGTCAGCGTAGTTGAAGCTGGTGAGCAGGGTGTCGTAGAACTGCCAGTCATCCTTGAAGTGATAGCGGCCGCCGGATGCAGCGACGGAGTTGGGGAAGTCGACGCCAAGCGCCCAGCGGCAGACATCGATTTCATGAGTGCCGTTGTTGAGGGTTTCGCCGGTGCCGTAGATCTTGAACCAGTGCCAGTTGTAGGGGTGGACGTTGCTGCGATAGGCGCGGCGCGGCGCGGGGCCCTGCCAGAGATCCCAGTCGAGCGAGGCGGGCACGGGAATGTCGTGGCCGATGCCGATGGACTTGCGCACGTTGCTGTACCAGGCCTTGGCGTAGTAGGCGCGACCGATGAGGCCGTTGTGGATCCTGTCGACGATCTCAATGGTGTGCTTGGAGGAGCGCTGCTGGGTGCCCATCTGGACGAGCTTGCCGTACTTGGCCTGCGCCTGCACGAGCAATGCGCCCTCAGCGGGGTTGTGGCTGCAGGGCTTTTCCACGTAGACGTTCTTGCCGGCCTGGAGCCCGAGGATGGCCATGGGCGCATGCCAGTGGTCGGGCGTGGCAATGGTGATGGCATCGACCTCCTTGAGCTGGAGGACGTTGCGGAAGTCCTTCTCCGGCTTGGCCGGCTCGCCCATCTCCTGCTGTGTGGCGGCAGCGAATTTGGCGAGGATGTTGCTGTCCACGTCGCAGACATGGGTGATGCGCGCATCGCGCTTGTTGGCCTTGAGGGCGGACAGGTGCGCGTAGGCGCGGCTGTTGAGTCCGATGACGGCAAAGTTGAGGCGGTCATTCGAGCCCATGATCTGGCCGTAGCTTTTGGCCGTTGAGCTGATGGCCAGGCCCGCGGCTCCTACCGCCAGAGTGTCAAGAAATTCACGTCGCGTAACCATTGTTTCTCCATCTCCACAGCTGAGGTTTGCGTTGGTGTGTTTGGAACCGGAGGGGCTGCGGCGGGGCGCTAGAGGCACCCTGCCTCCTGCAGCCGCTGCTTCATGCCGGCCCAGCTGATGCGCGTGGAAGCCTCGGGGGTTCCGCCGCCGCGCCAGTGGGTTTCCAGGCTGACGGCATTGCGGTAGCCGGCCTGCTTGAGGGCGCGGAACTGCGCGGCCCAGTCGATGTAACCCTTGTCGACGGGGGCCCACTCGACCTTGCCGGCCGCGTTTTTGACGGCATTCTTGCAGTGGCAGTGGTGGATGCGGTGCTTGGGCAGCATGTCCCACGCGGTGGGGAAGGCATCGAACTCGCCGCGCATGACGGCGTTGCCGGGATCCCAGTTGAGTGCGAGGTGCGGGGTTTGAATGGCGTTGAGGGTGCGAACGGACTCGCGGCCGGTGGCGGTGTTGCACTCGAACTCGTTTTCGAGGACGAGCACGGTGCCGTTCTTGCCGCAGGTTTCGGCGGCGGCGCGGAGCTTGTCGTCAATGGCGGCGCGGTAGGGGGCCACGTTGTCGAGGCGCCAGAAGTCGAAGCAGCGCACCTTGTTGGTCTTGAACCGCTTGGCAAGGGCGATGGAGCGCTCGAGGATGGAGTCCTGCTGCTTGAAGGTAGCCTCGGCGGCGCCGTGCATGTCATTGCCGGTATCGGCGCGGGTTTTCGGCGCGCCGGGCCAGTCGGCCTTGAAGAGCGGGCTGGCAATGTCTGTGACCTGGAGGTTGTATTTGGCGAGGATCTTTTCCGACTCGGCGAGTTGTGCGGAGTCGAGGTCGATGAGGTTCTTGCCCCACATGCCGCGCAGCTCGATCCAGCTCAAGCCGAAGTCGCGGGCGACGACGGAGCAGGCGTGATCGAAGTCCTGGGAGATTTCATCGTTGATGACGGCAACTTTAAAAGGCGACTGGAGCGGCAGCGCGCGGCTGAGGATGGGATGAATGGCGAAGGAAGTGGCAGCCAGACCTGCTGCCTGAAGAAAGCTGCGCCTTGAAGTGTGATTCATGGTACCCCTTGTCATGACTGGAAGGCCCGGATCGACTCAACTTGCGGATACGAGGGGCTGGAACGACCGGCCGCCGTGGTGCGTGGCGACCGGCCGTTGCAGTGGAGGATGAAAGGCCGCGGCTAGAAGGTGAACTTGGCCGAGCCCTGCAGAGTACGACCGCCGCCGACGCCGTTTACGCTGCCCTGGCCGCTGCCGAGGGTGCTGGTAATCTGGCCGAAGTTGGAGGCCGTGATGCTGCCGCTGTTGGGGTTGTTGAACTGCGGCGTGTTGCTGAGCTGGAAGACGTCGAGACGGGTCTCCAGCGCCAGCTCACGATAGACGGTGAACTTCTTGAAGAGCGATACGTTGTCCTGCAGGTAGCCGGGTCCGCGGAACTGGTTGCGACCGGTGTTGCCGAGGCCGGGGCTGGTGCAGGGCGTAGACGTGCAACCGGACGGCTGCGAGAAGGAGCTGGGATCGAACCAGTGGGTCTTGGTGCCGATGCCATGCAGAACATGCAGGCTGCCGGTGATGTTGGCGGTCTGGTTGGTGCCGGGGGTGTTGAGCGTGCCGCCGTTGGCGCTGACCGTGAAGGGCGTGCCGGAGACCGCGGAGACGATGCCGGAGATCCTCCAGCCGCCGAAGACGGCGTCGCCGACACCGTTGGTGAAGAGCTGATGACCGTGGCCGAAGGGCAGCTCGTAGGTGAAGCTCTGCTCAAAGTTCTTGGCGCGGTCGTAGTCGTTGGGGGCGTAGTTGCGGCGCCAGTTGGCGTAGAACATGAGGCCGCCGTCGTCGCCGCCGATGTAGCCCATGCCCTTGCCCCACGTAAATGCCGAAGTGAAGCTGAGGTTGTGGGAGAAGCGCTTGGTGAGCTGCGCCTGGAGCGACTCGTAGTTGGACGAGAAGCCCAGGAAGTACTGGTTGGTGGCCGCGGTGCGCCCGAAGAGGATGTTCTCCGGATCGGAGGCCGAGCCGCCGCCGTAGGTCTGGGGCAGGTTGATGTTCTGACCGCCGGCGATATCGACGCCGTGGTTGGCCACGTAGGCGATCTGGAAGGACATGTCGCCGGGGAGCGCCTGCTGCAGGGCCGCATTCCAGGACTCGACGTAGGGATTCTTGAAGTCCTTGGGAATGTAGGAGTAGACCTGCTTGATCAGGGTGGGCGTGTTGGCGGCGATGATGCCGTTGGAGGGGATGGAGACCGGAACCGGCGCGGGGAAGCCCGCCTGGAAGGTGGCAACGGTTACGCCGTCTGCCAGAACCGCAGGCGTGAAGGCCGACGTGCCGACCGGGCCATACGCGTTGTTGGAGCGGATGGGATAGTTGAAGGCGTAGTTGTTGTCCGGGTAGGGCGCGTAGCTGATGCCGAAACCGCCGCGGATCACCGTGCTGTCTGTGACGCGGTAGGAGAAGCCGGTACGCGGGGCGAAGTAGCGGTAACGGGTCTTCATGCCCAGGTTGAGCGGGTTGCCACCGATGCCGGCGATGACGAGGTTGTTGGTGGTGGGATCGTAGTTAGAGAAGCCGCCGGAGTGACGCGGCGTGGCGGGCGGATAGAGCTCCCAGCGAATGCCGAGATCCACGGTGAGCTTGGGCGAGGCCTGCCACTTGTCACTGATGAAGGAGAAGATCCACCACTGGCGATAGGCAGGGAAGAAGGTGTTGAGGTCGCGGCCCACCTGGCTGGGTACGTCGAGCAGGAAGCTGGCCATGTCATTGGCGATGTTGGTCTTTGCGCCGGACTGCGAGGTTTGCAGGTCAGAGAACGTGAAGGCGCCGCGCGGGCTGAAGGTCTGATCCTGCAGGAGGTCGTCGCGAACACGGCGAAGGTCGAGGCCCCACTTGATGGTGTGGTTGCCAACGATCTTGGTCCAGTTGTTGACGAAGTCGATGTTGGCCTCGGCGCGGATCCACGGCTCGGAGGCGGAGTAGCCCATGATCGGGTTGGAGACGCCGCCGTTGATGGTGATGGCCGCCTGGCCGGTGGTGAAGGCCTGTCCGCTGATGTTGACGCCGGGGATGCCGAGCGTGGTGGCATCGGTGGTGCCGTAGTCGTTGGGCAACGCCGTATTGCGCAGGTGCGCTACGCCAAAGCGCGCCTCCGTGAAGAACGTGGGCGAAAAGACGTGGTCGTAGTTGAGGCCGGTGCTGTAGGCGGTCTGGTTGCCGTTGCCCTCAAAGCCGCCGCCGGCGGGGCCACCGAAGAAGTTACCGAAGGCCGCCTGCTGGAAGGTGACGACGCGCTGCCAGCTCCAACGGCCGCTGAGATGATTCTTCTCATTGAAGGCGTAGTCGAGCTTGGTGTCGAAGCTGTCGGTGGTCTTGGTGAAGGGCAGGTTGGTGGTGTAGTTGTTGGAGAAGTTCGAGAGCGACTTGTTGGAGTTGAGGGTGCCGTACTTGGCCGCTGCGGCGTTGATGCCCTGGAGAATCTTGAGGGAGACTGGATTCACCATGCTGATGGGAACCTGGTTGTTGGTGAAGGGCGTGCGGGGGTTAGCAGACGTTCCATCGCCGGTGTACGGGTTGTAGATCTGGCCGGTGGTGCCGACGAGCGCGGCGCTGAGGTCGATACAGCCATTCGGGTCAGAGCAACCGGAGGTGACGCCGGCGTTGGTGTACCAGCGGGCGTCCGGCATGGTGAAGGTGCTGCCGATGGCCTCGTGGTCCACGGTGCGCAGATAGTCGCCGAAGAAGAAGGCCTTGTCCTTGAGGATGGGGCCGCCGATGCTGCCGCCGAAGTAGTTGTAGGACAGATGGCCGAGCGGTCCGCCGAAGTAGGAGCGGGCGTTGGTGGCGTTGTTCTGGATGAACTCAAAGGCCGAACCATGGAACTGGTTGGTGCCGGACTTGAGGGTGACGTTGGTGACGGCGCCGGTGGCGCGGCCCAGCTCAGCCTCAAAGTTGTTGGTGGAGATGTCGACGGAGCCGATGGCCTCGGCCGGGGGGATGATGATCTGGAGCAGGCCGGTGCGCTCGTCGTCGTCGATGCCCTCAATCTGGTAGAGGTTGCCGAGACGGGGCAGGCCGTTGACCTCAGTCTGCAGGCTGCTTGAAGCATTGAAGAACTGCGAGTGCTGGAAGACAGCGGGCGCGGTTCCGGGGACGAGGTTGAGGAGCGACTGGAAGTTACGGTTAGTGCCGAGGGGCATTTCCAGTACGGCCTGGGCCTCGATCTTGGTGCTGATGTCGGCGCGGTCGGTCTGCAGGAGGGGAGGCGCGGTGGTGACGGTCACGGTCTCAGAGACGTCGCCGGGCTGCAGGGTCATATCGACGCGGTTGGTGGTGTTGCTGAGCAGCGGAATGTTGGCTTGCGAGGCGCGCTTGAAGCCCTTGGCTTCCACCGTGATGACGTAGGTTCCGGGCTGCAGGCCGGGGAACGTGTAGTTGCCGCTGTCGTTGGTGACGGAGTCGTGAACGGCGCCGGTGGCGCTTTCCGTGGCAGTGACGTGGGCGTTGGCAACGGCCGCGCCGGTAGCATCGTTGACTGTGCCCAGCACCGTGCCATTCACGGCCTGGCCGAGCAGTGTCCGCGAGAAGCCGAACACGAGAAGAGTGAGCATGAGGCCCAGAAGGGCTCTCGATACTCGGCGTAGATTCATAGCGTGCCTCCAAGAAGTTGCTTCAGGTGAAACATCGAACGAGCATATTGTTCGAACTGCGAACCAAAGCTAATGACCCTCCTGGAAAATTGTCAAGAAGAATTTGCGCTCAAAATGGAAAAAGTTCGGACTTCGTACAAAATGTTGGATTTGACGAAATCGCCGAATTTTTGCGGTAAACGATTACCGGATGTTCTCGCTGCAAGCCCTATGCGCAGAAGACGTTGCGCGCGGCGCGGGCTCCGCTATGAGCGCGCAGCGGCGGCCCAGCGGCTGGCCGGGCGCTTCGGGTCCCACGTGATTCCGCTACGTGCGCGCAGCGGCGGCACGCCGCCGGAGGACGCCGGCAAACTGGAAGACGAGGGCGAGGAGGAGCAGGACGGCGAGCGTGGAGACGAAGGGAAGCTTCTGCTTTTCGATGGTCTGATAGCCGATGCCGTGGACGGCGACCAGCACGAAGATGGCGTAGTTCCAGCGCTGCAACTGCTTCCAGCGCGGCGTGCCCAGACGGCGGATGGAGGCGTCGTTGGAGGTGACGAGCAGCGCGAGCAGGAACAGGGTGGCGATGAGGCCGGTGTAGTTGGCGAGGCCGAAGACGTCGTGGCGCAGGCCGGTGTGATGCTCCGGCGCGGAGTAGACGTAGTACAGCCAGGGGCGGCCGCGCAGGTGGACGTTCTGGCCGATGGCAACGTGCAGGAGGCCGAGGATGCCGGCCCAGATGCCGACGTCCCGGCGGAGGTCGCTGGAGATGGGATTGCGGCGCTTGCGAAGCAGGTTCCAGGGGCCGATGAGGAGCGTGGCAACGAGCAGCGCCAGCGCGGGATAGGCGGTGGCAAAGCTGAGGCGGCTGATCCAGTCCTTATACGGGCGGGTGAAGTAGAGCGCGGCCACGCTGAGGACGGAGACCGCAAGCAGCGCGGCGTGATGGCGGATGAGGCGGGGAACGATGCGGGTGGCCGCGACGGGCGGAGGGGCGAGTACCTTTTCCATGACAGCGACTGCGGGGAACGTCTCCTGTAGAAGTGTGCCGGCGCGCGGCGCGCCTGGCGCGAACGGGACAGCAAGGATGATAGCAGCCGCAGCGCGGGGCTGGCGCAGTGCGGGGTTGGCGTTACGACGCGAGCTGGGCGGCGAGCCACTGGTAGAGCTGCTGGGGCGCGATGGATTGGCCGGGAGCCCAGGCGGGCCAGCGATTGGGCGGAGCGACGAGCCAGGCGGTGCGCGGATGCTCTGCGATGCAGAGGCAGAAGGTGTTGTCGCCCTGGGGATAGCGGAGCGCTGCGAGCCAGATGTAGTGGGAGAGCATGACGGCATCGAGTGCGCTGCTCTCGGGGTCGTCCACGCTGGGCAGGGCGCTGATCTTCTGCTGATCCTCAAAGATGGCGATGCTGGTGAAGGGCTTGGGGCGGGTCTGCATGCCGAAGCGCGCGACGAGCATGCGGGGACGCGCGCGGCGAAGCGCCTCGGATGCGGTCCACTCGACGAAGGCGTTGGGAAAGATGAGAGCGCCGTTGCCGCTGAGCCAGAGGTTGAGGACGAACTGCTGCAGGCGGGGCTGGCCGGCGAGGGCGGCGGGATACCAGGGGCTCCAGTCCTGGCGGCGCAACTGCGCGATGACCTGATCGGTGGCGGAGATGTTGCGCGGGATGGTGTTGATGCCGGCGAGGAACTGGCGGCGGAAGGCGGCGAGGCCGGTAAAGCTGAGCGAGGATGCGGAGGCGGCGAGAGCAGGCGCGGCGTCGCGGGCGAGAGCGTCTTCTGCGTCGATGAGCCAGAGCTGGGAGGTGTCCTCTGCCGGGTGCAGCACCGAGGCGAGCGAAGGCGTGCCGGGCTGTCCCTGGAGGGCGAGACGGCGGAGGCTCTGGGGATCGCCGTCGATGCGGAAGGCGCGGCCGGTGGAGCGCCAGCGCTGATCGAGTTCGGCGGGGTCCACGGGGAGATGCTCGGGAAGGAGGAGCAGCACGAGGCGGCTTTGCGCGGGGCCGGGCTGACTTGCAGTGGACGGCTGCGCGTTGTGCTCCATGGCCTGGAAGAAGCGATCGACCTGCTGCCGCCACTCGGGATAGTAGGGCGAGCGGGCGAGGAGCGAGGCGTTTTCGACGGTGCTCTCGGACTGCGAGAAGTCCCAGCGGGCAACGCCCATGCGGGTTTCGAGATCCCAGAGGGGGCGGGTGAGCGCGTCGAGCTGAGAGGACGGAGTGGACTGGATGCCGCGAAGGAAGGCGGCGAACTGATCCTGCTCAAACGGGAAGAGCGTGGGCCACTGCGCGAGGCGGGCATTGAGCTCGGGGCGCAGGGTGACGGGCAGGCGCGCGATGAGGCGGCGATAGGCGGCGAGATCGGCGGCAGGCGAGGGCTGGGCGGGGATGGTCATAGCAGCAACCCCGGCAGGACCTTGCCGGACTGGGCATTGCCGGCAGGGCCTGGCGCTTTGAGATCGAAGATGGAGGCGATGGTGGGGCAGATGTCGATCTGCTCGACTGGCTGCTCGACGATCTGCGGTTTGGCAGCGGCCTGGCCGAGAGCCAGCATCCAGGTGTTGCGGGTGGACTCGGCGTTCTGGCGGTGGTTGAAGAAGCCGTTGGTGGTGGAGCCGTCCATGTCGCGGCCGAACTCGGGGAGGACGAAGAGGGTGGTGTTGCCGCGGTAGGCGGGCAGGGACTGCGCGTGCGTCCACAGCTCGTGGACGAGTCGATCGACGGTGCGCACGCCGGCGACGTGCATGGCGTAGGAGCCGAAGTGGGCCACTTCCATGTCAGAGAACGTGATGACGAGCAGCGAGGGAGCAAAGCGGCGCATGACCTCGGCGCTGACGAGCCAGGTGAACTCGTCGCCGGTGGCTGGGACGCTGGTGGCGCTGACGAGATCGTGGATGGCCTGCTGCACGGCGTTTTGCGCGGCGGGGTTGAGCGCGGAGGTTTCTCCGGAGACGGACCAGCCGAGGCCCTCGTAGTTCTGCGTTTCGAGCATGGCCTCGAGCTCAGGAAGAACGGAGGCGCGGTCGGCGCTGCGGACGGCGCGGCCCTGCTGGGCGGCGCGCACCACGGCATCGATGAGCAACTGCTTGGGGAAGACGACGTTGGCGCCGTAGGGCTGGCCGTAGTCGCGCACGGAGCTGGCGCCGATGCGGTTGGTGAGCGCCTTGTTGCTGGAGATGAGCCAGGCCTGATCCTGCGAGAGATTGCGGTCTTTGCGCAGGTACTCAAAGAGCGTGGGGCTGGCGGGAGGGGTCTTGCCCCAGTCGTCGAGATGCTGCCAGTGGCCGGTAAGGATGCTGGAGATGGTGTTGAAGTGGGAGGTGACACCGTTGTTGCGGATGAGCGGATAGAAGACGCCCTGCGGAAGCAGATCCTGATAGAGATGGGGGATGTGGCGAACGCCGGTGGCGGAGAAGCTCTCTTCGCGGCGGATGCCGCCGCAGGTGACGAGGATGACCTTGCGCCCGGCGCGCGGCGGGGACTGCTGCGCAAAGGCGGGATGACGGGCGGCGACTACGCCCTCAACCAGCAGCGCGGCGGCGGCCTTGAGGATGTTCCTGCGGGTGGTTTCCATGGATCACCGGGATGGCGGGCGAGGGGTTCGCCGCGACCGAGTATCGGGTGTGAATCTAACACCCGGATGCACGCTTGGGTGTGATTCGTATCACTGCCAAGTGAGGGTTGCCGCGCGTTGCGAAGCGGGGCGTAAGCGAGGCTTTGCGGGGCGGCGAAACGGGCCGGTGGAAGGCGCGCGCGGGAGGCGGGGAAAGATGCGAATTCGCCAGTAAATATGCGGGGATTTGCTGTATCGGACGGACGTGTTGCGGTGATAGGCTGGATGCGAGGCATTGAGAGGCATGATCTTCCCCAAGGGGTCTTCTTTGCCAGGCAGCTCCCCGCTTGTCTGGAGCCGCAGGGAGTTTCTGCGGCTGGCGTCGGCCTGCACGGCTACTTCCGCAGTCAGCTCTACCCTGCCCTTGCACGCGCTGGCGGGCTCGCCGGGCCAGAAGGTGGTGATTGTGACCTTTGGCGGCGGGGCGCGCGATGAGGAGACCTTTGCGCCGGACGGGCAGGAGAATATTCCGGGGCTGCTGAAGACGCTGCTGCCGCAGAGCACGTTCTACGGGCAGGTGATCAATCGCGGCATCCTGGGCCACTATGTGGCGACGACGAGCCTGGCGACGGGCGTGTATGAGACGTTCAACAACTTCTCCGGCGTGGCTCCGGAGCATCCGACGCTGTTTGAGTACTTTCGCAAGGGGATGCAGCGGGAGGCGCGGGAGGCGTGGCTGATCTCGCCGAGCAATGGGTTCCGCAACATGGGCTGCAGCACGTATCGCGGCTTTGGCAGCGGCTACGGCGCGGAGGTGGTGCTGCCGAAGCAGTTGCTGCAGGCGACGAAGCCGGGCAATGGTGGAGCAGGAAGCAACGGGGCGGAGCTGGACCGGCTGTTACGCGACACCTACGAAGAACCGCACTGGAACGCAGGCACGGCACAGACGGAGATGCAACTGGAGCAGCTGGAGAAGATGCTGCGGGTTTCGCCGGCAGAGTTTCAGAAGCAGGCGCTGACGATGCAGAGCGCCGATGAGCTTTCAACATGGGTGGCGCTGCAGGCGATGCGGCAGGCGGCTCCGAGCTTGATGTGGATTACGCTGCACGACATTGATGTGGCGCACTCCGGCGCGTACTCGCTGTACATTGACGGGATTCAGCGGACGGACCGGCTGTGCGTGGAGATATGGAATGCGCTGCAGGCGGACGCGGAGTATGCGGGCAGGACGACGATGTTTGTGCTACCGGACTTTGGACGCGACTCCGACATGAACCCGGCGGGCAACGGGTTCCAGCATCATCGCACGGGCGACCGGGCCTCGCGGACGACGTGGATGATGGCGCTGGGACCGGGGGTGCGGCAGGGGCTGTTTGTGGAGCGGGCCGTGGACTCGCTGGACCTGGTGCCCACGGTGGGCAGGCTGCTGGGATTTCCGACCCCGCTGGCACAGGGCAACGTGCTGAACGAGGTGCTGTGATGCAGCCGCGCGACCTGAATGCACGCGACTTTCGCAGCTACGGCCCGCTGGCCCGCAAGACGGCGGAGGACCGCCTGGAGCTGCTGCGCGATCTGCCGGTGGTGCTGGCGGCGGTGCTGCTGCGCGACGTAATCCGGCTGGATACGAGCTTTCCGCGCGAGCGCGCGGCGGTGGAGAACCGGCTTGCCTTTCTGGCCGGGCTGCCGGTAGAGGAGCGTCACCGGCTGACGCAGGGCTTTGCGGAGCTGAATTTGCCGGCGGCGCTGGTGGCGGAGGACTGGGTTCGGTCGCCGTCGAAGTTTGAGGAAGACCTGAGCGCGTATCTGTGGGCGTCGCACCAGATTGACGGCTTTCATCGGACGAGCGAGCAGTTTGTGGACGCGGTGCACCGGGCGATGCCCGCGGCCACGCCCGCCGCGCCGCGCTGGACGGCGGTGGTGCTGGGCGCGGAGCTGCGCAAGGACGGGTATCCGCTGTTTCGCAAGCTGGCCGGGCAGGGCGTGCTGTTTCAACAGGTGACGGGCGCGGACGGGATGCAGACGCTGCTGGAGTATCTGGCGGCGCGCGCGGAGAAGACCCCGGCGCCGTATGAACACTGGTACGTGGATGGAGGCGCGCCGCGCGAGGTGCGGTCGGATGCGGTGAAGCGCTTCAGCTGGGCGGAGTCCGCGGCGATGCGCGAGGCGGTGCTGCGGCAGGTGGAGACGGTGATCGGCAGCGGCTCCGCGGGGCCGGAGATGCTGCGCAGCCGGATGGCCACGTGGACGCCGAAGGATCCGGCGCGGGCCTCAAACGACGCGCTGGTGGACCGCTTTGTGCTGAGCGTATACGGCGAGGGCGCGGGGACGCAGATCTTCAGCACGACGTTTGCGCAGTGGTCAGCACGCGAGCTGCTGCGGCGCGCGGAGCCGACGAGCCTGCTGGTGCGCTTTGGTCCGCGGCAGAAACAGCGCGGCATGAACGAGATGTTTGCCGGCGGCGCGGCGGAGATGGACTATGCCGGATCGCTGGTGGATGCGGACTTTGGCGCGTATTACACGTGGATCAACCAGAGCCGGCTGGCGGGCGCGGAGAGTGCGCGGTTCCTGGCATGGTGCGAGCGGACGGGGCAGGCGGTGGCGATTGGGCCGGGGCTGCCCAAGGGCACGCAGGCTGCGCAGCCGATTGCGATGGACGGACTGCTGAAGCTGCTGGCCTGAACGCGGACGGGCTTCGCGCCGGGGCGCTAGTGACGCACGTCGACGAGGAACGTGGTGATCTGGCGGAGACGCTGGTCGAGATCGTCCTGCTGCTGGCGGTAGTACTTCTGCTGAAGCTTCATCTCAGCCTGCGCCTCGGGCTTGCGGCCGGCGCGCCAGTAGGCAAGCGCAAGGCGATAGTGAGCGGCGGCAAGGTCCGGCTTGAGGCGGAGCGCGGCCTGCAGGCTGGGGATGCTGGCGGGCCAGTCTCCCTGGGCCTGTTGCAGGACGCCCATCTGGAAGCGGGCATCGGCGAGTTTGGGATCGGCGTCGATGGCGCTCTGGAGCATGCGATGCGCGAGCTGGAGCTGCTGCTGGGTGGGTGAGCCCTGCAGAATCTGCGCGGATGCGTAGACGGCGGCGCGGGCATCGCGGGGATGCGCGAGGGCGTAGCTCTGCAGCGATGTGCAGCGGGGACGCGCCTCCTGCATGACGGCGGTGCAGGACATGCCGAGCAGCTCAGCGTAGAGCGCGTTGTTGGGGTCGGCATCGAGCAGGCCGGCAAAGACGGGGATGGCGCTGGCGTAACTGCCGTTGCCGAAGTAGGCCGCGCCTAAACCAAGCTGCATGCGCCGGCTCTGCGGGAACTGCTTTGCGGCGGCCTCAAACTCCTGCGCGGCGGCGGCGAAGGTCCAGTGGCGGAGCAGCTCGACGCCGAGCATCCAGACGTTCGGCTCGCTCGGGTCGAGCTCGACGGCGCGCTGATAATGCTTGCCGGCCTGCTGCACGTTGCCGAGCTTCTCTTCGATGTCGCCGAGGAGCGACTGCGCTGGGGCGGACTGGTCGACGCCGGGCATGGCTGCGAGTACGGATTTGGCCGCGTCGGATTTGCCTGCATCCTGCAGGGACTGCGCAGCGGCCATGCAGAGATCGGGATCGTCCGGCTTGAGCTGGAGCGCGGCGAGAAAGGCCGTGGAGGCACTGGCGGGATTGTTGGCCTCCATCCAGAGGCGGCCGAGGGCCTGCTGCGTCTCCGCATTGCGCGGGTTGAGCCGGGATGCGGTTTGAAATTCGCGCAGGGCGAGCGGGTTGCGATGGAGCTTGTAATAGGCGGCTCCGAGGTTGGCGTGAGCCACGTCGGACGAGGGCTGCGCCTGCGCTGCGGACTGGAGGAACGGGATGGCCTGCTGGTACTTTTCCTGCGCGACGTAGAGGAGGCCGAGGGACTCCTCGACGGCGAAGAGGCCGGGATGATGAGCGTGGAGGGCGAGGAGAAGCGACTCGGCGCGGACGAGGTCGCCCTTGTCCTGCGCGGCCATGGCGGCCTGGAACTGCTGCTCCATGGGAGACGCGGCGGGAGCCTGCGCCTGGAGTACGGCAACCGTACAGCAGAGTGCGAGCGACGCGATTCCCTGTCGAATGCCGATGCCTGCGCGCACGTTCCCTTCCTCGTCTGCTGGATTCATGGTACAAGACGCGATGCGCGCGGCCGTGAGGGCGGCAGAGGCCGCAGGGCCACGGCGAAGAGCGCCGCAAAAACGGAGGAGATCCGCCGAAGCGGATCTCCCTGTTAACAGCGGATCGCTGTACTGGTTCCGGCGAGATGCTAGAACGAGTACTTGAGCGAGAGCTGGATGAAGCGCGAGTCCGGAGTGAGCCTCTGGAGGTTGCGCGGAGCCGTGATTTCGCCGCCCGTGGAGCTGATGCCGGTGTTGCTGGGCTGGCCCAGAGAAGGCGTGTTGAAGACGTTGAAGATATCGGAGCGGAACTGGAGGCTCTGCTCGCGATAGGTTTTGAAGTTCTTGAAGATGGACATGTTGACGCGCTCGTAGCCGGGGCCATAGACCTCGTCACGCTTGCCGCCCAGGTAGCCCAGGACGTCAGAGAGAGCGGTGACGTAGACCGGCATGGTGGCGCCGGTGGCCGCCGCATCCGCAGCATCCACGGGGATGTAGTGAGCCAGCTCGTAGGTAGCATCCTTGGTGTTCCAGGGATTCTTGAACGAGCAGGGGTTGTACCAGTTGTTGCGGTTGCGCGTCTTGGCTGCGCAGTCCACGCTGGCGACCAGGCTCGGGTTGGGGGCCTGGAAGGTGCCGCCGGTCGAGAACGGGTTCTTGACCTTGATGGCGCGGCTGCCGCCGTTGTTCGGACCGCTGATGCCGGACGGGCCCACGGTGAAGGGGTTGCCGGTTTGCGCCACGAAGGTGGCGTTGGCCGACCAGCCGCCCACGATGTAGTCCGCGATGCCGGGGTGGTTGAGGAACTTGCGGCCGGCGCCGAAGGGCACATCGTAGTAGGCGTTGAGGGTGATGCGATGACGGGTGTCAAAGCCGGTGTTGGAGTAGTCCATCTTGATCGGAATCAAGTTGTTCTGGCGATAGCCCCAGTCGCCGGTGGTGCCGAGCGGCGTGGGAGCATCGTCAAGAGAGTGCGCCCAGGTGTAGGTGACCAGCAGGCTGTTGCCGCCGGAGAGACGCTTCTCCACCTTGGTCTGGAGTGAGTTGTAGTTGCTGGCGCCGGCATAGGCGGTGTAGGACGAGCCGCCGAAGTCCGGCAACGGACGCGAGTACTGCGAGGTGTTGCTGGGGTTCTGCAGCGCCAGCGGGTTGTTGGGATCGGGGAACACCTGCAGGTGATGCGAGGAGTTGCCGACGTAGCTGGCGGTGGCGACGATGCTGTTGGTGATGCTCCGCTCGACGGAGAGGTTGTAGTCCTCCGTGTAGGGAGTCTTGGCTTCCGCGTCAGAGCCGCGCATGGTGAGGTTGGTGACGTTGCTGGCAAAGCCATTGGCGATGATGGAGGTGAAGCCGTTCGCAATGGTGATGCCGTCGGTGGGGCAGGAGTAGGTTCCGCAGCTCTGCGACGGGAAGTTGGCCGCGTACTGGAAGGGATAGTTCTCACCCAGGTTTGGCCAGTAGCCGGTGCTCTCAAGGCCGCCGAAGAAGATGCCGTAGCCGGCACGGATGACCAGCTTTTCATTCGGCGAGTAGGAGATGCCAAGGCGGGGAGCAAAGTTGGTGTGCTGCGCCTTGATGATGTGCGGATCCGAGGTGTAGACCAGGGCGATGTTGTCCTTGGCCAGCACGTTGGGGAATGCGTTGTTGGTCTGCTGGAAGATCTTCTCCGCGTACGCCTTGCCCTCGCTCGGAATCTGGTACTGGGCCTTGCCGCTGCCGTATCCGGTGGAGGTGTTGAGCGTGGAGGGACCGGTCATGTTGTAGGAGGCCTGCAGGCCGCCCACATCCTTGTAGGGCTGGAAGAACTCCCAGCGGATGCCGGCGTTGACGGTGATCTTGGGAGTGATGCGCCAGTCATCCTGGAAGTAGACGGCATCGTCCCAGCGGGCATCGCCGTTGGTGACTTCGTTGGAGAGACCCGCGCTGTTCTGCTGGTCGAGCACGAAGTCGGCCACGCCGTAGCCGGTGTTGGGCGCGTTGAGGTTGCTGGTGTAGACGCCGGTGTAGTTGTAGCTGCCGCGGGACTGCTGCGGCTGCAGCGTGGAGAAGCGGATGCTCTGGAAGCTGACACCCGCCTTGAGGGCGTGGTTGCCGGCGATCTTGGTTACGTTGTCGAGGATCTGATAGACGTTCTCGTGCTCGTCTGTGGTGGACCAGGTGGGGCTGCCGAAGTGGGAGATGCCGTTGACCGACACGTAGGGCAGGCCGCCGTTGAGCGGCGCGGTGGGGATGCCACCAAAGCCGACGCTGGACGCAAAGCTCAGGTTGTCCGCGTTGGGGTGCTGGAAGCCGGTGTGGATGTAGTTGTAACCCACGCGCGCTTCGTTGGTCATGGTCTGGGTGATGATGTGGGTCTCAGAGAGCATGAAGTTCTGGCCCATATCCTTCTGCTTGCCGTCATCGCCGAAGCCGCCGCCGTCCAGGATGTTGCCGAGGGGCGGAGCGTTGTGGCCCATCTCGTTCCAGTAGCTGAAGCGGGAGTAGGCGCTGTCCTTGGCGCTGATGTTCCAGTCCATGCGGGTATCCCACTGGAAGGTGTTATCGATGACCGGACGGGCGACAACGTAGTTGTTGTAGAGCTTGCCGTTGTTGGCGTTCGGCTTGGGATAGTAGCTGAGCATCTTGAGCGCCGTCTGGTTGAGCACGACACCGCTCATGGTGGAGAGATCGTTGTTCGGGACCGCCACCGGAGGCGCATTGCTGCTCTGCTGATAGAGCTGGACGGCAGGGTTGCCGGAGAGCGTGGGGTCAAGAATCTCAGAGAAGTTGCCGCTGCGCTGCAGGAGCGAGGGCACGGTGAGGGTGGAGGTTTCGCTGTAGGTGATGCGGTTGGCCTGCGCGTCGCCGAAGAAGAAGAGCTTGTTGCGCAGGATGGGCAGACCGAGCGTAGCGCCGAACTGGTTCTCGTGATAGGGCGAGACGGGGAGCTGCTCGGCGTTCCAGTCGTGGGTGTCGAAGATGGTGTTGCGGAGATACTCCCACGCGCTGCCGTGGAGCTGGTTTGTACCCGATTTCAAGCTGGCGTTGACGACCGCGCCGGCGGAGTGGCCGAACTCGGCGGAGTAGTCGCTGGTCTGAACCTTGAACTCAGCGAGGGCGTCTGGCGGAGGCTGGGCGACGAAGCTGGCACCGTTGTAGAAGTCCACCACGTTGACGTTGTTGTCGACGCCGTCGAGGATGAAGTTGTTCTGCTCGGCGCGCTGGCCGTTGGCGTTGAAGTCGCCCTTGCCGGCGCCGCGGGAGCCCTCTGGCGGTACCGCGCCGGAGGCGAGCTGGGCGATGAAGACCCAGTTGCGGCCGTTGAGCGGGATGCTGTCGATGGTCTTGGTGTCAATGACCTGGCCGACCGAGCTCTCCTGGGTCTGCATCAGGGGCGCTTCAGTGGAGACGGTTACGGTCTCACTGGCGGCGCCGGGCTGGAGCGTGATGACGACGTTAAGTCTCTGCTGCAGACTGAGATGCAGGTTGGTCTGGGTGGTCTTGGCAAAGCCCGGCGCGGCGGCCGTTACCTGGTAGTTGCCGATCTTGATGGGCGAGAACACATAGACGCCCGTGCCATCGGCCTTGCTTTTGAGAACCAGGCCGGTGTCCTGGCTTGTAAGGGTTACGCTGGCATTGCCGATCACAGCGCCGGACGGGTCCTGAATAACACCCGTGATCGTGCCCTGGTCGGCCTGCCCCAGCAGGACTTGCGCGGTCGCCAGAAATGCAAAGATGGCGAACGCTGCGAGTGCCCATTGGCGTTTGAACTTCATGTATTGCCTCCAAATGGTGCTCAAGTTGTAGCCGTTGTTACGTTGGTGGTTCTGACGAGGCGGCCAAGGCTGCAGGGGAACGAGATGCGAAGTTGCCCGAGCCCTAGCCTTTTGCCGGAGTGTAATCGGTTACATCCGGGGCTGTTTTTACCTCGACGGGTAAGCTATACGGGAGAAGTAAACGTTGTCAACAGAATTTTCAGGCAGTTTTTTCGCGTCGCCGCCCGCCGGGACAGGCAATCGATTTGCCTTGAGAATTCCGAGAAAAATCGCATGTAACGCGTTACATTTTGCGCCCGCGCAACGTACTAGAATCATGAGCAGGGGAAGCCGGGGGAGCGAATGACCATCAGTATCCGGGAGATTGCCAGGCTGTCCGGCGTCTCAAGCGCCACCGTTTCGCGCGTTCTGAACGGGTCCAGCAAGGTGACCGAGGAGACGACGCTGCGCGTCCGCCAGGTGATCCGGGATCTGAACTTTGTGCCCAATCAGGGCGCGGTTCACCTGAAGAGCGGCAAGAGCCAGATTTACGGCATTGTGATTCCGGACGTGGCGAACCCCTTCTTTACCGAGGTGGTGAAGCTCTTCGAGGGGCTGCTGTTCCAGAACGACTATGACCTGCTGGTGGCGAACACAGACTTCCACTCCACGCGCGCCCAGCGCTCGCTGCACCGGATGCTGCTGCGGCGGGTGGATGGGGTGGCGATTCTGGCCTCAGAGCAGGAGGCGGCCGCGCTGGCGCCGCTGATGCAGAACCGGATTCCGGTGGTGACGACGGACCACTATCGCGTTGGCCCGGGACTGAGCGACATCGCCGTAGACTTCCAGGGCGGGATGGCGAAGGTTGCGGACCATCTGCACGCTCTTGGCCACGGGCATGTGGGATACATTGGCGGCAACCCCGGGCCGCTGACCTCGCGCATCCGCATGGAGTCGTTCCTGAACTCGGCGATCAAGCTGGGCATGGCCTCGCGCGAGGGCTGGATTGAGGAGGGAAACTACCGCATTGATGGCGGCGCGGCTGCCATGGCCCGCATCCTGTCGCAGCCGGAGATTCCTACGGCGGTGGTGGCGGCCAACGACCTGATGGCCATCGGAGCGCTGCGCGCGATCTACGAAAAGGGATTGCGGATTCCGCAGGACATCTCGATTGTGGGCTGCGACGACATTGAGATGAGCGACATTGTGTATCCGCCGCTGACGACGCTGCGGATCTCGCGGGTGGAGTACGCGCGGATGCTGTTTGAGGCGCTGCAGAAGACCGAGGAAGACGCGTCGCAGACGGGGTTGCAGTTTGCCCTTCCCACCCAACTGATCGTCCGGAAATCGACCGGGCCCGCGCCGGCGCGATAGAGAAAGCGGCTGCTCCCGGCAGCGGCGGACCGCGGCCGGGAGCGGAACGGAAGCCAGGGCTAGAAGCGCTGCATGCGGACGCGCACCACTTCAGGCGTGTTGTGGAAGCTGAGGCCGCGGTCGGTCTCGTCGCCGTTCCAGAGGCGCACGGGCTTCCAGACGCCATTCTCATAGGCGCCCTGCTCGGCGGTGAGGATCTGGCTGCGAATCCAGGGCAGCTTGCCGGGCAGGTGAAAGACGACGCTGGCGTCGATGCCGGTGACCAGGAACTCATCCGGGCCGAGCTGGGCGACGACCGCGGAGCCGTGCGCATCTTTGGTGCCGGGGGCGCGGCGGCCGTCGGGCTGGGGGAATCCGAAGGCTACGGTTGCCTGCCAGCCGTCGAAGCTGAGCTCCTGCGTGGCTTGTCCGGGCTCCTCGACGGCGGTCTTGAGCTTGCCGTCAAACTGGAGCTGCGCGATCTCGCGGTCCATGGGGCCGATGAGGGAGTAGTTGTAGGAGTGGGCCTTCCACGGCTCGTCGCCGAGGATGTTCCAGCCGCTCTGATCGACGCCGAAGGGCGAGAAGCCGATGGCACCGTCGCCGAGGGCATAGAAGAAGAACTTGGCGAAGCTGTCACTGCGGCCGGTCTCGGGGATCCAGAGAGGATTGTCGGCGCGGTGGTAGGCGTGCATGGTCTCGCGATAGTAGGGCGAGTCGTCGGTGTAGATGTCGGGGCCGATCATGTCAATGGCCGGGGCGAGCTTGCGCCAGAGGCCGACGAGCTTTTGCACGGCGCCGCCGCTGGGATAGGCGATGCCGGGCTGGTCTAGCTGGCGTTGCGGCAACTCGGCGGGCGGATAGTCGATCCAGACGTTGATGTAGCAGGGGATGTTGAACTCCGCCTTGCCGGCGGCGGCGATTTCATTGATGTACTTGGCCTGGTGGTAGGCCTGGAATATCTCGTCCGCCTCAGAGCCGAAGACCTGGCTCCAGGTGCCGGGCTGCCTGGCGGCGGCGGCGAGCAGATCGGCGGGGACGGCCCCGGCGAACTCGCGGTTGGCCTCGGCGGAGAAGTCGCGCACGCTGCCGATGTTGCCGGACTCGTTTTCGACTTGCATGAACAGCACGGTGTGCTGGTCGCCGTCGATCTGCTTGAGGTGGCGCATGAGGGTGGCGAAGGCGGTCTTGTCGGCCTGCAGGGTGTTGCGGCCGAGGGGCGAGAAGACGTCGATGAGCTCGCCGTCAGGGCGCGTGATGCGCGGGAAGCGCCGGGTGTCGCTCTTGACCCATGCGGGCGCGTAGTGGTTGTTGCCGTTCTTCCAGGTGCCGAACCAGAGCAGGACGACGTGCAGGTTGTGAGCGCGGGCGCCCTGGATGAGCTGGTCCACGTTGGTGTAGTCGAAGTGGCCCTCCTGGGGCTCAAACTGCTCCCAGTAGACAGGGGCCTCGACGGTGTTGGCGTGGAGAGCGGCCATGGACTGCCAGACCTGGGGCAGCTCACTGGGCCAGGCGCTGGAGTTGTGAATCTGCCCGCCGAGGACGAGGTAGGGCTTGCCGTCGACCAGGAGGGCGTAGCGGCCGTCTTTCTGGACGAGCCTGGGGGCGTCAGCGGCGGAGGCGGGCAGGGCTGCGGCAAGGCAGAAGAGGCCCGCGAAGAGAAGGGCGAGGAGGGCCGAGCGTTTCGGCGAAGGGGTCATGCGCATGGGTGGAGTACCTCCAGAGCAATGTAATCGTATACATCGAGTTGCGCAAGTCGTGTACGATACTCGGCCCGGAGGACGGGCCGGGGACGACGGTCGGAACGGCTGTCGGGAGCGGCGGCCGGGGCGAAGAAAGCCCGCCGCTTACTGCTGCGGGCCGGACTGCTGACTGGGCTGCTGACTGGCCGGCTGACTCGACTGCGGGCCGGGCGCAGAGGGTGACGGCGCCTTCTTTGCGTCTGCCTGGGTTGCAGCGGCGGGGGCCGGGGCGGGGGGCTGCGCCTCCGGCGTGCTCTCCGGAGCGGCTTCAGGCTCCTCGGCCGGCGCGGCGGCAGGCTGCGTTCGGGTGAGAGTGCCGGGAGCCAGAGGCAGGACGGGCAGGGTAAGCGTCTGCACCGTATCGGGGTCGTCGCGCAGGCGAACGTAGAGGACGCCGTTGGCGGGATGCGGCACGGTCAGCTGCGTGCCGGTGAAGTCGGGCTGCACGTCTGTGGGAGAGGCGAAGTCCGACGTGGCCGCGATGGATGCGGCCAGGAAGAGGTTGGCTCCGGTGAGAGTGCAGGGCCGGGAGGCGGAGCGGGGACAGCGCAGCTCCTTGAAGCCGGGCAGGCGCACCAGCGTACCCAGGGGCAGCCAGTCGCCCGTGACTCCGTCTGCAGCAACGGCGCGCACCTGCACGGGACCGAAGGCGGAGGAACCGAAGCGGGAGAGCGGCTCGACGGCGCCGAGAGCCGTCTTGGAGTCCTCAAGCATGAGGCTGCCGTCGGTGAGGGAAAGCATGGTGTGGAAGCTGCCATCGGCGGCGGCGACCTCCACCTTCTCAGTGCGCGGGAAATTCATGGGCGTTCTGGACTTGAGGAAGAAGACGAGCCGGCGATCAACGGGGAGATCGTCGGGGCTGCCCAGATGCACGGGCGAAGGCGCGTCGGCGGAGGTTTGTTCCTGCGAGCCCTTGCTGAGCAGGGTGACCTGGGGACGCGGCGGGTTGACGGTGACGGGCACGCGGAGCTTGCGGCCATCGCGGAGCAGGACGGCGGCAAAGTAGCGCTTGCCCGGCTCAAGGCCCGCGGTGGAGTTGGCGGTCTTCATGGCGAGGCGGTCGGAGTCCTGCACGCGGCTGAGCGCGGTGGGTGACCAGTCAATGCCATCGAGCGAGACACGGGCCACCTCATCCAGGCGGGTGCCGGTAAGGGTTGCGCTGGCGTCTCCGGCGCTGAGCACGACGTGATCGAGCGAGGCTGCCTCAGTGTAAGCCGTAAGCGCGAGAGTATCGGGCTGGTCGAGGCCGTACTGGTGGATGCGCAGCGTGACGGGGCCGGGCTCGGCGTCCTTCATGGGGACGGAGACCTCAAGCAGCGACGGGTTGGGCGACTTCCACGTGAGTTGGGCGGGGGCGCTGTTGGCGCGGACCTGCTCGACCTTGTCGACGCAGAGGGTGCTTTCGCCCTCGATGTGCAGGGTGTCTTCGCGGCCGACGACGAGCGCGGACTGATCGCTGGGGGCGACGCTCCAGCCGCCGGACTGCGCCCAGTGGAGGTGATAGCGGGGGCCCTCCCAGTCGTCAAAGCCCCACTTGCCGCGCACGACGCCGGTGAGGTCACTCTCCGGTAGCGACGGAGCGGTATGCTGCAACAGCAGTCCTCCTTCCTCCGGGGCGGCCTCGAGGGGCAGATCGATGGAGCCGGACCGGGCTTCGATGTGCAGGGTGAGGTCGTGCGCCAGTTGCGTGGCCAGCACCAGCGGAGCGCCCTCGGCGGGCAGCACAAGGTGGGGCTTCTGCGCGCAGAAGTTCTCTGCCGGGTTGACGGGATGGAGCGGCGGCAAGACGGCGCGGCCCACGGGCGGCAGGGCGATGACCACAACCGATTTGGGATCGCGGAAGGAGGGCGGCACGCTGAGGCGCAGGTTCAGGGTGTCTGCCTTGGGCAGAGCCAGCGCGGGGATGTACTGGTAGCGGGCGGTGTGCAGCGAGGAGAGGATCTTGGCGGTGTCCAGGATGGCGCCAATGTAGGGGCTGTACGCGCCGGCTCCGCCCATCTGCGAGTAGGAGAGCTGGTTCATCAGGTCCACGGTGGAGCCGCTGGCGATCTGGGCCACGCGGGACTGGGTGTTGGCGTCGTCCATGACGAGCCCCTCGGTGTGCTGCGAGAGGCAGGTGGCCTGCTGGTCGACGGGCTTGTCAAAGCAGTCCATGTTGACCTTGATGCCGAGGCTGCGGGCGGTCTTCTCGGCGCGATCCTTCAGCAGCCTGGGATCAGTTTGCGAGGTGACCTTGACCTCGGCCAGGTAGGCGTCGAGACGCATGCGGTCCCAGCTGGCGGCCTGCAGGTCCTGGGTGGAGCGGACAAAGGTGCCGGGGCGGCCGCGGACGGTGTTGCGGAGGGTGCTGAAGTCGCCGCCGGTGGCGGGGGCGAGAAAGAGGAGCGCCTGCTCGGCCTCATTGGGCACGTTGACGAAAACGCCCTCTTCGCGGGCCTCGCGCGTCCATGTTTCGACGCGGGTGAACCACTCCGGCGGGGGCGGATTGGTGGCGCCGCGCAGGAAGGCCACAATGAGAACGTAGTGCGCGGACTGGCTCTGGGGGAGATCCGGATGGACCCACAGGCGGTCGCCAGGCATCAGGTTGGTCACCTCGCCAATGGGCAGCGTTACGGTACCGCGCTTGACGTGCACGTCCACCTTGGGCCCGGCGAGATCGAAGGCCTGCCCTACGGCAGGCAAACCCCGCAATGCGAATGCGATGAAGACAAGCCAGAGAAAACCACGGCGCATACTCTTATTGTACGTAGACGGAGGAGGGAGCGAATGGTTTGGCGGCGAGTGTGCCACGCAGGGACAGGGCCGGCCGGGCCGCATCATATACACTAGGGCGAGATTCGCCGGGCATGGCAGAGGGCCGTGCGAGCGCAAATGGAAGCAGGGATTCCTTCAGCAAGTAACTCCAAATACTGTGTATTCACCTTAAAGGCCGGAGCGCACTCCGAGGTTGTTTAAAGGGACCGAGGCAGTGTCGCAGGCCGCATGCCGAGCGACGTTACAGCAGCTTGTACAGCGGGGGAGTTTCGCAGCCTGAGGCCTGAGCCTGAGACGGCGGCGCATTTCAACAAGCCTGCATCCTGGCAAGCCGTGGGCCGCTCTTATAGGAGAAGAAGAACAATGAAGTCGACGCGCGCAGCGCAGAGCAGCGTGGATTTAAGCACCATCACGATTCCCGACGCAGAAGAGATTATTGAAGAGGCGCTGAGCGAGCTGGCGTTCTCGCCGGATCCGGGACTGGTCCGGGCACTGCGTTTTCTGGCGCCTCCCGGATACCAGGCCATCGTGGAGCTGTGCAGCGAGAACGGCCGCAGCAAGCGGCGCAACGCCGCTGCGGATACCTGGTCGCCGGAAGAAGACGAGGTGCGCATCTACTTTGAGCGGATTGACGCGGACGAGCCCGCGCCGCGACCGGCACGCGCACCACGCGCGGCGGCTCGCACGAGGGAAGAAGACGAGGAGCGCGAAGAGGTTTCGCCTGCCGACATGGACGCGCGCGTGAAGGAGCTGTGCGCGGCGTTGGCCGAGGCCGAGCGGGGCGGGCACGCGTTCATCGCGCTGAAGTGGTTCCGCGACTCGTTTTTGCCGCGCAAGTCCCATGGCTGGAATCTACAGCCGGAGTCGCGGCAGGCAGTGCTGGCGGAGGCGATTCAGCGCGGGGTGGTGCTGACCAGCAAGATTGCGAATCCCAAGACGCCCGCGTATCCGACGACCACCATCCGGCTGAATCGCGCCGAGGCCGGCATGGCGGAAGAGACGCAGCGCTTTCATCCGGTGGAGGTGCAGAACAGTCCGCTCTCCGAAGCGATTGAAGAGGAGCGCGGAGAAGCGTGAACTGCCACTTCCTGGAGTCCACGGCCTATGCCGGATTGTTTGTGCGCGAGGCGGGGACGGATGCACTGATCCGGCTGCTGGAATCGGTGGAAGACAATCGCAGGCTGATTGCGGCGTGCACGCCGCTGGAGGTTTACGCGGCTATCCGGCGGCGGGAGCGCGCGGGGGACATTCGCGCGGAGGATGCGGCGGCCGCGGTGGAGATTCTGCAAACGGAGGCGGCGCGCACCGTGCAGCAGCCGCTGAATGACGCCGTGCTGGAGACCGCGCGCGAACTGCTGGAGCGCACCGGGCTGCGCTGGCCGGAGGCTCTGCAACTTGGCGCGGCGATGGTGGCGCGCGAGATGCTGGGAGACACGCGGATGGTGTTTGTGACCGCCTGCGACCGGCTGCGGGAGGCCGCCACGGCGGAGAACTTTGCAACGCTGGACGCGGCAACGGCGGAAGGACTGCCGGCGTAGCCGACTACTCGCGACGGAAGCGGTTGGCCTTTTCAAACTCGTCGCGCAGGACGGGCGTGCGCAGGTTTTCGCGCAGGTGGGCCAGGCGCTGCTCGAGCGCATGCAGGGCACGCTCAATGGCGTCGCTGTTGGTGTGGGCGATGTCGCGCCACATGGAGTAGGGGCTGGCGCCGAGGCGCGTCATCTCGCGGAGGCCGCGGCCGCCGACGCTCTTCAGCTCCGGCGCGTCGCCTACCTCATCCTCAAGCAGCGCGCTGAGGGCGGTGGCCACAAACTGCGGCAGGTGGCTGACCCACGCCACCAACTCGTCATGGCGCGCGGGGTCAAGGTCGATGACCCGGCAGCCGAGCGCGATGATCCACTGCCGCCATGCCTGGACGAGTTCAGCGGAGCGCGCGGAGCGCTGCCACTCCGGGTTATCCGTAAAGAGCCAGACGGCGCCGCGATAGAGGTCGGCATCGGCCAGGGCCGCGCCGCCGCGCTCCTTGCCCGCCATGGGGTGGCCGGGGAGAAACGCCGCGCGGGTTGGGCTGTTGAAGAGCCTGCCGGCGGCCTGCGTAATCTGCGCCTTGGTGCTGCCCACGTCGGTGACGAGATGATCGGGGCCGAGGACGCCGGAGAGCTGCTCCATCCAGTCGAGGATGGCGTAGACGGGGGTGGCCAGCAGGACCACCTGGCTTTCGCGAGCGGCCTCGACGGGGTCGGCGGCGATGCTGTCGAGCGCGCCCATCTCAAGCGCGAGCTGGGCCTGCGCCGGGCTGCGGTTCCAGCCCACGATGGCGCCGCGATAGCCGGCCGCACGCAGCGCCAGGCCCGCGGATGCTCCCAGCAGGCCCGTGCCCAGAATGGCGATGCGCTCGATCATGCGAACCGACTTTGCTCCGTTTTGCCTACAGCGTTCTGCCCACGGCCGCGGCGATGACCCGCAGTTCGTTCATCAGTGTATCGAACTGCTCCAGGTAGAGGGTCTGGGCGGCATCGGAGGCAGCCTTGTCCGCGTTGGGGTGCACCTCGACGAGGATGGCATCTGCCCCAGCAGCCACAGCAGCCTTGGCCAGCGGAGCCACCATGTCGCGACGGCCTGTGCCGTGCGAGGGATCAGCGACGATGGGCAGGTGCGAGAGCTTCTTGATGACGGGAATGGCCGCGATGTCCATGGTGTTGCGGGTGGCCGTCTCATAGGTGCGGATGCCGCGCTCGCAGAGGATCACGTCGTAGTTGCCGCCGGAGAGGATGTACTCGCTGGAGAGGAGCAGCTCCTCAATGGTGGCGGCGATGCCACGCTTGAGCAGGACGGGCTTGCGGACCTGGCCGAGCTCGCGCAGCAGGTTGAAGTTCTGCATGTTGCGCGCACCGACCTGGAAGCAGTCCACGAGCGGGAGCATGGGCTCGATCTGCGCGATCTCCATGACTTCGCTGATGACCAGCAGGCCGTGTGCGTCGGCGGCCTCACGCATCATCTGAAGGCCGGGGATGCCGAGCCCCTGGAAGGCGTAAGGCGAAGAGCGGGGCTTGAAGGCTCCGCCACGGAGGAAGCTGCCGCCGGAGGCCTTGACGCGGCGGGCGGTCTCAAAGATCTGCTCGTGATTCTCAATGGAGCAGGGGCCGGCCATGACGATGACCTGCTGGCCGCCGACCTTGACGCCGTTGCGGAACTCGACCACCGTGCCCTCCGGGCGGAAGCTGCGGCCGGCGAGCTTGTAGGGCGAGCTGATGCGGTGGACGTGCTCGACGCCGGGCAGCAGCTCGAACTTGCTGAGGTCAAGGGATGCGGTGGGACCCACGCCGGCCAGGATGGTCTGCATGGCTCCGGTGGTTCTGTGAACGCCTACGCCGGCCTCCACCATGGCGTCGATGACGGCGTCAATCTGCTCTTCAGTGGCCTTCTCCTGCATTGCTACGATCATTGCCTATTCCCTGTCTCGGGCGCCTCTGCGCCTGTGCCTTGGCCCGGCACGCCTGCCTGGGCATTTCTCTCGGATGCCAACTCGTTCCGCTGCAGCGCCCGCATCACGTCGATGATGCGCTCGTAGATATGCGTGAGCTCGATGTCTGGCAGGGGGCCCTTGTTGGCCGCGCGCACATTGGCGTAGATCACCTTTTCCCGCGCCGGCTCATAGACCGGCAGGGACGTGGCTGCCTTGAGGTGACCAATCATCTGCGCGGCCCGTGCCCGCTCGCTGAGCAACTCCACCAGCTGGCGGTCCAGATCGTCGATTCTTCTCCGCAATTCTTCCAGCGTCATTCGAACCTCGTGGTGCGCTCTGCGCCGGCCGCATCGCAGGGTAGCGAGGTGCGCGGCAGGCGGGCGCCTGGGAACTTGAGTTGGACGGTGCAGAGCGGCGCAACGGCCGCCCGTGGGGTGCGTTTTTACCGGGTCAACGCTGCCTGAGGCAGTCGAAGACCCTTGATAAATCGTGCCACCGCTCCGGGCGCTGTCTCCGGCGTTGACCGCTCAATCAACTCCACGATTGCGCTGCCAACGACCGCGGCATCCGCGAACTCCGCCACCTGGGCGACGTGATCCGCGTTGGAGATGCCGAACCCCACGGCCACCGGCAGCGTGGTCCATCGCCGGATGCGGTCCACCAGGGTGGCCGCGTCGCCGGTCATGCTCTGCTGCTTGCCGGTAATGCCGGTACGCGAGATGGCGTAAACAAATCCCTTGCTGTGGGTGGCGATGGCCTGCAGGCGCTCGTCGGGGCTGGTGGGCGCGGCCAGAAAGATGGGCGACAAGCCGGTGCGCTCCATCTGGGCCAGGTACTCGCCGGCCTCCTCGACGATCATGTCGGTGACCAGTACGCCATCGGCGCCGGCCGCGGCTGCATCGTCTGCAAAACGGCTCAGGCCATAACGCAAAATCGGATTGAGATAGGTGAAGAGAACCAGCCCGGCGGCGGGCCGCGCGGCGCGAATCTCGGCAGCCAGCGCAATCACGTCGCGCAGGCGGGTGCCGCGCTCCAGGGCGCGCTCGCTGGCGCGCTGAATGACCGGGCCATCGGCCAGCGGATCACTGAACGGGACACCCAGCTCGATCACGTCCGCACCGGCGTCGATGGCCTCGAGCGCGATGGCGCGCGTGGCCTGCAGGCTGGGGTCTCCGGCGGTGAGATAAATCACCAGGCCGGGCTTGTGATCGAAACGAATCGGCATCTCTGCTTCTCAGGCTCCCTGGATCTTCAGCTCGCGGGCCAGAATACCCATGTCCTTGTCGCCGCGTCCGGAGAGGTTCACTACCAGTATGTCATGCTCGCTCATGGAGGGGGCAATGCGGATGCACTCGGCGACGGCGTGGGCGCTCTCCAGCGCGGGCAGGATGCCCTCCAGCCGGGCCAGTTTGACGACGGCGTCGAGGGTGGCGGTGTCGTCCTGCGAGACGTACTCTGCGCGGCCGGAGTCATGCAGAGCCGCGTGCTCGGGGCCGATGGAAGCGTAGTCGAGACCGGCGGAGACGGAGTGCGTGGGGGCGATCTGGCCGTTCTCGTCCTGCAGCACGTAGGAGTAAGTGCCCTGCAGCACGCCCGGAACACCACCGCTGAAGCGGGCCGCGTGCTCGCCGAGCGCCGCGCCGCGCCCGCCGGCCTCGACGCCGATGAGCCGCACTTCGCGATCGGGGATGAACTCGTAAAAGGCGCCGATGGCGTTGGATCCGCCGCCCACGCAGGCGATGACGGCGGTGGGCAGACGGCCCTCCTTCTCCAGTATTTGCTCGCGCATCTCGCGGCTGATGACGCGGTGGAAGTCGCGCACCATGGTGGGATAGGGATGCGCGCCAAGCGCGCTGCCCAGCAGATAATGCGTGGTGCGCACGTTGGTGACCCAGTCGCGCATGGCCTCGCTGATGGCGTCCTTGAGGGTTTTGGAGCCGGACTGGACGCCGCGCACCTCGGCGCCGAGCAGGCGCATGCGGAGCACGTTCAGCTCCTGGCGCTCCATGTCTACCTGGCCCATGTAGATGACGCACTCCAGGCCGAGCAGGGCGCAGACGGTGGCGGTGGCCACGCCGTGCTGGCCAGCGCCGGTCTCCGCGATGATGCGCTGCTTGCCCATGCGCCGAGCGAGCAGGCCCTGGCCGAGCGCGTTGTTGATCTTGTGCGCGCCGGTGTGGAGCAGGTCTTCGCGCTTGAGATAGATTTTGGCGCCGCCCAGCTCGTGGGTGAGCCGCTTGGCGTGATAGAGGGGGGTGGGCCTGCCGGCGTAGTCCTTGAGCAGGCCGGCCAGCTCGGCCTGGAAGGCCGGGTCGGCCTTGGCTGCCTCGTACTCGTGCTCCAGTTCCACCAGAGCGGCTACCAGCGTCTCGGGCACGTACCGCCCGCCGTAGATGCCGAACCGCCCGGGCTGCGACTCAGTGGGAGCCGCGGGATGAATGACCGATGCCATGCTTGGGCCTCCTGCCTGCACTCGCCCATCGGGGAAAATGGGAGAACTTTCCAGTGTACAAGGGAAGCGGGTGGGCAAGTCCCTGCGCAGGGCGGGCGCTACGGGGCCGAGGGCTCAGCCGGTGCGGACGCGGGCGGGGCATCCTCAGCGGCGATCGGGAGTGAATTGGGCGCAAAGCCTACAAAGATAAGCCGATAGAACCGGCCGACGAAGGTCTGATCCTGAAGGAAGATGAGGATGGCCGTGATGAGAATGCTGAACAGCACCACGGCGTAGGTGATGTTCTGGATGAGGTCCCCGCCGGGGATATGCTGCTCCAGCGGCAGCGAGGCGAGCACCGCGGCCGCCAGCCCCTTGGGCGTCATGGCGGCCATGCGGCTGGCATCGCCGCGGGGAATGGACCGGTGCAGGCCGAAGCGGACGATGGGGATGCGTGCCAGGAAGATGAGCAAGGTGACCGAGAGACCGAAGGTGATCCATCCAAGATTCGTAAACTGAATGGATAGACCGATATAGACGAAGAAGAAGGTTTTGAGCAGGAAGACAATCTCAGCGAAGAAGCCCTTCTCGCGCTCGTTCAGCTCGACGGGCGCAAGGAAAGGGAATCGCTTGGAGAGCAGCACGCCGTGCCATGCCACGTTGCCCAGCCCGATGCCGAAGACCAGCACGGCGATGGCGCCGCTGTAGCCCAGAATCTCCGTCACACCGAAGAGCAGAAAGACAAAGGCTGCCGTGGTGAACATGCCGTTGCGCAGCTCGCGCATGCGGCTGAGCAGGTTTGACCAGAAGACGGCGCCCAGCGCGCCAAAGACCGAGGCGATAAGAAACGAGCTGAGCAGCCCGCCCACCACCGTGCCCCAGTGCACATTGCCCACGCGCATGCCGTCCAGCAGGGCAATGGCGATGACGATGGAGAAGACGTCGCTGATGGCCGACTCCAGAAAGAGGATGGCCGAGGCGTCGCGGCCGAGCTTGAGCTGGGCCGAGAGGGGGATGACGACCGCCGGGGAGGTTCCGCCGAGCACCGCGCCCAGCATGAGCGAGCGCATGGGGCCCAGGTGCGCGAACTTCCATGCCGCCCCCGCCACCACGGCTGCGGTGACCGCGAAGTTGAGCGAGGCCAGAATGAAGGTGCCGCTTAGGGCAGTGCGCAGCGTGCCGATGTGCAGCTCCGTGCCGCTCTCAAACAGGATGAAGACCAGCGTGACCGTGGTGAAGACCGGCCCCACGCTGCCGAACGCCGCAGGGGAGACGAGGTGGGTGAGCGGACCAAGGATGAGCCCGATGACGATGAGCAGCAGCACATCCGGGATGCGCGTCTTGGCGAACATGCCCAGGAAAAAGTGCGCGCCGAAGACCAGGGCGCCAATGAACGTAATCACCAAAGCCGTATTCATGCCGACTTACCCCTTTGTCTGCTATCCATCGACGTCAGGTGGTATCTGATGCTGAACCAGGCCAAGTTGCAAGGTGCTTCGAACGGTATCGAAAGGATACCGGATGGGGAATCCGGGGCGGTGCTGCCGCCACCCCTGCCGAGATTCTACGCAAAAGCGTTTAGACGTGCATACGGGATGCAACGCTCATCGGCGGGCGGCGCGGGCGTTGGCGATGAAGTCGCAGACTTTTATCGGGTCCTTGCATCCGGGGGAGGCTTCCACGCCGCTGGCCACGTCCACACCCCAGGGTTGCAGCGTGGCGATGGCCTGGGCCACGTTGTCGGGCGTGAGGCCGCCGGCGGCGATGAGCTTTGCCGTGCCGGGCGCGCCGAAGACGCTCCGGCGGGCCTCGACCCAGTCAAAGGCGACGCCGGTGCCGCCGACGGCGGTGGCGGTGCGCGAGTCCACGAGAACGGCATCCACGTTGGCGTCGCGGGCGTAGTCCGCAGCCTGGGCCGCAGCCTGGGGGCTGAAGTGCACCACGCGCAGCACACGCAGCCCGTGGCCCAGCAACTCCTTTAACCGCGCGGGCAGCTCCGGCCCGGCGGCGGAGTGCAACTGCACGCCGGTGAGCCCGCAGGCGCGGACGGTGGCGTAGATCTCGTCCAGAGTGGCCTCGACAAAGACGCCGATCTTCTCCACGGCTGCCGGAAGATGCGGCACAATGGCCGCCACCTGCGCGGAAGAGACGCGGCGCGGGCTGGGCGCAAAGACGAAACCCAGCGCGTCTGCACCGGCCTCTGCGGCCAGTTGCGCATCCTCCAGCGTGGTGTTGCCGCAGATCTTGATCCAGAGGCTCATCGCAGGGCAGCCGCCCCTGCCAGCAGAGCCGCAAGCGCGTCGCCGGGATCGGGCTGGCGCATGAGGCTCTCGCCAATCAGAAAAGCATCAAAGCCGGCGGCGCGCAGCCGGGCCATATCCTGCGGAGTGGCGATGCCGCTCTCGGCCACGCGCACCACGGTGGGTGGAATGCGATGGACGAGCTCAAGCGAGGTTTCGAGGCGGACGTCGAACGTCCGGAGGTCGCGGTTGTTGACTCCGATGGCGTCCGCGCCGGTTTCGCCCAGCGAGTCGAGCACGCGGTCCAGCTCCTCGGCGGTGTGCACCTCGACGAGCACGTCGAGCGCGGCGGCTCGCGCGGACTGCGCCAGGTGCTTGATCTCGGCATTGGTGAGCGCGGCGGCTATCAGCAGGATGGCGTCTGCCCGGTTGGCGCGCGCCTCCACGATCTGATACTCGTCCACGGTGAAGTCCTTGCGCAGGCAGGGCAGGTCGACCGCGGAGGAGGCTAGCTCCAGGTTGCGCAGGCTGCCCTGGAAGTAGGGCGCATCGGTGAGCACAGAGAGCGCAGCGGCGCCGCCCGCGCGATAACGGCCGGCGATCCAGGCCACGTCAAAGTCGGCGCGAATCAGGCCTTTGGAGGGCGAGGCTTTCTTGATCTCCGCAATAACGGCGGGGCCAAGGGCGCTCTGCCGACGCAGGGCCGCGGCCCATCCGCGCGGCGTGTGCGCGGCTGCCAGCCGCTCCAGCAGTTGCGCGGGCACGCGCTGCCGCGTAGCAGCCACGGAGTCCCGCGTGGTGGTAAGAATTTCGTCCAGTCGTGTATTCATGCGCTGGCTTGAGTATACGAGGACAGCCGCCGCATCAGCTCGCGCACCGGGCGATCAGCCCTCTGCGCCAGAGGCGGCAGGCGCAAGCTCCACCAGGTAGAGGTGATCGCAGACCAGCACGGTTTGCTCCTGCTGATTGAAGACCTCGACGGCCTCGGCGACGAATCCGTGCTGCGGGCGCCTGGGGTCGCGGCGCTTCTCGCGGATGGTGGCCTTGACGTGAATGGTGTCACCGAGGAAGACCGGGCGCACAAAGCGCACGCGGTCGTATCCGTAGGACATGGCGCGGGGATTCATCTCGCCGGCCGTCATGCCGACGGCAACGCTGAGGATGAGCGTGCCGTGCGCGATACGGCGCGCGAACGGCTGCGTGCGGCACCACTCCTCATCCATGTGATGCGGGTAAAAGTCGCCGGTCTGCCCGGCATGGAGAACCACGTCCGCCTCAGTAATGGTGCGGCCGGCGGTGATGCGCTGCTCGCCGATGCCGTAGTCCTCAAAGAACTTCTCTTTCACGATCATGGCGGTAGCGGCTCCCTTCTGTTGCGCGTGCTGGCGTTCCGGCCGGATTCCAAATGTAAAAATTACTTTTTGCTGATAAAATTCAGGCCGGCACCACTATAGCATCCAGCCATGACCCCAACAAGCTGCAAACCTGCCGCCACAGCCGGCGCGAAACCTGCGCCGATCCTGCTGCGGGGCATTACATGGAAGCACACTCGCGGCTTGCTGCCCATGCTGGCCACAGCGCAACGCTTTGAAGAGACGCATCCGGGCGTGCGGATCGCGTGGGAGACGCGCTCGCTGCAGGCCTTTGCGGACGAGCCGCTCGACGTGCTGGCGCGGAAGTATGACCTTCTGGTGGTGGACCATCCTTCCAGCGGGCTGGCCGCGGCAACCGGCTGCCTGGCTCCGCTGAATGAGGCGCTGGACGCTGCCTGCCTGCGGGACCAGGAGACGCACCAAGTTGGGCAGAGCTATGCGAGCTATGTGTACGAAGGGCATCTTTGGGCGCTGCCGATTGACGCGGCAACGCCGGTGAGCGCGTGCCGGCCTGACCTGCTGGCAGCCGCCGGCGAGCGCGAGCCGGCAAACTGGGAGGAGCTGATGCACCTGGCCCGGCGCGGGCTGGTGGCGGTGCCGGGGCTGGCGATTGACAGCCTGATGCACTTCTTCATGCTGTGCCACGCATTTGGCGAAGAGCCCTTGCAGAGCGCGGATCGCGTTGTGGCTGCAGACGCCGGCGTGGAGGCGTTGCGCTGCCTGCGCGCGCTGCTGGATGCCTGCGACCGCGCCTGCCTGGAACGCAATCCCATTGCGATATGGGAGATGCTTGCCGCGAGTGATCGCGCGGCGTATTGCCCGTTTGCGTATGGCTACTCCAACTACAGCCGGGAGGGCTATGCGCGGCATTGCGTGCAGGCCGGTGAGCTTGTGACGCTGCGCGGAGAGCGGTTGCGCTCCACGCTGGGCGGAGCCGGGCTGGCGATATCGGCCACGTGCAGCCATGCGGATGTTGCCGCAGAGTATGCCGCGTACGTGGCCTCTGCAACATGCCAGAGCACACTGTATTTTGAGGCGGGCGGGCAGCCAGGACATCGCGCGGCATGGCTCAGCGACGAGGTGAATCGCCGCAGCAACGGATTCTTTGCGCGCACGCTGCCGGTGCTGGATCGGGCTTGGGTGCGGCCGCGCTTTGATGGCTATCTGGATTTTCAGCATGACGCCAGCCAGGCTCTGCATGCGTATCTGCAACGGGGCGGCTCAGAGATTGAGCTGCTGGATGCGATGAAACGGATGCTCGCAAACGCGCACAGGACCGATGGAAAGGAGAAGCCATGAGGCCGCTGGAAGGCTTGCTGGTGGTAGATCTGAGCCAGTTTCTGGCAGGACCGTCTGCTTCGCTGCGGCTGGCGGATCTGGGCGCACGCGTAATCAAGATTGAGCGCCCGCGCACGGGAGACCTCTGCCGCCAGCTGTACATCTCCAACCTGGAACTGGACGGCGACAGCACGCTGTTCCACTCCATCAATCGCAACAAGGAGAGCTTTGCA
>JAJXWS010000101.1 GCA_021781495.1 Acidobacteriota bacterium | reverse complement strand
CAGCGCAGGAATTTTCACTTTGTTTTGAGTAGGTTAGAGGCGGGGTGCGGGTTTTTGGAGTTGACAGGGGTGAGGCTCCCACCCTGTCCTGCGGACAAGGGTGGGGCAACCGCTGACGGGGCTGGGGCCGGGTTGTGGTCTCCCACCCATGCCGCAAAGGGCGCGCCATGAATGGGGGCACCCTGGATCTTGGTAACTGCAGGCGCTTGTAATCCCAGGTCTCAAAGGCGAGACCTGGGGCACCCCGAGTGTGGGGCACCCCAGGGTGTTGGTGTGAGAGCGGGGATGGTGTGGGCCTATGGGCGTTCTGCTACGGGGACCCAGCGGGTGGGGTAGGTGGGCCCGATGTACTCGGCGCGGGGGCGGATGAGGCGGTTGTCGTCGAGCTGTTCGATGACGTGGGCGGCCCATCCGGCGATGCGGCTGATGGCGAAGATCGGCGTGTAGAGATCGATGTCGATGCCGAGGGTGGCGTAGGTGGAGGCGGAGTAGAAGTCGACGTTGGCGTTGAGCTTCTTCTCGTTCTTGACATAGAGCTCGATGGCGCGGGACATCTGGAACCACTTGGGCTGCCCGGCGTCGTTGCCGAGCTGCTCGCTCATGCGGCGGAGGTGGGTGGCGCGGGGGTCCTCGGTTTTGTAGACGCGATGGCCGAAGCCGGAGATCTTCTGTTTGGCGGCGAGCATGCTCTTGACGTACTCGACGGGGTCGGCGCCGGCCTTGTCGATGGCGTAGAGGAGGCGCATGACGCCCTCGTTGGCGCCGCCGTGGAGGGGTCCTTTGAGCGCGCCGATGGCGCCGGTGATGGCGGAGTGGATGTCTGACAGGGTGGCGGCGATGACGCGGGCGGCGAAGGTGGAGGCGTTCAGCTCGTGATCGGCGTGGAGGATGAGCGCGATGTCGAGGGTGCGGGTGGCCGTCTCAGAGGGCTTGACGCCGTTGAGCATCCAGAGGAAGTTGGCGGCGTGGGAGAGGGAGCGGTCGGGCGGAACGATCTCCTTGCCCTTGCGGAGGCGGTCGTAGATGGCCACGATCATGGCGATTTGCGCGGTGAGGTTGTAGGCCTTGCGCACGTTGGCGTCGTGGGAGTTGTCCTTCTCGTCGGCGTCGTAAAAGCTGAGTGCGGAGACGGCGGTGCGGAGGACCTCCATGGGCGTGGCCGTGGAGGGGAAGGCGCGAAGCATGTCGATGACGCGCTGGTCGAGCTGGCGGGCGAGCGCGAGCTGGGCCTGGAACTCGCGGAGGGCGAGCTGGTTGGGGAGGCGGCCGTTCCAGAGGAGGTAGGTGGTCTCCTCGAAGGTGGAGTTTTCGGCCAGCTCGTGGATGTCGATGCCGCGGTAGGCCAGCACACCGGCTTCGCCGTCGATCCAGCAGATTCCGGAGTTGGCAGCAACGATACCTTCGAGTCCTTTTCCAGCTACAGCGGTCGACATAACCTTTGGAACTCCCCCTTAGAGCGTGTTGTTTGGATTGATCTGGCCACCGTGCCGGCCCCTGAGAGGAGCCCGGCGAACAAAATTGGGGCAAGGTTCTTTTATAGCTGAGCGATTCAAGGGTTGTCACGGCGGGGCGGGTCGGAGGGCAGGGCACAGGGGCGCGGAAAGGGGGGAATCGGGCGGGTGCGGACCAAATTCCGGCACACGGAGGGCTTTTTCCTTTATATTCTGGAGATTCCCCGGAGGAGGGTGGGGCGAGGGACGAATTTCCGGACCGTGTCCTGCGAACCCCGCCGATACCAAGGGCGGAATGAGCGACAAGCCGCCAAGGAGAAGAAAGGCAGACCATGAGCGAACTTGATAATCCCCCGAGAACTTATTCCGGCGCGCTGCTGGCGGTGCTGGCGATTGCCCTGCTGTGCGCGATAGGCGGGCTGGTGTGGGCCTACACGCTGAGCGGGCGGCTGGCTCACCAGGAGGCCGCGCTGGCCGACCAGAACCAGCAGAGCGCCAAGCTCTCAGCCGAACTGCGGGAGACCGATGCCCGGCTGAAGGTGGCAACCGATGAGCTGGGCAAGTCGCTCGGTTTGACGCAGAAGCAACTGGATAGCCGCGCGCAGGAGATTCTGCGGCGCGAGCAGGCGGACAGCGCACGGCTGGAGAGCGCGCAGAAGCAGACGGCACAGCAGGTGAATGCCGTGTCCAGCGAGGTCTCAAATGTGAAGACCGACGTGGGCGGCGTGAAGACGGATGTGGCCAAGACGCAGACCGACCTGGCCAACACGATGACCCAGTTGCAGTCCATGAAGGGCGACCTGAGCAACCAGAACAGCCTGATTGCGCGCAACCACGATGAGCTTGAGGTGCTGAAGCATCGCGGCGACCGCAACTACTACGAGTTCACGCTGAACCGGGGCAAGCGGACGCCGGTGGGCACGGTGAGCCTGGAACTGCGCAAGGCAGACATGAAGCGGAGCCGCTTTACGCTCTATGTGTACGCCGACGATCGCCGGTATGAGAAGAAGGACCGCAACGTGGACGAGCCGCTGCAGTTCTACAGCGGCAAGGAGCCGGCCCTGTACGAGATTGTGGTGAACACCATCAACTCAAAGAACCAGGTGAGCGGGTATCTCTCCACGCCGAAGGGCGGGGCGGCGCCGGTCAGCGCTCAGTAACGGGAGCTTTGGGCGTGAGGGTCAGGAGCGGCTGATAGCGGAATCCGAAGCCGTAGTCCAGGCCCTTGCGCGCTTGCCATTGCTGGGGCGTCATGCGGAAGGAGGCGACGAAGGTTCCCTCCTGTGTTTGACCGGGCGCAAGGGCGAGGTCGGACGAGAGCGCGGCGCTGCGATAGGGCGTGAGCTCAGGATAGGCGACAAAGACGCGATCGTACTGCGAGCCGACGGCGGCGTAGCTGGTGTGAAGGCCGTCGTCGAGCTTGACGTTGGCCATGATGTGGAGCAGGTAGAGGGGCTGGCTGCTCTGATTGTGCAGGCGAACGCGCGTAAAGACGAGAATCTGATCGACATTGTCCTGGGGGATGGCCGCGCCAGCGGCGTCGAAGGCGGGCGTGGTGGTGTGCATGGGGTGTGCCCAGACCTCGAGGATCTCGCCGGTGACGGCCGGAGGCTTTTCTCCCGCCACGAAGTAGACGGCAATCGCGACCGAGACGAAGGCGACGGCGGCGATGCTGGCCCAGACGATGTGGCTGGTACCGCGGGTGAAGGATTCGCCGCGCGCGGCCTCGTCCTGCTCCTCGGATGACTTCTGATGTAGCAGACTCATAGCGCCCCTATCTTAGCTCCAGTTTCGAGGGAAGGACGACCTTTTCCCTGGGTGGTTGTTACTTCAGGCTTTACGGCCCAGGGGTTGGACGTGCGGAGGGGCGTGGTGGGAAGGCCCGGGGCGGAGCGCGGCGAGGAATTTTGAGGCCGGCAGGGTATTGAGCACGTCTTGGGGGCCGAACCAGGCGCGGCGAAGCTGGCGGATGCCGTAGTCGAAGCGGGCGACGTGCTGGGCGTCGTGCGCGTCTGTGCAGATGACGACGGGGCAGCCGAGCTCACGGGCCATGCGGAGGTCGCGGTCGTTTAGGTCGAGGCGCTCGGGGGCGGCGTTGTGCTCCATGGCCACGCCCAGCTCGGCGGCGCGGCGCAGGACGGCGCCCATGTCGAGCGCGTAGGGCTCGCGGCGCAGGAGCAGGCGGCCGGTGGGATGGCCGAGGATGCGGGTGTGGGGGTTCTCCATGGCGCGCAGGATGCGGGCGGTCATGTCTTCGCGGCTCTGCTCGAAGCGGGTGTGGACGCTGGCGATGACGATGTCCATCTGGGCGAGGACCTCGTCGTCGAGGTCGAGCCGGCCGTCGGCGAGGATGTCGACCTCAATGCCGGGGAAGATGCGAATGCGGCCCTCCATCTGCTCGTTGACCTCGCGGATGCGGCGGATGTGCTCGAGAGCGCGCTGTTCGTCGAGGCCGTTGGTCATGGCCAGGTTCTTGGAGTGGTCGGTGATGGCGATGTATTGGCAGCCCTGCTGGATGGCGGCCTCGGCCATCTCGCGGATGGTGTTGCGGCCGTCGGTGGCGGTGGTGTGCATGTGCAGGTCGCCGCGGATGTGGGAGCGCTGGATGAGCTGGGGCAGGTTGTGGTGGGCGGCGGCCTCGATTTCGCCCAGGTTCTCGCGCATCTCGGGGGGCATGCAGTCCATGCCGAGAGCGGCGTAGATCTCCTCCTCCGTGGCGGCGGCGACGGTGGAGCCGTCGCTGAGGCGGGCGAGGGACCACTCGCTGAGGGTGTAACCCATTTTGAGGGCCCGCTGGCGAAGGGAGACGTTGTGCGCCTTGGAGCCGGTAAAGTACTGCAGGGCCGCGCCATAGCTGGCGGAGGGCAGGAGGCGGACATCGACCTGCATGCCGCTGGCGAGGTGGAAGGCTACCTTGTTTTCGCCCTTGGCGATGATGTCGTGGATGGCGGGGTAGGCGGCGACGTACTCGACGGCGGCGGCGGTGTGCTCGGGCGCGCAGGCGGGACCGGTGACGAGCAGGTCGAGGTCGCCGACGGTTTCGCGTCCGCGGCGGAAGGAGCCGGCCGGGGTGACCTTGTGAATGCCTTTGAAATGAAGCAGATAGGCGGAGAGGCGGGCGGCGGCGTCCTCGGCCTCGTCGAGGCGGAAGCGGCCGGCGCTGCGGCGGTAGTCCTGGATGCCTTTGTGGAGCTTTTCGATCTGTTTGGCGCCCATGCGCGGCAGGCCGACGAGCCGGCCCGCCTCGATGGCCTGCTCGAGCTGGTCGATGGTGGCGATGCGGGCGGCATCCCAGAGGAGGGCGACGGTCTTGGGGCCCATGCCGGGGAGCTTGAGCAGCTCGAGGACACCAGCGCCGTACCTGGCAAGCAACTCGTCGCGGAGGGGCAGGGAGCCGGTGCTGACGATGGCCTGAATGTGGGCGGCCATGCCTTTGCCGATGCCGGGGACGGCGAGGAGCTGGGCCGTGTCGGCCGCGATGGCGGCCATGTCGATGGTGGTCTGCTCGACCGACTCGGCGGCGCGGCGATAGCTGCGGATGCGGAAGCTGTCTCCGCCGTCGATCTCGAGCAGGTCGGCGGTCTCAGCCAGCAGGCGGGCCATGGTGGCGTTGTCCATCGGAAATCACCCCGGCGAACAGTATCCGCCATGGAATGGTGAAAATACGAGCGGGAGCCGAGGCGGGGCTGAACAGACACACGCCGGATGCGCTGCGCGCGTGGGGCGCAGTATATGGATTGTGATGGAGGCAATCCTGGGAGGCGTAACTTTCCCGTACCGCGTCTGTGCGGGTCTGGTGCTACGCCCCGGGGAATACGCAGCTAGGCTGCGCTATGGGCGGCGTCCCGAAGACGGGTGACCGAGTCGGCCTGAGGACCTTTCTGGCCCTGGACGATGTCAAACTCGACGTCATCGCCCTCTTTCAGAGTTTTGTAGCCGTCCAACTGAATGGCCGAGTAGTGGACGAAAACATCCGGACCATCTTCGCGTCCGATGAATCCGTAACCCTTGGCGTTGTTGAACCACTTGACCTTCCCTTTGTACTGAGCCACAGGCATATGCCTTCCTTGCAATAGACGTTTTGACGATAAGCAAAAGGTGATCGGGAATGCTTACCGATATCAACTAGGACGCCATTTTTGCGCGAAAGGTTGATTGAGAAATCCGGGATTATTTCCACAGGGCGAGATGGCTCAACCGAAAGTTGGGGACGAGGGGCGGGTAACTTTTTGCGCGAGAACTTAGTAGCTCTGGAATACATATTGTGGGACTGGTTCACCCTTATTGCAAAGGGAGTTACTGCGGTATTTTTCGGGAGGGGTGTGATTGTTCTGATTTCTTAGAGCAGACGGGAAGGCCGGCGCTGGTGGCGCCGGCCCTGGAGTGAAGCGAAGCGGGAGATCGCATCCCGGAAAGTGTCTAGCGGCGTTTGCGCGCGAGCTGGCGAGTGTAAAGCAGGACGCTGGTGAGGGTTTTGCCGTCGTGGATGAAGCCCTTGTCGATCATTTTTACGAGACCAGAGAGCTTGACGAGGCGGATTTCGATCTCTTCGTCGTCTTCAGGGTGGGCTTCGCCGGGGACGAGACCTTCCGCGAGGAAGACCTTCATGGATTCGCCGAGGAAGCCGGGGCTGGCGTAGTACTCGACGAGGGGCTTCCACTTTTTGGCGCGGTAGCCGGTCTCTTCTTCCAGCTCGCGCTGGGCTCCGGCGAGGGGGTCTTCGCCGGGTTCGAGCTTGCCGGCGGGCAGCTCCCAGAGGAACTGGTTGGCGGCGTGGCGGTACTGGCGCTCGACGACGACCCAGGGATCCTTCCTGCTTTTGGAGTGGTCAAGGGCGAGGACGACGACGCTGCCGTTGTGGCGGATGACGTCGCGCTCACTGTGCTTGCCGCCGGGCTCGATGAGCTTGTCGTGGTGGACGCGGAAGAGCGGCCCCTCCCAGGCGACGACGGAGCTGAGGATCTGAGCGACTTCCACGGGCTCAGGCTTGAGGGCTTTGCGGGCGGGCTTTTTAACGGCGAGGGCGGCCTTGGCGGGCTTTGCGGGCTTGGCGAGTGGGGTAGCCTTTGCCTTCCTGGGCATTGCGGCGGGTCTCCTTGTAGCAGAATCAGAGGAACAGTTAAGCATACGGCACGGGTGGGGCCGTGCATCGATTTCGGCTGCCGTGGCATCCTTTATGCAGCCCTTTTCCATCCGAGCCCGCATCACCGGGGCACCTTTCGAGGCCATTGAACGGGAAGTGAATCCATTGTTGAGTGCTGACTGCCATCCGATTACTGTGGCGCCGGGCCTGAGCCGGCTGTTTCTGGACTACTGCGCGGGCGACGCGGCGGTGCGTTCCTTCTATGCGTCGCTGCCGCCGGACGAGAGCTGGCAGGCGGGGCCGGAGCGGCCCGCGCACTGGGCGCAGATGGTGGAGGCGCTGTCGGCGCAGAATCCGGGCGAGGCGGCGAGGCCAGCGCTGGATGCACTGCGCGCGGGCGCCGGCGTGGTGGTGACGGGGCAGCAGGTGGGCCTGTTCGGCGGGCCGCTGTTTACGCCGTTCAAGGCGGCGACGGCGCTGGCACGGGCGCGACAGGCCACGGCGGCGGGCAAGCCGCATGTGGGCATCTTCTGGCTGGCGACGGAAGACCACGACTTTGCCGAGATCAATCATGTGGTGTTTCCCGCGCGGCGCGAGCTGCGCAAGCTGGTGTACGGCAAGGCTCCGGAGGTGGAGCGGCCGGTAGGCGGCGTGGTGCTGGACGAGACGATTGGGCCGCTGATTGAAGAGGCGTGGGAGCTGCTGGGCTTCTCCGATGCGATGCAGGCGCTGGAGACCGCGTACAGGCCGGGGCAGCCATTTGCGCAGGCGTTTGCGGAGTTCTATGCGAAGGCCTTTGCGGCGCAGGGGCTGCTGGTGCTGGATGCGGGCGGGCGCGAGGTGCATCGGCTGGGCTCGCCGGTGCTGCGCGCGGCGCTGGAGCGGGCGGACGAGCTGCATGCGACTCTGCTGGAGCGCAACGCGGCGCTGCAGGCGGCGGGATATCACGCGCAGGTGGCGGTGGGCGCGGAGTCGAGCCTGCTGTTCCTGGTGGATGAGCGCGGGGCGCGCGTGGCGCTGAAGCGGAAGGCGGCGACGGCGCAGGAGCCGGGCGGACAGTGGCTGGCGGGGCGGCGAAGCTACTCGACGGCAGAGCTGGTGGGAATTCTGGAGGCGGAGCCGGAGCGGATTTCGCCTTCGGCACTGCTACGGCCGGTGTTTCAGGATTATCTGCTTTCGACCTCGCTGACGATTGGCGGCCCGGCGGAGATTGCGTATTTTGCGCAGTCGGCGGTGCTGTTTGAGCGGATTCTGGGGCGGTTGACCCCGGCGCAGCCGAGGATGTTTGCCACGCTGATTGAGCCGGCGGTGGGCGAGCTGCTGCGGCGGCACGAGTTGACGCTGGAACGGGTGATGGGCGAGACGCAGGATGGGCTGGCGCAACTGCTGGCGGCGAGGGCGATGCCGGTGGAGGGCAAGCGCAGGCTGGCCGCGGCGGGCACGGCGCTGGATGCGGAACTGACTCCGCTGCTGGAGTGGATGAGCACGCTGGACGAGGGGCTGGGACGGTCTGCGGGGACGGCGGCGAGCAAGATGCGCTACCAGATGAACCGGCTGCGGAGACTGGCGGCGAACTTCCAGCTGGAGAAAGAGGCGGCGCTGGGCAGGCATGCGGAGGCCGTCAGCATGGCGCTGTATCCGGGCGGCGCGCTGCAGGAGCGCACGCACGGAGCGGCGTTCTACTTTGCGCGCTACGGGTTTGAACTGGCCGAGAAGCTGGTGGAACTGGCGGGCAGTCCGTGCCGGGGGCATAGCGCGCTGTGGCTGTGACGGCGGAGGCCACCGAGCCAGAGACGCGAGGCCACGCCGTATAATCGCCGCGAGTGGAGGTGGAGGTTACGGTGAAGCGTTTCTGGTTGGGAGTGGCTCTGAGCTTGGTTGTGAGCACTGCTGTGAGCACGGGGGCGCTGGCGCAGAAGGATGCCTGCGCGATGCCGGATGCGGGCAATGCATTTTTTGGCATGCAGACAGTGCGGCTGTGGCCGGGGGATGCTCCGGAGGCGCATGGCAAGGCCTGCGAGGACGTGCCGACGCTGACGATCTTTGAGCCTTCAAAGGGGCAGGACAACGGCTCGGCGGTGGTGGTGTTTCCGGGCGGGGCGTACGCGCACCTGGCGGGGAACCTGGAAGGGCGGCAGGTGGCGGACTGGTTCACGGCGCGGGGCTTTCACGCCTTTGTGCTGAGCTACCGGCTGAGCTCGAACGGATATCTGCTGCCGGTTCCGCTGCTGGACGCGCGGCGGGCGATCCAGACGGTGCGGGCGCGG
>JAJXWS010000100.1 GCA_021781495.1 Acidobacteriota bacterium | reverse complement strand
TCGTCCTCCACCACCGGAGGCCTGATCGAGACGGTCGATTCCGACTATCGAGACGCGCAGTGCGCAGGAGCGCTCACGCTCGGCGGCGAAGGCAACACCGTGGACATGCTCGGCAACGATGTCCACACCGCGCTCACCAGCGTGACGGACAACGGCGCCGGCAACACCGTCACCGGCATGTACGCGTCCAGCCCCTATCAAAGTCGCCAGCCAGCCAGCCGAGTCAACTTCACGCGCAGCCGTGGCGCTGGCTATGCATCCGGCACCATCAAGGGCGACTTCGTTCAGTCCGGCAACGTTGCAACACCGTACTTCTCGCAGGAAGACCTGCTGTTCTTCCCAGAAGACCTGATGATCAGCGGCACGGCTACCACCGTGACAGCGGACGCCAACTCACTGACCGGGCGCTATGTGGCGATGCCGAGCTTCAACTCGTTCAGCCAGTTCAACAACATCTTCGGTCGCAACGCGGTCATCGGTAACACACAGGCTGGCAGCATCGTTCCTGCGACGAATGTCACGGCCTACGTCAGCTACAAGTGCCCGTCCATCGCGTCTTTCAGCTTCGGCCTACAGGCCAACGGCACGACCATCGGCACGAACACGCTGAGCTGCACTACGAGCTACCAGACCGGCAGCTACTCCGCGAACCTGTCCAGCTACAGCGGCCAGAACCTCAGCTTCTTCTTCAACAACGGCGAGGTCGATGTGGCGTGGATTGCGCTGGTGCCGCAGCCCAACAATCAAACCTTCCAGGGAACAACCACCCTTGCAGGTCTGACGAACTCAGGCACTTCTAACTTGACTGGAGCAGTGACCGCAGGAAGCACGATCAGTGCTGCTGGCAACATCTACACAACTGGATATACACAGCAAATTTACATCGGCGACAGCAACACGAACCGCCTCGACTCATCAGGCGCGAACAACGGTCGTCTCTTCTCGGGCGGTACGCAGACCATTCAGGGCAACACGCAGATTTACCTGCAAGTGTTGGCCTCTGTCATTGCAACTATCACCAGCAACAACATGACGGTGGCGAAGCCGGTCATCTCCACGATGTTCGGCAACAGCACAGCGGCGACGCTGGCGGCAGGCGCTGCAGCAGGCACCAGCCCCACTATCGCCTGTGCCGCAAGTCACAAATGCACGGGCAGCAGCGGAACCATCTCGCTCACCACCGGAACATCGACCACGACTGGCGTGCTGCTCACCATCACCGACCCGAACACGCACACGAACTATCCAGACTGCACGGCGCACATCGTTCTCACCGCATCACCGTATACGTCCATGAGCAACGACCTGTTCACCTACAGCACAACCGTCTGGACGTTGAACACAGGCACCGCGCTCACCGCGTCCACGGCCTACACCGTGACGTATCAGTGCGCGGGGTACTAAGCCCCGCAGCGCATCCACTCACCCCACATCTACTCACACCCTGCATCCACTCACATCACGGCCTGTTCGCGCCGCCGCACTTCGCGGCGCGGGCAGGCCTTTCCCCTTTGCTCCGGAGGAAAACGTGTCCCAGCAATCCGACTCACCCGCCGCCCCCATCGTCCTCCGGCCGCAGCAGTTAAACCGCGACGAGCTCATCCGTTTCGGCCAAATCCTCGATCAGCGTCCCGCGCGTCTCGGCGGCTTCACCGTGGCCATGGCGCTGGCTGAGGGGCTTTTGCGCGTGCGCACCCGCGACGGCCGCACCGCGCCGCTTCGCGCCAACGCCGTGCAGCGCGCCTACGAGCAGCGCCGCGGTACGCGCAACATCGTCCTCAAGGCGCGCCAGATGGGCCTCACCACCTGGGCCGCCGCTCGCTTCTTCCTCAAGACCATCACCCAGCCCGGCACCCTCACCCTTGAGGTCGCGCATACCCAGGAGGCCGCCGAAGAGATCTTCCGCATCGTGCATCGCTTCCACGCCTGTCTGCCCGCCGCCCTGCGTCAGGGTCCGCTGCGCACCTCGCGCGCCAATGTCCGCCAGATCGCCTTCCCGCACATCGATTCGCAGTACCTCGTCGTCTCCGCCGGCGACCGCAACGCCGGCCGCGGCCTCACCCTGCAGAACCTCCACTGCTCTGAGCTGGCCCGCTGGCCCGGCGATCCCGCCGAGACCCTCGCCGGCCTCCGCGCCGCCCTCGCCCCCTCCGGCGAAGTCGTCCTCGAGTCCACCCCCGACGGCGTCGGCGGATGCTTCCACCAGGAGTGGCAACAGGCCGACGAAACCGCCACCGTCCGCCACTTCTTTCCCTGGTGGATGGAGCGCCGCTACCGCGCCGAGCCCGTCGATCCCGCCACCCTCACCGCCGACGAGCGCGACCTCATCCAGCAGCATCACCTCACCCTGCGCCAGATCGGCTTCCGCCGCCAGCTCCACGCCAGCTTCCGCGGCCTCGCCCGCCAGGAGTACGCCGAGGACGACGCCACCTGCTTCCGCCTCAGCGGCGACTCCGTCTTCGAGCTCGCCGTCCTCCAGGCCCGCCTCGCCACCGCTCCGCCGCCCGTCGAAACCCGCCGCAACGGCGAGCTTGAAATCTGGCTGCCGCCGCTTCCCGGCAAGCAGTACCTCGTCGCCGTCGATCCCGCCGGAGGCGGCAGTGAAGGCGACTACTCCGCCGCCCAGGTCCTCGAAATGGAGACCGGCCTCCAGTGCGCCGAGTTCGCCGCCCACCTCGGCGGCCTCGAGCTCGCCCGCTTCGTCACCGCCCTCGCCGCCCAGTACAACCACGCCTGGCTCGTCATCGAGCGCAACAACCACGGCGCCGGCATCCTCGCCCTCGCCCACACCGCCTGCAACTACCCGCGCATCTTCCAGCAGGGCGGCCAGCCCGGCTGGCTCACCACCTCCGTCAGCCGTCCCGCCGTCCTCGGCCGCCTCGACGCCGCCCTCGTCGAGCACCCCGAGCGCTTCTTCAGCCGCCGCCTCCTCGCCGAGTGCCGCAGCTTCGTCCGCCTTCCCAACGGTTCCACCGGCGCCCGCCCCGGCACCCACGACGACCGCGTCCTCGCCATGGCCATCGCCCTCGCCGCCCGCGCCCAGCTCCTCGAGTCCCACTCCGGCCCGCGCCCGCCCGCGCTGCCCTGATCTCTTACAATCAATCCCAGTCATCCCGGGGGCCCGCTTGGCAGTTCTCGCAGTGCAGCACATCCGGCGCATGCGCGGCGGCGCGCAGGGCCAGCTCATGCTCGGCGCAGACGGCCACGCCTACGTCGTCAAGTTCCAGAACAATCCCCAGCACACCCGCGTCCTCGCCAACGAGCTGCTCGCCTCCCGCCTCGCCGTCGCCGCCGGCCTCACCGCCCCCCACGCCGAGCTCATTGAGGTCTCCCCCTGGCTCATCCAGAACACCCCCGAGCTCGAAATCGACCTCGGCCGCCGTCGCGAGCCCTGCCTGCCCGGCCTCCAGTTCGGCTCCCGTTTCGTCGGCGGACTCATGCCCGGCCAGGTCGTCGACTACCTCCCCGAGGAGCAGCTCGCCGACCTCCGCAACCTCGCCGAGTTCGCCGGCATCCTCGCCCTCGACAAGTGGACCGGCAACGCCAACGGCCGTCAGGCCGTCTTCACCCGCCGCCCCCGCGAGCGCCGCTACCGCGCCGTCTTCATCGACTTCGGCTACTGCTTCCATGCCGGCGAGTGGCGCTTCGACGACGCGCCCCTTCGCGGCGTCTACATCCGCAACCTCGTCTACCGCGCCGTCACCGGCTGGGACTCCTTCGAGCCCTGGCTCTCGCGCCTTGAGTCCATGCCCCCAGACACCGTCTGGGCCGCCGCCGGCGAAGTTCCCCCCGAGTGGTACGGCGGCGACCTTGCCCACATCGAGGCCCTCGTCGAAAAGCTCCTCGCCCGCCGCAACCGCATCCGCGACGCCATCCAGGCCTTCGCCCGCTCCGATCGCAATCCCTTTCCCAATTGGGGCCACACCCCCTCGCAATTCCACTCCGTCCCATGGCGCCTCACCGCCGCGGGCGATAGCATCAACTAACCGGCCCGTCCGCCCCCGCGCACGCGCCCCAAACCAGTCGCGAGACAGACCAGACGCGAGACAGACCAGTTACTAGAAAGGAGCAGCCCATGTCCGTCAGCACCCCGCCGCCGCCCACGCAACCCCGCCGGCCATGCCGCTTCCAGCTGCTCCGCTACGTCCCCGACCCCGTCCGCAACGAGTTCGTCCACATCGGCGTCCTCCTCCGCGAGCAGGACAACCCCTCCGCGCTCGCCGTCCGTTTCACCCGCGACTGGCGCCGCGTGCGCTGCCTCGACCCCGAGGCCGACACCGCTCTCCTCGAGGGCATCGAAACCGAGCTGCGCCAGCGCCTCCAGCAGGACGCCGACGGCCGCCTCATGCGCATCCTCGACGAGTCGCTCTCCCTCAACGTGCAGATCACCGCGCCCAAGGCCTTTCTTGCCGAAAGCCTCTCCGCCGGCCTCGACGAGCTCATGCGCCTCTACGTCGATCCCCCCGCCCGCGAGCGCGTCGCGCGGCTCAGCGGCCGCGCCGCCATCCAGGCCCGCATGCGCAGTGAGTTCGAGCGCGCCGGCGTCTGGGATCTCCTCCGCAAGCGCATCGCCGCCTCCGACTACACCCGCCCCGGCGATCCCCTCCGCATCGACGCCGGCTACCGCATCGCTGCCCCGGCCGCCTCCCAGCCCCTCATCCGCATGTTCCATGCCGTCTCCCTCGAGCCCGGCGTGGAGATGGCCAAGGTCCTCGCCTTCTCCGCCGCCGGCCTGCGCGCCGGCGTGGAGCGCGTCGAGAAGGCCCAGCTCGAGCTCACCGCCATCATCGAGCCCGCCGCCCGCCTCGGAGCCACCGCCGACGACCCCGACCGCCTCGCCCTCTACCGCTTCGGCGTCGAGACCATGCAGGAGCACCGGATCCGCGTCCTCACCACCGCCGACCTCGAGCCCATCGCCGCCACCGCCCGCCGCGAGCTGCGGGTCTAGCCGCCTTTCCCCGCCAGAACCCCGTGCCTCCCAAAAGCTGTCAAATCTTTTTCTTTTCGCAAGCCGTCTTTCCGCGCCTGTTTTCGCCTCTAAATCACTCATTCCAATCGCGATAAAAATTTGCAGAAAACTGCGCTCTCCCGTGCGAAGAATTATCCGCCGTTTCGCTAACATCATTCTTGTTGGCGGAAAAAACCATTCCAACGTATTCACTGTCCGCTGTCCTCGCAGGAGCTTCTGCTCGCTGAGCCCCTGATCCCGGACCGCAGGCAGGTTTTCCAAGGCATGGCCCTCTTCGGGCCGTGCCTTTTTTGTTGTCCACCCAAAAAAAGGAAGGTGCGCGTGAAGGTAACAGAGCAATTGCGGCAGATCTGGCGGCAGGCCATCGGCAACCCCGAGGGCTCCGATTCCGCCATGCAGGCCCAGGCTGAGGCGGAGCGCAAAACCCTGGCATTGCCCGCGGTCCTCAGCCCGGTGCAGTTCCCGGGGCGCCACTTGCCCAAGCCTACCCCCATCAACCTCCGGCGCTTTGCGGAGACGCCCATCGTCCGCCGCGCCATCAACGTCATCAAAGACCGCATCGCCGCCATGGACTGGCAGGTCCGTGTCCGCCGCGGCGTCCTCCCCGGCAGCATCCCGGAGGCGCACCGCAAGCTTCGCGCCCTCCGCCTCATGCTTGAGGAGCCCAACGCCGTCGACAACTTCCGCACCCTCATCGAGCAGGTTATCGAAGACGCCCTCACCGGCGGCTACGGCGCCATCGAGATGGAGCCCACCGGCGACGAGGACCGTCCCGCCATGCTCTGGCCCGTCGACGGCGCCTCCATCCGCATCAACGCCCGCTGGGACGGCCAGCCCGACTCGCCCCGCTACGCCCAGGCCGCGCCCGGCCAGCTCGACTCCGCCTCCGTCGAGCTCCGCGACGACCAGCTGATGTACATCCGCATGAACCCGCGCAGCTTCACCCCCTTCGGCCTCGGCCCGCTGGAGGTCGCCTTTGAGACCGTCAACCAGTTCCTCTCCGCGCACCGCTTCGCCGGCAAGCTCGCCGCCAACTCCGTCGCGCAGTACGCCCTCTGGCTCAACGAGGCCACCCCCGCCCAGCACGATCGCCTCATCCGCTGGTGGCAGGACGAGATCGAAGGCACCGGCCGCGTCCCCCTGCTCTCCACCGAGCAGAAGCCCGAGGTCCTCCGCTTCGCCCAGGGCACAGACGCGGACCTCCGCCTCGCCTGGCAGGAGTTCCTCATCCGCATGGTCGCCAACGCCTTCGGCCTGCCTCCGCTCCTGCTCGGCCTCGAGGGCGACGTCAACCGCTCCACCGCCGCCGAGCTGGCCGACGAGGCCTTCCGCGGCGCCATCCTCCCGCTCGCCCAGCTCCTCGCCGGCCACATCACCCGCGACCTCTTCGGCAAGTGCATCGGCTGGCGCGAGTTCGAGTTCGCCTTCAACGACCTCAATGCCCGCGACGAGGCCACCGAGCTCGCCGTCCAGGTCCAGCTCCTCCAGGCCGGCGTCCTCACCGTCGACGAGGTCCGCGCCATGCGCGGCCTGGCCCCGCTCAGCAAAAGCGGAGCCGCCCAGCTCGCCGGCTCCGCCGCCAGCCCCGAATCCGACCCGGAACCGGCCCCGCCGCCAGGCGCAGAGCCGGCCCTGCAACCGGCCCCGGAGCCCGCCCCGCCTTCCGGGCAGGCCTGACCGTTCTCCCGTCCCTCCTCCGGCGCTCGAACCTGGGCCCCGGCCCATCCACACCCACTTACCCAACCCGGCACAAGCGGAGATCGCATGCGATTGGAAGCCATGTCAGTCAAATTGCCTCACGTCGAAGGACACCCCAACCGGGTGCCCTTCCAGGGGGTTTTAACCGTAGTCAACGCGCCCAGTGACAAGGCCCCGGCCGGCGCGCGCGGACACCGTGTCCTGCTCACCCGCCAGGCCGCGGAGAAGGCCCTGCCCTCGCTCCTCGGCATGGCCGTCGATTACCGCCCCGGCTGGGACGGCCACGACGCCCGCCGCAAGATCGGCCTGCTTACGGAGGCCAACATCGTCGGCAACAAGATCGTCGTGCGCGGCTACCTCTACGCACGCGACTTTCCCGAGGTCGCCACCGCCCTCCAGGCCCAGCAGCCGGAGTCCCTCGGCATGAGCTATGAGCTGGCCGACGCCCGCGTGGAAGACATGCGGGCCGATATCTGGAAGCTCACCCGCGTCACCTTCACCGGGGCAGCCATCCTGCTGCGGGAGAAGGCGGCCTACCGCGCCACAAGCTTCCGCATGGCCAGCTAGGGCCTCCGCCCCGTCTTGCCATTCACCCTCGTGCAATTCCACACCCAAAGAAAGGAACAGCATGGAACCCAATCAACAAGACATCGACCAGCGGCTGCAGTCCGCCGCCGATCTGCTGGAGCGCACACTCACCTGGCTGGAGCAGCGCCACACCGCGCTCACCGGCGAGGTCGAGCGCATCTCCGCCACCATCGACCAGTCCCGCCGCGAGGCCGAGCTGGCCGAAAAGCTCACCGCAGTCGAGGCGGAACTGGCCCAGCTCAAAGCCTCCTCCGCGCCCAGCGTCCTCAACCCCCTGCGCAAAACCATCCCCGCCGCCACCTCGCAGATGCTCGCCAAGCACGGCATCGGCGATGGCCCCGTCGATGTGCGCACCCTCGACGCCGCGCTGGCCGGCCTATCGCTGGAGCAGCGCATCGCCGTCAAAAGCCAGTTGCTCCGCGCCGGCGCCATCGCCTGACCACAGCTCCGGCTCAGAACCCAGACCACGAACTCCGTCAACGGAACCCCGCGCTTTCCCAAAAAGCCGTGCGCTCCCGCTGACCCCAAACCAGGCCGCAGCCAAAAGCTGGCAGCCACACAAGCCCCATGGAGGGGGCGGAAATCCTATGAACGCATCCTTTGCAGACATCCACGCGGCAGCCGATTTCATCGGGCCGGGCGCAGTTGAAGTCCCTCTCTACCAAACCGAGATCTTCGACATCTGCCGTCGCTCCAGCCCCTTCGGCCAGCGCATCAAGCAGGTGCCCGCCACCGGCCATCCCTCTCGCTTCTTTGAGGAGACGGCGCTGCCCAACCCCGGCACCGCGGGCTTCGTCAATCCGCGCAGCATCGTCGCCCCGGTCGTCAGCCCCACCCGCGTCGAGCGCAGCGTGCCCCTCAAGGCCATCGTCTCGCAAATCAACTACAACCTCTTTGACATCGAGCTGGGCAATCAGCAGCAGCAGTTCGCCTACCTCCAGGCCAAAGACCTCGTCGATACCGTCAGCGGCGTCATGGTCACCCACGACGTAGCCCTCTGGAACGGCAACGACACCAGCCTCAGCACGCCTGCCACCACGCAGTACTACGGCGTCGCCGGCCAAATCGCCGCCGGCGGCAACACCACCACCATCGGCACCACCGCCTCCATCGTCGACGGCATCAAGTCCACCGTCGCCCAGATGGTCGCCAACAACGGCTACTCCGTCCGGCCCACCGCCATCTACGCCAACCCCGTCCTGCTCGACCTCATCGACCGCGAAATGAAGTCCGAGTTCAACGTGGTCCTCAACTCCGACCAGATCACCGGCGGCCTGCGCGTCAAGATGCTCTCCACCCAGGCCGGCGACCTGCCCCTGATCCCCGACTGGAGCCTCAGCTACACCGGCACCCCCGGCTCCGGCACCGCCGTCCTGCCCGCCTACATCGTCACCGAGGACCTCATCGAGTACCACTGGCTCGGCGATCCCACTCCGCGCATCTTCCAGCTCGGCCTGCCCGGCTCGCTCACTCAGCAGTACGTCGCCGTCAAGTTCGGCGGCGTCGTCGTCAAGGGCGCCAACTACGCCCACTACCAGGTGCTCGTCGACCGGTAATCCCCGGCGCGTCACCCCAGCCTGACCAGGAGGCCCGCAACAAGGGCCTCCTGCCTCGCTCCCGCTTATCCCCCCGATAAGCCCCACGCACCACAACCTCGCGCCAGCCCATCCGGCTGGAACAGAAAGAGAAGGTCCGGGTATGGCATATCTGCAGCCAGCGGATTACCAGAATTACGGCTTGCCGGCCGGAACCACCGCCGACTGGGTCACCGCAGCTACCTCGCTCATCAACAGCTTTTG